>NZ_JBEYXP010000040.1:0-112818 GCF_040704615.1 Streptomyces sp. NPDC046862 | reverse complement strand
ACGGCACCCGAACGAGTGCCGTCCACGGGCCGCGCGAGTGTTTCCCGGCGCCTGAGTACTCGCCCCCGCGGCTCGACGGCAAGGGATGGCGACGGACGATCCGGTCACGGGCAGGTGGAGGCGAACCGTGGAGCACCAGCGGTACGAGGAGTCCGCGGGCCGAGTCCGGGACGCGACGTGAGAGCGCCGCGCCGGACCTCGGTCGCGCGGCAGTCGCCTTCCGGAGCCGTACCCGCCGGTGAGCGGTTCGCCGACGCGGTCGACGGCCGGCTGGGGATGTACACCGCCGGCCGCGGAATGCTGCGCAAGTCCTTCCCCCACCACTGGTCGTTCTTCCTGGGCGAGATCGCGCTCTACAGCCTGATTCTGCTGCTGCTCACCGGCGTATGGCTGACGCTGTTCTTCAAACCGGACATGGGGGAGGTGGTCTACGACGGCAGCTATGTGCCCCTGCGCGGCGTGCCCATGTCGGAGGCCTTCGACTCGACCCTGCACATCAGCTTCGACGTGCGCGGCGGCCTCCTCATCCGGCAGACGCACCACTGGGCGGCCCTCGTCTTCGTCGCCGCCATCGGTCTGCACCTGCTGCGGATCTTCTTCACCGGAGCCTTTCGCCGGCCCCGTGAGGTGAACTGGGTCATCGGCGTCACCCTGTTCGTGATCACCCTCGCCGAGGGCTTCGCGGGCTACTCGCTCCCCGACGACCTGCTCTCCGGCACGGGACTCCGTATCGCCCAGGGCATCATGCTGTCCATCCCGGTTGTGGGCACGTACGTGAGCATGTTCGCGTTCGGCGCCGAGTTCCCCGGCGAGGACATCATCCCCAGGCTCTACAGCCTGCACATCCTGCTGCTGCCCGCGGCGCTGATCGCCCTCGTCACCGTGCACCTGATCCTGGTGTTCTACCTGAAGCACACCCAGTGGCGGGGCCCTGGCAGGTCCAACCGGAACGCCGTCGGCAAACCCTTCGTCCCGCAGTTCGTCGCCTCCTCCGCCGGCCTGTCCTTCATCGTCTTCGGTGTGCTCACCGTCCTCGGCGGGGTCGCCCAGATCAACCCGGTGTGGGTGTACGGGCCCTACCGGCCGGACATCGCGTCGACCGGGTCCCAACCGGACTGGTACGTGGGGTTCCTGGAGGGCGCGCTGCGGCTGGTCCCGCCCTGGGAGACGACCGTCGCCGGACACACCATCATGTGGAACGTGCTCCTGCCGGCGGTCGTCCTGCCCGGGCTGCTCTTCACGGCGCTCTACCTGTACCCGTTCGTCGAGCAGCGGCTGACGGGGGAGTGGCGCCAGGAGCAGCACCTGTGCGACCGTCCGCGGGAACGCCCCGTCCGCACCGGTCTCGGTGCCGCCGGCGTCACCTTCTACGGTGTCCTGCTGCTGGCCGGAGGCAACGACATCGTCGCCCAGACGTTCCGTATCTCGATCAACACGCTGACCGTGGTGTTGCGCACCGCCCTCGTGGTGGGGCCCATCCTCGCCTTCCTGATCACACGCCGGCTCTGTCACGCCCTGCTGGACCACGAACGCGAGCGCCTCGACAAGGGGGACGAGACCGGCGAGGTGCGGCAGACCGTGGAGGGCGGGTACGAGAGCGGTCACCGGCCCGTCGACACGTTCCGGCCCGGTGCGCCCAGGCCGCCGCTCACTCCAGGCGACGGGCGTACTGGAACGCCATCCCCAGAACGCCCCGAGCCAGCACGCCGACGCCGATGAGGAACAGCCACAGCCCGTAGACCACACCGACGGCCGTGATCGCGAAGCCGAGAGCCGTGACGATCGGCCAGGGACTGCTCGGCGGGAAGAACTCCAGCGGTCCGCTGCCCTCGGCGACCTCCGCGTCACGGCGGTCCTGCGGGCGCCGGCCCTTGCGCCGGTACTGCACCGCGCAGAAGAAGGACACCAGGGCGCCCATCAGACAGGCGACCACCAGTGCCGACGTCCCGGCGGGATCGCGGGACCACCAGCCGTACAGGGCGGCGGTGAACGCGAAGAACACGGCGACGCCGCCGAAGAGGAACGCCTCGACCTTCATCGCAGCCCCTGTTCCTTCGCCTGCTTGACGATCTCCGGATGGTGCAGCTCGAACGCGGGCGACTCGGACCGTACGCGGGGAAGGGCCACGAAGTTGTGGCGGGGCGGCGGACACGACGTCGCCCACTCCAGCCCGCGTCCGTACCCCCACGGGTCGTCCTCGGTCACGGGCCTGCCGTACCGGGAGGTGCGCCAGACGTTGTACAGGAACGGCAGCGTGGAGATGCCGAGCAGGAACGCGCCCACCGAGGACAGCGTGTTGAGGAGCGTGAAGCCGTCGGAGGGCAGGTAGTCGGCGTACCGGCGGGGCATGCCCTCCTCGCCGAGCCAGTGCTGCACGAAGAAGGTCAGCTGGAAGGCGGGGAACAGCAGCCAGAAGTGCAGCTTGCCGAGCCGCTCGTCGAGCATCTTCCCCGTCAGTTTCGGCCACCAGAAGTAGAACCCGGCGAACATCGCGAAGACCACGGTGCCGAACAGCACGTAGTGCAGGTGGGCGACGATGAAGTACGAGTCGGTGAGGTGGAAGTCGAGCGGCGGCGACGCGATGAGCACCCCACTCAGGCCGCCGAGCAGGAACGTCACCAGGAAACCCGTCGCCCACAGCATCGGCGTCTCGAACGACAGCGACCCCTTGTGCATCGTGCCGATCCACACGAAGAACTTGATCCCCGTGGGCACCGCGATCAGGAACGACATCACGGAGAAGAACGGCAGCAGCACCGCACCGGTGGCGAACATGTGGTGCGCCCACACGACCGCGGACAGCATGGTGATCAGGATGGTCGCGCCGATCAGCGGCAGGTACCCGAAGATGGGTTTGCGGGAGAACACCGGCACGATCTCCGTGATGACCCCGAAGAACGGCAGGGCGACGATGTAGACCTCCGGGTGACCGAAGAACCAGAACAGGTGCTGCCACAGGATGGCGCCCCCGTTCGCCGCGTCGAAGACGTGCGCCCCGAACTTGCGGTCCGCCTCCAGGGCCAGCAGCGTGGCGGTCAGCACCGGGAACGCCGGCAGCACGAGGACCGACGTGAACAGGATGTTCCACGTGAAGATCGGCATCCGGAACATCGTCATGCCGGGGGCGCGCAGACACATGATCGTGGTGATGAAGTTGACCGCGCCGAGCGTGGTCGACACGCCGGTCACCACCAGGCCCATCACCCACAGATCGCCGCCCGCTCCGGGGGAGTAGTAGGCGCTGTTCAGCGGCGCGTAGGCGAACCAGCCGAACGCCGCGGCACCACCCGGCACGACGAAGCCCGCGATCACCATCAGACCGCCGAACAGGTACATCCAGTACGACAGCGCGTTCAGGCGGGGGAACGCCACGTCGGGCGCGCCGATCTGCAGCGGCATCACCGCGTTCGCGAACCCCGCGAACATCGGTGTCGCGAAGAGCAGCATCATGATCGTGCCGTGGATCGTGAACAACTGGTTGTACGTCTGCTCGTTCATGAACTGCAGTCCGGGACGGGTGAGTTCGGCCCGCATCGCGATGGCCATCAGGCCGGCGAGCAGGAAGAAGCAGAAGGCCGTGACCATGTAGAGACGGCCGATCACCTTGTGATCGGTGGTGGTGGCCCAGCGCAGCAGCCTGCGGCCGAGAGGGGCGGTGGGGGCGGTCCGCCGACGGGGTGTGCGGACGCCCTCTGACAGTTCGGTCATCGTCCTCCTCCACGGGGCTCACCCGGGCCCGCCGCGCCAGGAGAGCCGTGCCGCACAGCAGGGGAGCGCCTCGCGAGTGCCCTGGCCCGTCGGAAGGAGACCGGCGGTCACCGGACCGGGACCGGCGTGGCGACGCTATCGCCGCCATCGGGGAAACCCGCCCGCGCCACGCCCCGGTGTCCGCCGTCGGAGGGGCATCCGGGCGCGGTGACCACGACGCGCCCGGACGGAGTACGCGGAGTATTCACCGCCGGGGGCGGGGTACTCGGCGCCCATGACCACGAACCAGTACGAAGCAGCCGCGACGAACGCGGGCGGTGTGATCGCGGTCCTCATCGCCGGGCTCGTCATCGTTGGCGCGCTCATCTGGGCGGTCCGGCTCGGGATGCAGGTACGGCGCCGCGAGCCCCGAACACCCCGGCGCGGCGAGCACCCCACACTGCCGGAGTCAGGGCCCGTCCACGAGACCCGGCAGATGCGGGAGCCGGACGAGGTCCCCAGGGCGGGGGCCGAGGGCGAGCGGCTCACCCCGCACCAGCTCCACTCCTCCGGGAGCAAGCGCAGCGAGGACCAGACACGCCGACGCTGGGACCCGGGGTCCAGCGGTTCGTTCGGCAGCGGTGGGCCCGGTCGGTCGTGACACCGGGCCCGGCCGCTCGTGACGCTCGGCCTCAGGGGCTCGTGGGCGCCCGATCGTCCAGCAGTCCCGCGGTGCGCAGGTCGTCCCACAGCCCCGACGGCACGGCGGCCGCGAACGAGGCCACGTTGCGCCGCACCTCATGCGCCGACCGCATGCCGAGCACGACGGAGGTGACGACCGGGTGGAACAGCGGGAACGCCATCGCGGCCTGCGGGAGCGTCACGCCGTGGGTCTCGCAGACGTCGGCCAGGAGGTGGGCCCTGCTCAGCTGTTCGGATGAGGCCGGCGCGTAGTCGTAGCGCGCACCGGAGGTGGGCCGGGGTGTGGCGAGCAGACCGGAGTTGAAGACGGACGCCGCGAGTACGGAGACACCGCGTTCGGCGCACGCCGGCAGCAGGTCGTCGAGCGCGCTGTGGTCCAGCAGAGTGTAGCGGCCGGACAGCATCACCACGTCGGCGTCGGTCTCCCGTACCAGCGTCGTCAGTTTCGCCGGGTCGTACATGCCCGCGCCGACGGCCCCCACCACGCCCTGCGAGCGGAGTTCGGCCAGTGCCGGGAACCCGTCCCGCAGCGCGCTCTCCAAGTGCTGCTCCGCGTCGTGCAGGAACAGCACGTCGACGCGATCGGCCCCCATCCGGGTGAGGGAGTCCTCGACGCTGCGCAGCACGCCGTCGCGGGAGAAGTCCCACACCCGCCGGTGTGTGGCGGGCACCTGGAAGCTCTCGTCCCGGCGGCCCGCCGGATCCTGCGGCACGAGCAGACGGCCGACCTTCGTCGAGAGCGTGAAGTCGCCGCGGGGCTTGGTCCGCAGCAGCTCGCCGATACGACGCTCGGAGTGGCCGATCCCGTAGTGCGGCGACGTGTCGAAGTAGCGGATCCCCGCGGCCCAGGCCGCCGCCAGAGCCTCCGCGGCGGTGTCGTCGTCCAGCGGCTCGAAGAGCCCGCCGAGCGGACCGCCGCCGAAACCCAGCTCCGTGACCTCGACCGCGCTGCGTCCGAGCCGATGCGTCCTCATCACGCGTTCCGGTTCCTCCCGTCGGGCCACGACATGCGACCGCCCGCCATCCTGACGGGAGCGCGTCAGAACCCCAACCGGTTTTCGGTGGTGGCCCGTTGCCGTGCCGTCTGTCCCGGCGGATCCTCAGGAACGGTCGCCCGCGTGTCCCGTCTGCCAGGCCCAGGCCGCGATCTCCACGCGGTTGCGGGCGGCGAGCTTGAGCTGGATGCTCGCGAGGTGCGTCTTCACCGTGGACAGGGAGACGAACATGGACGCGGCGATCTCGGCGTTGGTGTGGCCCAGGGCCACCAGGCGGACCACGTCGAGCTCACGGTCGGTGAGCGCCTCCCGGGGAGACGGGGCCGTGGGCGCGGCGGGCCGCGCGGGCTCCGCCGTCACGTGCTTGAGCAGCCTCACCGTGATGGACGGGGACACCAGGGAGTCACCCACGGCGGCGGCGCGCACGGCCTCGGCCAGCAGTGTGGGGCCGGAGTCCTTGAGCAGGAAGCCGCAGGCGCCGCCGCGCAGCGCGCCGTAGACGTACTCGTCCAGGTCGAACGTGGTGACCACGACCACCCGCAGCGGGTCGGCGACGTCCGGTCCGGCCAGGAGCCGCGTGGCCTCCAGACCGTCCATCCTGGGCATGCGGATGTCCAGCAGGCACACGTCGGGCCGCACCTCGCGGGCCAGCCGCACGGCCGACTCCCCGTCGGAGGCCTCGGCGACCACCGTCATGTCCGGCTGCGCGTCGAGGAAGAAACGGAAGCCGGTGCGAACCATGTCCTGGTCGTCGGCGATCAGAACGCGGATCGGAGTGCGGTCGGTGCGGTTGGTGCGGTCGGTCATGAGCGCATCATGCCTGACGGTGGCTCCCTTCCCTGCGGCGCTCCCGCAGTCGGGGTGAGGACGGCTGACCCACAGCCTCGCCCGGTGCCGGCTGCGGCCGCATCGGCCGAACGGCCGTGCCAGTGGCCCCCGACCGGCGCCGCCTCGGCCGAACGGCCGATACGGCGGACACGAGCGCTGTTTACCGTGATCCGTGTGAACCTCACGCACGACACCAAGATCGCCGCGATCCCCGAGAGTGGTCACGCCGACCGGCCGGGGCAGCAGCGGCAGCCGGGCTGCATACGCGGGGGCGGCGTCATCGCGCTGCTCCTGGCCTGCGGCGCCGACGTACTGCTGCAGGGCACCAACGACGCCCCCGTCTGGCCGCAGGTCGGCGTCGCGGCCATCGGGCTGACCGCGCTGCTGTGGCCCGCCGAGCGGAGGCCCGCGTGGCTCACCCCGCCCGTGCGGACCGGCCTGCCGGCCCTCGCGGCACTCGTGTACGTGGTGCTCCTCGTCGCGGACGGCGAGGAGGGAGGATTCGGCCCCGGCGAGGCGGCGGTGCTGCTGTGCCTGCTGACGGTCGCCGTCCGGACGTGTACGCCCAGGTGGGCGCTGGTGTGCGGGGCGCTCAACGGGATCGCCCTGCTCGCCCTGATGCTGCCCTACTTCGCCCTCGACCCCGGCGACGCCGGCGCCTTCGGGGTGCAGTTCGCTCTCCTGCTGCTCACCGGCGGCGTGGCGGGGCTGGCCGCCTACCTCCGCACCCTGGACAACCGCCGGACGATGGCCGTGACCGACACCCGCCGGGCCGAACGGCTCGCCATGGCCGCCGACCTGCACGACTTCGTCGCCCACCACGTCACCGGGATCCTGGTGCAGGCGCAGGTGGCCCGCATGATGGCCGCGACCGACCACGAAGGGCTCGACCCGGTCCTCGCGGGCATCGAGCGGGCCGCGACCGAGGCGCTCGCGTCGATGCGCCGCACGGTCGGTGTCCTGCGCGAGCACGACGACGAAACCGAGCCCGCCGACCGTCGCCCGGTCGGCGACCTGGCCGCCGTCACGGATCTGGTCGGCGGCTTCGACGGGGTCGGTGGAGTCGACGGGCGCAGGCCCGTGCTGCACCGGGACCCCGCGGTGCCGGACGACCTGCCGCACGAGGTGCAGGCCGCCGCCTTCCGGGTGGTGCAGGAGGCCCTCACGAACGTGCGCCGTCACGCCGCCGACGCCACCGAGGTCACCGTCGGCCTGCGGTACGCCGCGGGCGCCCTGGAGGTCGTGGTGCGCGACGACGGACGCGGCGGCGCCTCGCTCCCGGAAGCGGCCCGGGGCGGCGGCTTCGGCCTCGTCGGACTCACCGAGCGGGTGACCGCGCTCGGCGGCCGGCTCCAGGCCCGGCCCCGCGAGGAGGGCCGGGGCTGGGAGGTCTCGGCTGTGCTCCCCGCCGTCCCCGTCGGGAAGGTCCCGGCCGGGCGAGGGTGACGTGGCCCAGCGGCTCAGCGGCCCAGAAGCTCATGTCACGCCGTGGTGGGCGTCGGAGTCCCTTCGGGCAGCAGCCTCCTCGCCCTGACGGCCGCCCAGAAGCCCGCCGGAACCGGGTGGCGCAGATACGCGACGCTGCCGGCGACCTCCTCCGGTGAACGGGCGCCGACCACCACGCAGGCGACCGCCGGATGGCCGAAGGGGAACTGCACGGCCGCCGCCAGCGGTGGCACCCCGAAGGCGGCACACACGGCCCGCAGCTCCCGCACACGCCCCGCCAGTCCGGCGGGAACCCTGTCGTACCCGTGGGGCGCGCCCGCACGAGGGTCCGCGAGCAGTCCCGACTGGTAGACGCCCGCCGCCATGACGGCGACACCGCGCTCGGCGCACAGCGGCAGCAAGTCGTCGAGCCCCGACTGGTCGAGCAGGTTGTACCGCCCGGCGAGCAGAACGCAGTCGGGTCCCGGCGGGGCGGCGGCGCGCAGGAACGCGGCGGCGACCGGCGCGTGGTTGACACCGATCGACACCGCCCCGATGACGCCCCGCGCGCGCAGGTCGGCCAGGGCCCGGTAGGCCTCGCCGACGGCGGCCCCGAAGTCCTCGTCGGGGTCGTGGACGTGCAGCACGTCGACGCGGTCGAGCCCCAGCCGGTCCAGGCTCTCCTCGACGCAAGCCATCACCCCGGCGTACGAGTAGTCGAGGCGGGGCCCCACACCCGGCGGCGGATCCGCCCAGATCGGCTGCGTATCGGTGCCTCCCGGCTCGATGATCCGGCCGACCTTCGTGCAGAGCACGTACGCGTCGCGCGGCCTGTTCGCCAGAGCCGCGCCCGTGCGGGCCTCCGAACGGCCGTAGCCGTAGACCGGTGCCGTGTCGTAGAGCCGTATGCCCAGCTGCCAGGCCCGGTCGAGCGTGGCGGCGGCCTGTTCCTCCGGGACGGGCGCGAAGAGTCCGCCCAGGGACGCGAGGCCCAGGCCGAGACGGCTGACCCGCAGTCCGGTGCGTCCCAGCGGTACGAGATCGTCGGCTCGCACGACGGCCCCCGATCGGCTCTCAGGCCTTGGGGCGGCGTCCGCTGCGCCGCGGTGCCGGATCGGCTCCGTCCAGCAGTTCGTGCCGCCGCTCCTCGCCCCGCTCCTCGACCTGGAGCACGACCCGGCGCAGGCCCTCGGCGAGGGTCCGGCACTCCGCGTCGCTCAGCCCCGCCGTGACGAAGGCCTCCTCCTCGTTGAACGCCGGGAACACCCGCTGCATGAGGTCCTCGCCCTTGTCGGTGAGGCTCAGCAGGACCAGCCGGCCGTCGGAGGGGTGACCGGCCCGCCGCACCAGTCCCCGGGACTCCAGGGTGCGGGCCACCCCGGTCAGCGTCCCCTTGGAGATCCCCGCCTCCTCGGCGACGTGCCGTGTCTCCGACTCGCCCCACACCCAGACCACCCACAGCACCACGAAGGCCGTCCACGTCAGGTCCGAGCCGCGGAGCACGGAGTTCTCCAGGTGCTGCCGCACCGCCGACGCGGCCCGGTAGATGTTGGCCACGGCCGCCATCTGGTCCCGGCGGATCGGGAAGCCTCCCAGCTTCGCCGCGGCGAGCTTCTCGGCTTCGGTGATGGATCGCTGGCCGGGCACGGGCGCTCCTTCGGTCCACGTCGACTGCTCCGGACGACCCGTTCCACGCCGTTCCGGTCGTTCGGGATCAAATTGTACGGCGGGTCCCGCCGGTCGTCGGGCCCACGTCCCGTCCTCGCCCGGGGGCGGCCTCAGCGTTCGAAGACGACACGTCCGTCGAACACGGTGAGATCGACCTCTGCCTCGGTGACGGCGTGCGGCTCGAGGTCCAGCAGAGGCCGGTCCAGGACGCACAGGTCCGCGACCTTCCCCGGCTCGATCGTGCCCTTCCAGGTGTCGGCGAAGTCCTGCCACGCCGGGTTCGCGGTGTAGGCGCGCAGTGCCTCGGCGAGGGGCACGCACTGTTCGGGGCCGCTGGGCCTGCCGCCGGCCTTCGACTCGCGCAGCAGTATCGAGGCCACGCCCTGACGCCAGTCGGGTTCGGTGATCGGCGCGTCGGAGCTGGCGCACACCGTCACACCGGCGTCGACGGCGGACCGCACCGGCCACTGGTAGGCCGAGCGTTCGGGGCCCACGACCGCGTCCATCAGGTCCGACACGGTCCATTTGATCGCCGGGTTCATGTTGACGCCCCAGCCGTTCGCGGCCAGCCGTCGCAGGCTGTCGGCGCCGATGAAGTCGCCGTGGATGACGTAGTGCCGCGCGTCCGGCCGGCGCGCCAGGGCCTGGGCGGAGACGAACGCGTCCACCACCGTGTCGATGGCCAGGTCGCCGGTGACGTGCACCCCGAGCTGGAAGCCGGCCTCGTGGGCGATCCGGACCATCTCGTGCAGCTCGTCGACCTGCAGCGCCGGCGTGTCGCCGTGCACGCACAGCGCTCCGTGGCCGCCGTCGGCGTACGGCTCCTTCATCCAGGCCGTACGGTTCGGCGGCACCCCGTCGGCGAAGATCTTGACGCCGATCGCGCGCAGCACCCGAGGATCCGCGGACCGGGGGCGGCGCAGCTCCGCCAGGCCCTTGCGCAGGTCGTCGGCCGAGCCGCCCATGGGCGCGGGCAGCAGCAGCACACTGACGCGGGCGTCGAGTTCGCCGGCCTCGGCGAGTTCGGCGTACGCGGTCCAGTTGTCGGTGCTCAGGCCCCCGAACAGGGTTCCGGCGCCGCCGGGGCCGAGACCGGGCTCGGTGTAGCTGGTGATGCCGCGTGTGTGCAGCTCACGGATCACGTTCCGGATGGCCTGCCGACGCTGGGCGACGGTGGGAGAGGGGAGCGCCGCCTGGACGAGCCGCTGCGCGGCCTCACGCAGGATGCCGGTGGGATCCCCGGCGTGGTCCGTGTCGATGACACCGCCCGGTGGCGGCACGCTGTCCGCGTCGATGCCGCACCGGCGCAGGGCCTCGCTGTTGGCCCAGTACGCGAGCGCCGCGCCCGCCACCAGTGCGGCCCCCTGGGCCATCTGCTGCCAGAACGTCGGCACGTTCAGCAGTGTCAGCCGAGCAGGACGCCGAGAACCGAGCCGGAGCCGCCGGTGACCGGGCCATCGCCCAGGCCCTGTTCCTCTCCCCGCGCACCGTGCACAGCCATATCGAGCACCTGCTCCGCAAGACCGGCTCCGCCTCCCGTGCCGAGGCCACGGCCCTCGCCGTACGGGACGGCCTGCTGCGCCCGGCCCCCGAGCACCTCGACCGCTTCGTCGAGCGGGCGCACGTGACCTGAGCTCCCCGGGGTACACGTGCTGCCCCCGTTTGAACTCTCGGGTCGGCGGCCCCGTATCACTCCTCGGGGATGGCGGGAGACCGCTCGCACGGAAGGAGAGCAGTGTGTCGACACCGCCCGAACCGGGGCAGACGACGAGGCGTCGCCCGATCGAACCCACCTACGTCATGCGCCGCCGCCGGACGGAGGCCCTGGCGGAACTGCTGCGGGAGTTCGAGCAGGACCGCGCGCGGGCAGAGGGCCAGGAGCCCCCGCGACGCGAACCCGAGGACGACTACGAGGCCGTTCCCGTCCCGCCGACGCCCGAGCGCATCCTGCCCGACCCGGAGACCGAGGAACTCCCGCCGGTCAGGATGGGGGAGGACTTCAGCGCGGGCCCGGGCCGCGGACAGGCACGGCGGCGTGGTTCCGCACCGCGAGCGGGCGGCATGGATCTGCGCCGCGCCGCGGTCGTCGTCGGTGTGGCCGCGGCGGCCCTGATCGGCTTCGGCTGCGCACTGCTGCTGCCCGGCGGCGACTCCAGCGACGAGGCACGCCCCAGCACCCCGACGCCGACCCCGAGCGCGCCCAGCTCGGCGCCCCCCACCCGGCAGGCCGAGGACCCGGACGGACCGGGCACCCTCCGCGAGGGCGACAGCGGCCCCGAGGTCGCCGAACTCCAGCAGCGGCTGCGCAAGATCCCGAACGTGTACGACAACGGTGCGACCAGCGGCACCTACGACGCCACGCTCACCGAGGCCGTCGCCCGCTTCCAGCTCTGGTACGGCATCCGGGGCGACGAGACGGGTGTCTACGGCAACGACACCCGTCTCGACCTGGAGTCCCGGACCCAGGCCTGACGGGTCCCCCCGCCTGTCGGGTCCCAGGCCCGATGGATCCCAGGCCTGACGACCGTCAGCTCCTGGTCAGTCGTACCGACAGGCCGTGAGCCGTGAAGACCTGCTCGGCCCGCCAGCCCTCGGCGGCCACGGTGACCTCGGCGAACCGGCCCTGAAGGGACCGCGCCCCGATGACCGCCACCGTGCTGCCGGGGCGCGGGGACTGCTCGGCGTCGAACCGGACCACCAGCGAGCTGCCCCGTTCCAGGACCGCGCGACCGTCGACCACGAGGGCGGGATCCGTGCCCCGGTCGAGCGTGACGTCGAGGGCGCCGGCCTGCGCGTACCCGCCGCGCACCCGCACGGTGTGGTCGCCGGTGGCCAGCGTGCCGCCCGCCACCCGGACGTCACCGCGACCGAACGCCTCCTTCGAGCCCGCGGCCAGCACGCCCTCCTTCACGGTGGTGCCGCCCGTGTACCGGTTGGCGCCCGCCAGCGTCAGCGAGCCGCTGCCGCTCTTGACCAGGCCGCCGGGCCCGGAGATGTCATTGCGCCAGGTGTCCGCCGCGCCGAAGCCGCCGGCCGCCGCGTCCATCGTCACCCGCACGTCAGCGTCGAAGGCGCCGTAGCCGTCGGCCGCCGCGAACAGGTTCAGCCGGCCCCACTGCTCCCAGCCGTCCAGCAGCACGTACCCCGACGGCAGCGCGGTCGTCCGCAGCACCTCGCGCCGCTGCGCCGCGTCCAGGTACGGCAGCCGCGTCTCCAGCAGCACCTCCGCGCCCTTGGGCACGGTCAGCGGGGTGGAGCGGCCGTCGCGGGTGAGGACGTAGGTCAGGCGGGGCTCGACCGCGCGGGCGTTGGCGGCCCGGTCGGCGTACGGGTCGCTGTCCGTGCCCGCCGAGTGCGCGTACGCGTACAGGGTGTCGGCCGTCGTGCCCGTCCGCTGCTGGAAGTAGGCGGCGGCCTGCTTCCGTGCGGCGGCCTTGAGCTCGGCGTTCTTCGGGTCCGCCAGCGCGGCGGCGGCGAGGGCCGTGGCCATGACGCGGCCGCCCAGGACGTCGACCGTGGAGTGCATGCCCGACATGATGCGGGTGTGGCTCAGCTCGAAGGCGCGGGTCACCAGTTCCTGGAAGCGCTCGGGCACCGCGTACGCGAACGCCAGCCCGGCCAGGTGGAAGGCGTTGGTGTGGCCGCTGGGGAAGCCGCCGTCCTCCTCGCCGTTCGTGCCGCGCTGCCACAGCAGTTGCGGAGCCACGATCACGTCGGAGTCGTACACCGGGAAGCCGAGCGCGTCCTTCTCGCCGGTGTCGACGACCTCGCTGTCCTCGTTCATCCGCCACGGGCGGGGGTACTGGAAGGCGAACTTGGCCGGGTTGCCCGAGGCGAACGGGCCGCGCACGGCGTCGACCAGCCTGGCCACCTGTCCGAGGTCCGAGTCGTAACTGCCGGCGCCGAGCGCGGAACCGGCGGGCGCGTCGGCGGGCACCGCGTCGTTGATCTTGCCCGAGGGCGTGCCGTCCGGGGCGCTCGTGATGGAGGTGACCGCCTTGGCGCCCGACTTGTACAGCTCGGTGAGCGGGCCGAGCCCGGCGATCATCGCGTAACTCTGGTGCTGCCGGTCGTAGACGAACGCATCGCGGGCCTGCGCGTCCGTGCGGCCGCCCGTGACGCGCGCGCAGTAGCGCATGTTGGCGCGCAGCACCTCGGGCATGAGCGGGGTGCCCGTGTCCCACTCGGCTCCGGTCTTCCACACCTCGGCGAATCCGCCGAGCGCGCGGATCACCGCGTTGGTCTCGGGGGTGAGGTTGGAGGTGACGTTGGTGGTGTAGTCGTCGACGAAGGCCGCGGGAGCCGTGGCGGCCCGGGCCCCCGGGGCCTTCCACCACGTGGCGACGGTCGGAGCGGCGAGGAGACCCGCCGAGGCGCCGAGTGAGTTCCTCAGGAAGACACGCCGGTTGGTGGTGTGGTGCCCGGCTGATGACGGCATGCGGGTGCCGCTCCTTTCACGGTGAGCGATCTTCGAACGATCTTCGGGCAGAGACTGGAGGTGACGCGTGACCGGTTCATGACCACCTGGTGTCGCGGCGGTGATCAGCGGCTGACCGGCCGAAGGAGGGATTGTGCGAGTGCCACCGCGCCCTGCACCGGCGGCACGCCGAGGCGGTGGGGCCGCGCCGACGGCAGGGCTGAGGCCAGGGCGGAGGCGAATGCCTCGTACAGAGCGGGCTGGCGCAGAATCGTGCTGCCCGCGATCACGACGTCGTCGACGAAGGCACCGCGCTCGGCGAGCCGGACGACGAGTGCGGCGAGCGCGCGGCCGCCGTCCGCGATCACCTCGCGGGCGATCAGGGAACCGTCCGCGGCCGCCGCGAACACGACAGGAGCGTGCCGGCCCCACTCGGCCGACACGTCCGTGGCGCTCTCAAGCGCCGCGCCCAGAGCGGGGACCTCACGCACGCCGAAGGCGGCGACGAGCCGGTCGGCCAGCGCGTCGGGGGCCTCCCCGCGATCGTGCGCCGCCCACACGGCTCGTGCCGCCTCACGGACGAGACCGGCGCCGCCGCCCTCGTCGCCGAGCACGGCACCCCAGCCGCCTACCTGCACCGGGCTGCCGTCGGCGAGCCGGCCGACCGCCACCGAACCGGTCCCGGCGACGAGACCGACGCCCCTGTCCAGGCCGGCGGCGGGCACGAGGAGCTCGGCGTCACCGACGACCAGGCACGGCACCTGAAGCCGTTCCTGGAGTGCGACACGAAGGGCCTCGCACTGCCGGGGCGTCTCGCAGGCGTGACCGCCCACCGCGACGGCGGAGGGGCGCGTGCCGGAGGGAAGGGCGTCGTGGACCAGCGCGGTCAGCCACGCGGCGGCGGCCACAGGGTTGTGTGGCCGCCATCCGCTGCTCGTACGGACGTGATCGGCGCCGGAACCCGCCCCCGCGCGGAGATGGGTCTTGGTGCCGCCCACGTCGATACCGACCGCGACGGGCGTGGAGTCCTGCACGGATCCCCTTTCGTCGTTGCGAACGCTTGCGACGGTGGGCGAACCGTGCCTGGACACACAGGTTTCGGAAGTGCTCGGGAAGCCCCGGGACGGGCCTCTGCTGGATGCGGCAGGCGAGTACCGCTTGACTTCGTTAGGAAATTAACTAACGAATTAGGGTGCGTCAAGCGGTTCGGAGACGGATGCCGAACGAACCCGTTGCGGCCCGATCGCCGCGGTACGACTGGGGAGACCATGAACCTGAGCGAGAGCGCCCGCGCGGTGTTCGCCGTGCTGGCCGCGGCGGGCACGGCCACCCGCCCCCAACTGGCGGCCGGGGCGGGCCTTTCCAAACCGACCGTCTCCTCCGTCGTGGCCGAGCTCGAGGCCGCCGGACTCGCCGCCTGCTCGGGCACGGTCTCCGGCGGCACCGGTCGCTCCGCCGCCGTCTACGCCCTGGGCCCCGCCGCCGGCGCCGTGCTCGCAGTCGACCTCGGCCCCAGCCGCACCCAGGTGCGCGGCTGCGCCCTGGACGGCACCCTGCTCGCCCAGGGCACCGGCTCCCGGCCGGATGCCGCCGCGGTCGTCTCCAAGGTCCTCGCGGAGCTCCCGGCAGGTGCCCCGCTCCGAGCCGTCGTCGTCGCCGTCGGCGACGTCACCACACAGGACCGGGAGGGCGCGGGGGAGCGCCCGGCGACCGCCAAGGCCGGTCCCGCCTTCGACGCCATGGCCGTCGCCCTGCCGCCCGGAGCGCCCGTCCACCTCGAGAACAACGTCAACTGCGCCGCGCTCGCCGAGCTGCACGAGGGCGCCGCCCGCGGCCGCGACACCTTCGGCTACCTGCGGATCGGCGTGGGCATCGGCCTCGGCGTCGTCATCGGCGGCCAGGTGCTGCGCGGAGCGAACCACGCCGCCGGAGAGGTGGCCCGGCTTCCCTACCCGTGGGACGAGGGCCGCGAGCCACGCCACGAGGGGCTGGAGGAGCACCTGGGCGCGCGCTCCCTGATGCGCCGGGCGGCGGACGCCTGGCAGGACGGCGACGGTCCGCGTCCCCGGAGCCCCGGGCGGCTCTTCGCCCTCGCTGACGCCGGACATGTCAGAGCCCGCGCCGTCGTCGGCCGCCATGCCGCCGACGTCGGCCGGCTCGCCGCCGCGGCGACGGCCGTCCTCGACCCCGGCCTGATCATCCTCGGCGGCGACGTCGGATCGAACCCGCAGCTCCTGCCCGGGGTCCGGGCGGAACTGGCCCGGCTGAGCTGGCCCACGGAGGTCGTGAGCAGCGCCCTCGGCGACAGCGGCACCGTTGTAGGGGCCACCGAGCTGGCCGTGGCCCGGGGAGTCCAAAACGTGACCGATGGGGTGCCGGCCAAGCATTGACGGACTCCGCCGGCTTCTGCCAATGTCCGGACAAGCGCTTTCTGAGTCGGCCGGGACGTCGACTCCGGGTGAGCCTCCCGACCGTACGTGAAGTACGGCAGCCGCACGAGGGCGTGCTTGTGCGACATCGGCCGTCATGGCCGGGGACCCCACCCGTCAAGGCGATGCGGCCGGGCGAGGCCGTGCCCCCGGAAAGCGAAATTTCCTTCAAAGTGCACCCGTGCCACCTTGGCTGGCGCCGTGCTCCGTCCAGTACGACGAAAAGGGATCAAAAATGACCAGTGTGGGTGTGCGGCGCTCCCGCCGACTCAGCGGCGGCATACGCCGCGTGGTTCCCCTCGCTGCCGTGGCCACGGCAGGTGCCCTTCTGCTCTCCGCCTGCGGGGGGTCGGACTCCGGCTCGGGCGGCAGCTCCAAGTCGCTGACGTTCTGGATCTCCACGGTTCCGGGGCAGGACGCGGGCTGGAAGAAGATGGTGGCGGAGTACAAGAAGGAGACGGGCGTCAAGGTCAAGCTCGTCAACATCCCCTACGACGGCTACACGACGAAGCTGCACAACGCCGCGCAGGCGAACTCCCTGCCCGACGTGGCCGCCGTGCCGGCGCTGGACCCGATCTGGTCGAACAAGCTGATCGACCTCAGCTCCATCGCCAACAAGAAGAGCAACAACATCAACGCCAACTTCCTCGCCAAGGACTCGTCCGGGAAGGTGCTGTCCATCCCCTCGGACGTCACCGCGTCCGGCATGTTCATCAACAAGACGCTCTTCGAGAAGGCCGGCGTCTCCTTCCCGACCTCGCCCCAGAAGACCTGGACCTGGACCGACTTCATCAAGGCGGCGAACAAGGTCCGCGCGAAGACCGGCGCCAAGTACTCCCTCACGTTCGACCAGTCGCCGTCCCGGCTGCGCGCCATGGTGTACGAGATGGGCGGGAAGTACGTCCACGCGGACTCCTCCGGCAAGTTCTCGGTTGACGCGGCCACCAAGAAGGCCGTGAAGTACTTCGTCGGACTGAACGACGACAAGATCATGCCGAAGTCGGTGTGGACCAGCGGCGCCGACCCGGCGGCCATGTTCCAGAGCGGTAACGTGGTCGCCTACTGGTCCGGCGTGTGGCAGGTTCCCGCCTTCGCGGACAGCATCAAGAAGTTCGAGTGGGCGAGCGTCCCGACCCCCGCCCAGCCGGTGCAGGCCAGCGACGTCAACAGCGGCGGCATGACCGTGGGCTTCAACAACAACGCCGACGCCTCCGCCGCCGCGAAGAAGTTCCTGTCCTGGCTGTACGAGCCGGCCAACTACCAGAAGCTGTGTGAGGCGTCCGGGTTCCTGCCGGTCGAGAGCGGTCTGGACCCGAAGTACCCCTTCAAGTCCGAGGCGGCGCAGGCGGCGTTCAAGCTGTACAACGAGTCGATCCCGCTCTACGACCCGATCTCCGGCTACTTCAACGGCGCGCAGACGAACTGGGTGCTGAAGGGCAAGAGCCTCACCGAGGACCCGACCAAGACGGAGCTCGGCAAGGCGATCAACGGCCAGCAGTCGGCCGACAAGGCCCTGCAGAACATCGTGGCCGGCTACAACCAGCAGGTCGGCGGCTGATCGTAGGCCACAGGGCCGGACGGCGGCGTCTCGACTCCGCCGCCCGGCCCTGGCGCCCACGTGATGCCGGGCTCATGGCGTGAGCCCACAGGAATCCCTTCCACCAGCACGGAGTCAGGAAGATGACCAAACGCGCCTCGGACGTGTCCGCGAGCCCGCCCAGGAGACGCAGTAAGTACACCCTTGCGCCCCTCGTCCTCATCGCGGCCAACGTCGTGCTCTTCGCGCTGTTCTTCGTCTGGCCGGCGGTGATCGGGCTCGTCTACTCCTTCACGAACTACACGGGCGTGGGAGTGTTCCAGTTCGTCGGACTGGACAACTACCAGAACCTGTTCGGGGACTCCACCTTCTACGACGCGCTGTCCCGGACGCTGCTGTACGCCGTGCTCTTCGTCCCGCTGAACTTCGCGTTCTCGCTGCTCATCGCCAACGTGGTGGTGAGCAAGCACGCCAAGGGCGCGTCGGTCGCCCGCGTCGTCTTCTTCATCCCGTGGCTTCTGTCGCCCATCGTCGTGGGTGTCCTGTGGCGGTGGCTGTTCGGTGAGAACTTCGGACTGGTCAACTACGTCATCGAGAAGCTCGGCGGGCACGAGGTTCCGTGGCAGTCGAACGCGGACCTGTCGCTGCTGGTGGTGGTGATGGCGGCGTCCTGGGCGTGGACGGGCTTCTCGATGCTGCTGTTCATCGCGGCGATCAAGAACGTACCGGTGTCGTACTACGAGGCGGCCGCGCTCGACGGCGCCGGTCCGTGGCGCCAGTTCATCAGCATCACGCTGCCGAGCATCGCGCCCACCTCGTTCATCGTCATCCTGCTCAACACGATCAACGCGATGAAGGAGTACCCGGTGTTCGTCGCCCTCAACAACGGCGGACCTGGAACGTCGAACAACCTGCTGGTCCAGTACATCTATGAGACCGGCTTCAAACGGGGCCAGATCGGCTACGCGAGCGCCGCGTCGTTCGTGCTCATGCTCATCCTGATGGCCGTCGCGATCATCCAGCTGATCGTCAACCGGCGGGTGGAGAACCGATGACAACCACAGACATGCCACGCCCGGCCGACGCCGGTCCCGGACGAGCCGTCTCCAAGAAGCGGCCCCGGGGGGCGGCCAGCGGTGGGCTCCGGCAGGCGGTGTCCGCGACGACACTGCTGTGGATCCTGGCGTGCCTGTACGGATTGCCGGTGCTGTGGTTCATCCTCAGCTCCTTCAAGCCGGCCAGCGACCTGTTCTCCTATCCGCTGACGCTGGTTCCGCACAACCCCACTCTGTCGGGTTTCAAGGCAGCGTGGGACAGCGCCAACTTCTCCCAGTACTTCATCAACACGGCCATCGTGTGCGTGATCACCACGATCCTCACGGTGGGTGTCAGCTGCTGCACCGGGTACGCGCTGGCCAAGTACGACAACAAGTGGCTCAAGGTCTTCTTCATCTGCATTCTGGCCACCACGATGCTGCCGTCCGAGGTCATGCTTGCCCCGGAGTTCCTGGTGGTCCGCGACCTCGGCCTCTACAACTCGTTCGCCGGCATCATCCTCCCGGCTGTGCTCACCGCGACCGGATGCTTCATGTTCCGCCAGTTCTTCCTGACGGTTCCCGACGAACTCGTGGAGGCCGCGCGCATCGACGGCGCCCGCGAACTGTCGATCTTCCTGCGGATCATGGTGCCGCTGTCCCGGCCCATCATGCTGACCCTCGCCATCCTGTCCTTCCAGTGGCGGTGGAACGACTACATCTGGCCGCTGCTGATGCTCAACGACCCCAACAAGTTCACCGTGCAGATCGGTATCCAGAGCATCGTCGGCGCGCAGAACATCAACTGGTCGGTCCTGCTCGGCGCGTCGGTCATCTCCATGATCCCGCTGATCGCCATCTTCCTGGTCTTCCAGCGCTACGTCATGGGCGCCGACATCAATGCCGGACTGAAGGACTGACCGTGCCCGCCCCGCTCGACCATTTGTTCGACCACGAGTTCGTCCGCGCGGTGGCCGGCGCCGCCGACCGGCTGGCCGCCCCCCTGGCGGCCGGCCCCGACGAGGAACCCACCGGGGTGCCCCACCGCGCTCTGGCACGCCGGGTGAAGACCCTGGTCGCGGCGTACCGGTCCCCGGACTCGGCACTGCACGGCAGCGGGCAGGCCGTCGCCGCCGCGCTGAACCACCTCCGCGCCCTCCTGGCCGCGCAGACCACCACCGGCCTCTTCGCCGGCGGCGACAACGTGCAGTCACCGCCGGACTCCGCGTTCACCGTCAACGACGTGTGCGACGCGCACGTCCTCGCCGCCGGCGCGGGGCCGGAACTGCGCGATGTCACGGCCGCGCTCGCCGAGATCGCCGGCGCCGCCACCGGCAGTCTCCTGACCGGTGGGGTGCACACCCCGAACCACCGTTGGGAACTGTGCGCGGCGCTGGCCCGGCTGCACCGGTCGTTCCCGGACGACCGGCTGCTCGACCGCGTCGAGGAGTGGCTCGCCGAGGGCGTCGACATCGACGCGGAGGGTCTGTACTCGGAACGGAGCGCCAACTACGCGGCGCACGTGTCCAACCCTTCGCTGCTGCTGCTGGCCGACGTGCTCGGCCGCGTCGACCTGGTGGACGCCGTCGAACACAATCTCGCCACCACCCTGGACCTCATCCGGCCGGACGGCACGGTGGAGACCGTCCACTCGCGACGGCAGGACCAGAACCGCCCGTTCCCGCTGGCGCCCTACCTGCCGCACTACCGGCTGCTCGCGGTCCGCACCGGCCGGGGCGACTTCGGCAGGGCGGCGCGGCTGGCGGCCGCGGGCGGCATCGACGACCCCGACCTGCTCGCCCAGACCCAGCTCACGCCGGACCTGTGCCGCGTCCTGCCGGCCCCGGCCGCGGAGACACTTCCGCGCGACCGGTACATCACC
The DNA here is from genome assembly GCF_040704615.1 of Streptomyces sp. NPDC046862. Lineage (NCBI taxonomy): Bacteria > Bacillati > Actinomycetota > Actinomycetes > Kitasatosporales > Streptomycetaceae > Streptomyces > Streptomyces sp. NPDC046862. The sequence continues at coordinate 92,214 of NZ_JBEYXP010000040.1, read as the reverse complement.
ACCGCGCGCCTCGCGGCACGCGCCTCGGGCACCGCGCACACGGTGGTGTACGGAGGCTCCGACGTTCCCGAGCACCGGCGCATCCGCTCGGGCCTCGCCTGCAATCCCACCTTCCTGCGGCTGTTCGCCGGCGACGCGGTCCTCGACGCGGTCCGCCTCTCACGAGGCTTCTTCGACCTGGGCCCGTTCCGCGCCGCCGACATGCGACAGCTTGCCGACAACCGGTACCGGCTCACCGAAACCCTGTCGGCCGCCTACTACCAGCCGCTCCCGCCGGGCCGGCGCCGGGACGACGGCGCCTACCGTATGGCGGACGAGGGACGCTTCTCGGCCGCGATGGCCTTCCCGGACCGGCCTCGGGACGAGGTCTCCCACACGACCCGCGTCGAGGTGGACCTGAGGGAGGACGGTGCCGACCTGCGGATCGACATCAGCGGACCACGGGTGCCCTGGGCCCTCGAACTGACCTTCCGGCCGGGTGGCGTGCCGGTGGGCGCCGTACCGATCGGCGACGGGCGCTGGTGCCTGACGACCGGGCCCATGACCTACCGGGTCGGTGACGACGAGATCCGGATCGAGGCCGACGTCGAGGCAGGCCAACCGCCGGCCGGGCCGGACCGGAGCGACGTACTGCGGTACGACCCGGGGCAGGACTACACCGTGGTGGGCGGCACCGATGCGACGACCGGGAACCGCGTCTACGTCGGTGGACTCGGTCCGCACACACTGACCGTCGCACTGCGCGCCCGCCGGCCCGCACGTGTCGTGTGACCCCGATCGTGTGACCCCCACGACCCACGCCATGGCCACCTCAGGCATGAAGGGCTGATCCCCGTTGCACCTCCCGCCCCGTCGCGTGCACCTCCCCCACCAGCGCGGCTCCCTGCACAACCTGCCCGACACCCCCGAGGCCTACGACGCCGTCCTCGCCGACGTCACCGAGCAGGCCCTGGCCCGGATGACCCCGGAGGGCAACCTCGAACACCCCGACTGCGCCGACGACATCGGCGACACCTCACTCGGCGTCACCTCCCTGCTCGCCCTCGCATGGCAGCGCACCAAGGACCCGCGCCTGCCGGAGGCCATCGCGCGCAGCACCCGGTTCCACCTCCGGGAGCGGGTCTTCACCGAGGACAACCCCGGATACCCGAACCTCAGGGTCCGTGACTCGGGCCTGCCGTACGCCCGGTACGTCCTGGAGCCCGGCGCCCATCCCATCGGCGACTGGCCGAGCACGGTGTGGGCCCTGCTCCAGCTGGTCAACCTCGTCGACCTGGCGGACCCCGTCCTCCCCGACGAGGAGCGCCACGGACTCGTCGAGCTGGGCAGGGGCTACTGGCGCTGGCTGACCGAGGCGACGTTCTTCAACCCGCAGGAGGCCGGAAACCAGGCCATCGGGTGTGTCGTGGGCGGTCTGATGCTCGCCGGGCACCTTCCGTCCGGTGAGGCCGAGGCGGTCCGCTCGCGCGCGATGAGCCTGTACCTGGACGAGATCCGCGCCCACCGGGTCCGCGACCGGGGCGCACTGCTGCCCCCGGAGCACGGCGGCGCGTACGACAACAACTACGGCCCGATCTCCCTGTCCTTCCTCGCCCAGGCCCACCTGGTCAGCGGTGAGGAGGTCTTCGCCGAGGACGGCGAGGCACTGGCCCACTACATCGACGCCCGCCTGACCACCGGCGGGTTCGATGTCGGAGGCCCCCGCTACAGCGAACAGCACTCCGCCTTCGAGTCCGTCCTCGGCCTGCGCTACTTCGGCCACCGCGTCGGCGCCGACCTCGGCCGCTACCGGGGTGACACGCGCTGGGCCCGGCACGCGGTCGCGGCGGACGGCGGGATCGACGGTCACTTCGCGTTCATGCTGGTCTGGCAGATCCAGGACACCACCCCCTGGCACCGCACTCCCGGCACGGCACCCGCCGGCCACCAACTGCGCGCGGGCAGCGTCTCGGTCGCCTTCGACAGCCGGATGACGCCGTCCCTGGTGGAGGCGGCGGGCACGTACGTGCTGCCCGCCGCCGTGGGCCGCCAGCACGGCTTCGGCCCGGTCATCGACGGCTTCCTGCTGTGCCGCCCCATGGGCGAGGTACGGGTCCGCGACCTGCGTACCGGCACGCTGACCGCCAAGCTCGTCACCAAGCCGGTCGTCACCCGCGACCACGTCCTGCGCCACGTCCGGTCCTTGTACGTCACGGACGGCATCCGGCTGTGGATGACGGTGGCCGTCGAACGCCTGGGCGGCACCCCGTACCTGCTCGCCGGACTCCCGTACGCGGCGGACGACGGCGACCACGTGCGCAGGACCGACGTGGCCGAGGTGTCCTCGGCGGGGCCCCTGCGCCTGACGCACCCGGTCGCGGCGGGCCCGGACCATTTCGACGCCCGCTCGGAGACCACCCAGGAACAGGCGGCGTTCGTTTTGGCCGCCGACCCGCGCGGCTACGGAAACCCCGACGAGGGCTGGAGCCACCTCGTGGCCTCCACGGCCTTCGAGGCGGACCCGGCGCCCGGAGCCCCGGACGACCTGGACGTCTTCGCGGTCCGCTACGGCCCCGGCGACACCTTCGCCCCCGCCTTCGAGCGCGTACCCGGCGGGCTGGCGGTACGCACCGAGGCGTTCACCGCCGTCATCGGAGACCCGGCGGGCGATGCCCGGGGCGAACCGGTCCTGACGCTGCACCGCTGAGCGGGGCCGGGGGACGCATCAGCGACAGGTCCTCGCCCCAGCCGTCCAGGGTGGGGCTGTGACCGGCCGCGCGCGCCACGGTCTCGACGCGGGCGAAGAACCGTCGCTGCAGGGGCGCGTCGCCGGTCGACGCGATCCGGCCCACGGCGTCGAGCAGCTCCGCCGTGTCCCAGCCCGGCAGGGGAAAGCGCACCAGCTCCCACTCCAGGTACTTGTTGTACGGGCGCGGCCGCCGGTCGAGGGCGAACAGGAACTCCAGCAGGAAGCGGACGCCGTCGGCGGCGTCGAGACGGGCGGCCAGACGGTGGCCGTCGCGGTCGTTCTTGATCGACCGGTAGAGGGAGTTGGCGTAGGCGTCCAGCCAGCCGGCCGCGTCCCGGAACGCCTCGTCCTCGGCGAGTCGTCCCTTGGCGCGGACCATCGCCGCGATGCCGCCGTCGAGCCGGTCGAGCAGAACCCGGGCCCGCGCCAGCGCGTACCGCTCGTGGCCGCCGAGCCGGCGGAACTCCTCGACCGTGGTGAAGACGAGGTCGAGCTCCGCGGAACGGTGACCGTGCAGCCGCACGAGGCCGCTGTCCGTGCCGTCGGCGACGACGACGTACAGGTCGTGGTCGGAGTGCTCGGTGACCATGCCGTCGTGGGCGTGGGAGCCCTTGAGGACGAGCCCGACGACGTCGGGATCGGCGGTGGCACGGTCGAGGAACGCGTCAAGGGTGAGGGGAAGCGGAAAAGGCTCGGGTGTCATGCGGTGATCTCCGGTGCGGTCGAAGGAGGGGAACACGCCAGGCCGCCCTCACCGCCGTACGGGAGGGCGCGGTCACTTCGTTCGCGGCGGCCGGAACGCCGCCCGTGGGATCAACGCACGATCGGCAGGCTATCGGGGGCCGTCCGGATGGTGCAGCCCGTTTTGCGGGACGGGGTGGCACGACACCACTCGCGCCGCTACCCCGTCAGGACCCCGGTACCACCACGTCGGGCAGTGCCGTCCCCGGTACGACCAGATCCGCCCGGTGCCGTGTCGCCGCCACCAGCTCGGCGTTGCGCTGGTCCGAGCCGAGGACCCAGGCGACCGCCTCGTCGTGGTCCTTGCCGAACTCCTCGTGGCGGGCCACCAGCCGCCGTACGCGTTCCGCCTCGTCGAGCTCGCAGAACCAGACCTCGTCGAGCCGGGGACGGACACGTGCCCAGTCCCCGTCCTCCACCAGCAGGTAGTTCCCCTCGGTGACCACCAGCCGGGCCGTGCGCGGCACCGGGATCGCACCCGCGATCGGCTGTTCCAGGACGCGCTCGAAGCCCGGCGCGTACACGACGTCGTCCTCCTCCTCGCGCAGCCGGCGCAACAGAGCGGCATAGCCGGCCGCGTCGAAGGTGTCGGGCGCGCCCTTGCGGTCCAGCCGCCCGAGTCGTCGCAACTCCACGTCCGCGAGATGGAACCCGTCCATGGGCACGTGCGCCGCCCAGGGCTGCCCGTCGGCGTTGAGCGCCCGGACCAGTTGCTCGGCCAGTGTGGTCTTCCCCGCGCCGGGGCTCCCTGTGACACCGAGGAGCGCTCGGTGGCCGGGGCGGACGAGCGACGCGGCACGTTCCAGAAGGTCGGCGAACGTCATCCGCGCGGGTCGTGCGCCGGGTGAGGCATCGGCGACGCGCACCTCCGGTTCGAGTGTCATGCCGAGACCGTAAGCCCTTGTGGGCGGGCCGCGCAGCAGCGCACCACGCGACGGACGGCGTCGGGCTTCGGGAGTACTCCGGCCGCGACGGGGCAGCAGCCATATCGGTGCTGCCGTCCGCGCGAGGTGCCCGGTGCTGCGGGGCGGCACGAGGACCCGAGAGAAAGGCGGTAGATGTCGTATGACCGAGGAACCCTTGCCGGAGACGCACGGCGAGGAGCTCCAGGAGGAGCTGGAGCGCGTGCGGCTCTGGGAGGAGCTGGAGCGGCTGCGCGAGGAGAGACGGCAGCTCCGCGCACGGATGCACAGCCGCCCGACGATCTCCCGTGCCCAGGGCATGCTGCAGGAACGCTACGGGCTGCCGGACGCGGAGAGCGCGTTCGCCCTGCTCCAGCGGGCCTCTCAGCAGTACAACGTGAAACTGCGCAGCCTGGCGGTCGCCGTGGTGTCCGTGCCGCGTCCGGACGAGCGGGCGCCCCTGTGGTTTCCGCGCCGGGCCCGGCACGCCGAGCCCGGGCTGAGCTTCGCGGAGACCGACCGGAGCAGGGGTGCCAACCGGGGCGAGGTGCTGGGCGCGGTGCTCAGCCAGACCCTCGCCGTCGTCGGCACCGACATGGGCAACGTACAGATCGCCGACCGCTCGACGGGCGGACTGCTGATCGAGAAACACACCGGTCTCACGGCGGACTTCGTCGACTTCTTCGGGCACGTCGGCGATGACGGCACGGCCTGCGCGCTGGCGGCACAACGTGTCGCCCAGGTGACCGTCCAGGACGTGGCCACTGACCCGGTGTTCGACGAAGCCGCCCGGTCGGCCATCCTGCGGGCGGGCAGCCGGGCGTGCCACAGCGTGCCGCTGACCGCCGCGCCCGGCGTCTGCGTGGGCATGGTCTCCGCACACCTGGAGCGGCCCGTGCGGGAACTGACTCCCGCGCAGCTCAAGGCCCTGGAGATCGTTGGCGTCGAGGCCGGCCGCTGGCTCGCCTGGTACGACCACACCGTCGTCCTCGACGCCCTGGAGTACCTCCACGCCCTCGGCAGGGCCAGATCCGGGCGCCGTGCCAGGCGCCAGTGACCGCGGCGGTGCGGGTCACTGGTCCTGGAGTGGGCTGAAATGGGCCGTGGCCAGGACGGAGCCGTCCGCCGTGAGCAGCCGGGCACCGGACACCGTGCCCGGGTCCACCGGCGCGGGGGCTCCCCAGTGGCCGCGGCCGTCGTCGCCCAGGGAGAACTCCCCGACACGGACCGACGTGCCGTCCGTCCGCTCCAGCCGGCAGCTGATCCTACCGGACTCCGGGTAGGGCTCCCGCGGACCCGCGGCCTCGGATCCGGTCCCGGACGGGTATCCGTTCCCGGACGGGTTTCCGGATCCCGACGGGTTTCCGGATCCGGGGTGGTCCTGGCCGAGGTCGACCGTCATGTAGACCCAGCCGGGAGAGCCGGTGTAGGCGTAGATCCGTCCCACCGGGCGGTGGTCGGGGGTCACCAGAGACGCCTCGCGCAGGGCGTGTCCCGAACCGGTGGCCTGCGAACTCTGCGAGGCGGGAGACGAGGATCCCTCGATGGCGGTACCGACGGCCCAGCCTCCGAAGCCGAACCCGAGGGCGATCGCCGCGGCGGCCGTGGCCGCGACGAGCGCGTGTGGCCGCCGCCTCCGACGACTGGCCGGCCGGCTCAGGCCCAGCCGGTGCGCCACCCGTGTCTCGAACCCGGCGGGCGGCTCGCTGCCCGGCAGCAGAGCCAGCAGTCCGTCGCCGACGAGTGTCAGCCGTTCGACGTGTTCCCGGCAGCCAGGGCAGCGCTGCAGGTGGGCCATGGCCTCGGAGCGCTCCTGACCGGGGAGGACACCCAGTGCCAGTTCCTCGGCGACGGCCCTCAGCCGCTCGCAGTCCCTGTCAGTCATGATCGGCTCGCTCGGGTTCCAGAACCGTGCGCAGCTTCCCCATCGCCGCCCTGATCCGTGTCTTCGCCGTGCCCAGGGGGATCCCCTCGTACTCGGAGACCTGCCGTGCGGTCATCCCGTAGATCCCGGCCATGACCACGGCACGCGCCTGCTCGGGCGGCAGGTCCGCCACCGCGGCCCGCGTCCGGGCCGCCGCGTCGTCGGCCAGCGCCCACTCCTCGGGCGTCCGGGTCACGAGGCCGAGCAGATCGTCGAGATCCTCGGGGGAGACCGGCGTCGCCCTGCGCGCGCGGACGGCGTCGATCGCCAGGTTGTGCGTGATCGAACCCAGCCAGGTCCGCACCGATCCCCGCCGGGAGTCGTAGACCTGCCCATGACGCCAGGCCCGCTCGAAGGCCTGCTGGGCTATGTCCTCGGCGAGCTGAGGATCACCGACGACGGCGATGGCGATGCCGAAGACCATGCGCTGGAACCGGCGGACGAACGCGAGGGCGATCTCCGGGTCGCCCGTCGCCATTCCCGCCAGCAGCGCCTCGTCGGGGACCCGCCCGAGCGGTAGGCCCAATCTCCGCATACCAGTGGATACGGCGGACCGCGCCGAACGGATTGCCCCGGTTCCACGCGGGGTCACGCCCCCATTCTCCCGCCCCTTCCGGCCCCTTTCTCCCGCCTGTTCCGGCACCTTCCGGAAATCCCCTGACGCGGTTCGCCCGTACCCCTGGTCAGCAACGATTTCTCACGGAGGGCCGAGACATGGCGACGACGCTCATGACGCTCGTACGCAGGACCGCCGTGCCCGGACTGGCCGCCGGAGCACTGGCGGGCGTCCTCGTGGCCTGCGGAGGCGGAAGCGGCAACAGCAACGGTGGCTCGACATCGTCCTCACCGGACCAGAGCGGTAAGCCGGGAACCAGCCAGGTGGACGTGAAGCTCGTCGACTTCAAGATGGAGCTGTCCCAGTCGACGGTGAAGGCGGGTGACCACACCTTCGTCGTCAAGAACGACGGTCAGCACGACCACGCCATGGAGATCGAGGGACAGGGAACGGAGATGAAGACGCAGACGCTGTCTCCCGGAGAGTCGGCGAACCTCACCGTCACGCTGAAGGACGGCAAGTACGAGGTCTACTGCCCCGTCGACCACCACAAGGACCTCGGCATGAAGACCGAGCTCACGGTGGGCGGCAGCGCCTCACCCAGCAGCGACACCAACACGAACCAGGGCAATGGCTACTGAGCGCACGGTCGTGCTCGTCGCCCTGCGGCTGGTGGCGGCGGGAACGGCCGTGGCCATGGGCGCGATCCATCTCGACCTCTGGAACGACGGCTACCGGTACCTGGACAAGATCGGCCCGCTGTTCCTGCTCAACGCGATCGGGGCCGGGCTGCTCGCGCTGGCGCTGCTGATCACTCCCACCCGTTTCCTGCCCGTCCTCGCGACCCTGGGAGCGCTCTTCACGGCGGGCACACTGCTGGCCCTGATCGTCAGCATCACGCACGGTCTCTTCGGGTTCCAGGAGTCCATCGACGCGAACCTGGTCCAGCCGACTCTCGCCGTCGAGGCCGCGGGCTGCGTCACGCTGGTGGCGCTGGCTTTGCTGAGCAGACGCGGACGGACGTGAAAGCCGCGGTTGCCGTTCAGGGACGCCCGAGCGTCGGATCCTGCGGCTCGCCGCGCCGGACCGAGCCCGGCGCGCGGGGAGCCGGGCGGTCGGCGCGGGCCGAGGACGTCAGCTGCCAGGGGACGCTGGTGACCATCACACCGGGGGTGAAAAGCAGGCGACTCTTGAGCCACAGGGCGGACTGGTTGTGCAGGATGTTCTCCCACCAGTGGCCGACGACGTACTCGGGGATGAACACGGCGACGATGTCCCGGGGGCTGTCGCGGCGGATGGAGCGGACGTACTCGACGACCGGACGCGTCACCTCCCGGTACGGCGAGTCGATGACCGTCAGCGGCACCTCGATGCCGTAGTCCTCCCAGCGCCGGCGCAAGTCCTGGGCCTCGTCCCGGTCGACCGAGACCGTGAGGGCCTCCAGGCGGTCGGGGCGGGAGGCACGGGCGTACGACAGGGCGCGCAGGGTCGGCTTGTGGACGGTGGAGACCAGGACGATGGCGAACACCCGGGTGGGCGGGGCGAGTTCGTCGCGCGGGTCGGTGACCGCGAGTTCGGCGGCGGTGGCGTCGTAGTGGCGGCGGATCCCGCGCATCATCATCCACAGCACGGACGCGGCGAGTACGGCCAGCCACGCGCCCTGGGTGAACTTGGTGGCCAGCACGATGACGAGGACGAGGGCGGTGACGACCGCGCCCACGGAGTTGATGACGCGGGAGACCTGGTGGCGCCGCCGGATCGCCGGGTCGCGCACCGTGCGCAGGTCCCGGTTCCAGTGGCGGACCATGCTGAGCTGGGACAGCGTGAAGGCGGTGAACACGCCCAGGATGTAGAGGTGGATGAGGCTCGTGACGTTGGCGTGGTAACCCCACAGCAGCAGGCCGGCCACGATCGCCAGGGCCAGGATGCCGTTGGAGAAGGCGAGCCGGTCGCCGCGGTTGTGCAACTGCCGGGGCAGGTAGCGGTGCTGGGCCAGGATCGAGCAGAGCAGCGGGAAACCGTTGAAGGCGGTGTTCGCCGCGAGGATGAGGACGAGCGCGGTGGCGGCCTGGATGACGTAGAAGCCGAACGTGTGCTCGCCACCGAAGACCGCGGCCGCGATCTGGGCGATGACCGTGCGCTGGGTGTACGACGCGCAGTCGCTGCCGAGGCCGGTCAGCCGGCAGGCGTCGTCCGCGATGTGCACCTTGGAGACGATCGCGAGTGTGGTCACGCCGACGAACAGGGTGATGGCGATGATCCCCATCGCGGCCATGGTCGTGGCCGCGTTCTTCGGCTTGGGCCTGCGGAAGGCCGGTACGCCGTTGGAGATCGCCTCGACACCGGTCAGGGCCGTACAGCCGGAGGAGAAGGCGCGCAGCACCAGCATCAGCAGCGCCAGACCGGCGAGGTGCGCGTCGCCGGGCTCGGGCGTGATGCCGTATCCGGCGGACGCGGCGACGGGTGCGTCCCCGAACAGGTAGCGGATCAGACCGGTCACGATCATGACCAGGACGCCGCCGATGAAGAGATACGTCGGCGCCGCGAACGCCCGCCCCGACTCCCGTACACCCCGCAGGTTCACGGCGGTCAGCAGCGCGACGAAGACCAGCGCCATCGCCACGCGGTGGTCCGCCAGCTCCGGGACGGCGGAGATGATGTTGTCGACTCCGGACGCGACCGACACGGCCACCGTCATCACGTAGTCGACGAGCAGCGAGGCGGCCACGACCAGGCCCGCCGACGGACCGAGATTGGTGGACACCACCTCGTAGGAGCCGCCGCCGCTCGGGTAGGCGACGACGACCTGCCGGTAGGACAGCACCACCACGGCCAGCAGGAACACCACCGCCGCGGCGATCCACGGAGTGAAGTGCAGGTAGGCCAGACCGCCGAGGGTGAGGACGAGGAGAATCTCCTGGGTCGCGTACGCCACGGAGGACAGCGGGTCGGAGGCGAAGATCGGCAGGGCGAGCCGCTTCGGCAACAGCGTCTCGTGCAGCTCCTCGCTGCGCATGGCGCGGCCGATCACCAGCCGCTTGAGGACCTCCGTCACGTTGAACACGGCGTGAGGGTAGGCGGCGACGGGGGCGCCGCGGGGGACGGTGACCCGCCCTCAGGGGGTTAAGACACCGTTAGGATTTCTCCGAATACGTACATTCGGCGCAAAGACGCAAAGGATGTGGCCGGTCCGGGTCCGGGTCCGGTCCCGTTCCACTCTCCTTCCGCTCTCATTCCAGGCCGGAGACCTTGAACACGGTCTGGGCGGTCTCCCGGTCGATCCGCTGCGACAACTGGAGCAGCGCGGTGCCCCCGCACAGCAGCATCCCCTGGGCCGCCGAGACGTGTGCGTCCTCGTTCAGCCGGTGCCACAGCGGCGGGTTGGCGACCAGGACGCGGGGGTCGATCTCCACCCGGGCGCCGAAGGCGTCCCGCAGTACCAGCCGCTGACTCACGCCCTCCAGCCAACGAACGGACACCAGGTGGTCGGTGCGCACCCGCCGTTCCCGCAGCAGCCCGCGCGAGGACAGCCAGCCCACCCCGGCGGCCACCCGTGGCGGGAACAGCACCAGGAAGAGCAGGAGCGCGAGGCCGGCCCACAACACGGCCCGCCAGGGCGCGAAGTCGCCGGCGCCCCAGTCGACCAGTAGGAGAAGGCCCAGCAGCGCGCACGAACAGCGGATCGTGCTGCGCAGTTCCCCGGCCCAGCGGCTGTCGTACGCCGCCGCGGCCGACTGGTGTGCGTGCGCGGGGGCTCTCTCGTCCCGCGCGTCGTCGGGGCATCCCATGAAGATGACGGTAGACAGCGAAAGGGCCGTCATCGCGGTTCTTGACGTGTCTCTGATGCTCTTCTTGCCGGATTTCCACGCAGGGCCCGAATCCTGTGCTCGCTGGCGCGGTACGAAGCGGTCGACCAGGAGCGTGAAGCGGTCGGAGACGCGGTCGGCGGGGAACCTGCCTTCGCGCTGTTCGGCCGTCGCCCTGGCCCGGTGACGGCGCTGCTCCGGCGACGGCCGACGGCGAGGACGCAGGCGAACCGGAGACGGCGGCCGGGCGCGGGCAGGGGAGAGGGGTGGCCGTCCGGGCTCCGTGGGCCGGAGCGCGGTGGAGCCCGGACGACCGGGGTGGCGACGCCTCAGAACGCGGCGCGCCGAAGGGACTCAGAGCCGGTCGAGGATGCCCTGGAGCTGCTCGACCTCGGTGGACTGGCCCTTGACGATGGCGCCGGCCATCTGGACGGCGTCGGTGTTCTTGCCGTTCTTCTGCTCGTCCTTGGCCATGGTGATCGCGCCGTTGTGGTGGTCGATCATCATCTGGGCGAACATCTTGTCGAACTCGGCGCCCTTCATGGCCTTGAGCTCCTTCATGTCCGCGTCGGACATCATGCCGTCGCCGCCGTCCCCGCCGCCGTGGTCCATGCCGGGCATGGACTCCATCGCCGTCGGCTGCTTCCAGGAGTCCAGCCAGCCCTTCATCGTCCTGATCTCGGGATCCTGAGCCTTCTCGATCTTCGCGACGATGTCCTTGATCTCCGTGTCGGAGGCGCGCCCGTCGGCCAGTCGGGCCATCTCCAGGGCCTGCTCGTGGTGGGGGATCATCATCTGCGCGAAGGTGACGTCCGCGTCGTTGAAGCTCGCGGCCCCCGTGCCGTTACCCGCGGACGCCGACGCGGACGCCGACTTGGAGCTCTTGCCGCTGCCGTGGTCCATGCCGCTCATGTCGTCGCCCCCGCACGCGGTCAGGAGCAGGGCACCGACGGTGGCGGCGCCGATGGCGGCGATACGGCGGGGAGTTGTGCGGCGCGCGGCGCGCAGGAAGGAAGTCATGGTCGATTCACCTCAGGTGTCTGTTCTGGTGGGCTGTTCAGGCGTGGCCGAAGCCGCGCGGCCGCGCTGGTGCGCGCCCGCGAGAGCGGTTCGGCCTACAGCCGCAGAACTGACAAACGGGTGAGATCGGGTTGGCGTGGCGGGGGATCGGGCCGCAGCACCACCGTGACCCCGGTCAGAAGTTCCGAAAGCCACTCCTGGTGCCGGGCGAACGCCGACCTGAGCAGCGCAGCGAGCACCCAGGCGCCGAACAGGACCGCCAAGCACAGCGAGAGCATGTCCATCGCCATCGTGGGCCCGTGCGTGGCCGGCGAATCGGCCGGCTCCGCCGCGTGACGGCCCGCGTCCGTGGCCGGGACGGTGGATGCGCTCCTGGTCTCGTGGGCCATGCCGGCGGATCCCGACGTCGCGTGGGACGCGGAGCCCATGGCCGAGGCGGAAGACTCCTGGGGATGCCCCAGGCTGTGCATCGCCAACACGCCCAGGGCGAGCACCACGACGAGCAGCAGGTGCCTCAGGGCGCCTCCCGCTCGTACCGTCCTGCTCGCCCGCATCTGACAATCCCGTCACTGGTCACGGTCGTTCTGGATGTCCGCGTGCCCAGGCGGCAAGGATCTCGCCGGGAGGGTGCGCGTGTTCGCCATACTACTAAGCTGTTTGGCATTGACGTGCAGCGGGGAGGGCGCACGGCTGCTCCGGGCCCGGTGGGCCTGTCACCCCATACGATGAGCCCTCACTGGAACCGGAGGATCCGTGCTCCTCCGGAGGCGAAGGGGGTGGCCGTGCGTCGGCTGGGTGAGCTGGAGGCGGAGATCATGCACCGCCTGTGGGCCTGGGGGCGTCCGGCGACCGCGCGTGACGTACTGACGGACATCAACAAGCAGCGGCCCCTCGCCTACAGCACCGTCAAGACCGTGGCGGACATCCTCCACGGCAAGGGCATGCTCAAGCGGCACAAGGAGGGCAGGGCCTGGGTGTACGAGCCCACGTGCACGCGCCAGCAGTACACGGCGGCGCTGATGCAGGAGGCCCTCGGCAGCAATCCGGACCCGGCCGGAACCCTCGTCAGTTTCCTGGAACAGATGACTCCGGAGGAGACGGACGCACTACGCTCGGCCCTTCGCACGGTCAAGAGGCGGAGCGAAGCATGACCACAGTTGTCGCGCTGGCCGGATACGCCGTTCTGGTGGGCGCCGCGGCGCCGTCCCTGCTGTCCCGGGCGCGCTGGGCCCACCGTGCCCCGGCCCTCGCGGTCGCCGCCTGGCAGGCGCTCATGACGACGTTCGTCGTCGCCACCGCGCTCGCGGTGTACCACCTGGCCATCGCCGGGAAGCACGTGCACGACGGCTTCGTCGGACTGCTCACCGCCTGCGGTCTGATCACCGGAGCCCCCGCGCGCGGGGCCACGCCCACCCTGTCCGACATCCTCGCGCTCGTCGCCCCCGCCGTGATCGTGCTGCTGCCTCTCGGCTGGTTCGTGCGCTGTGCCTGGCGGGCGCACCGGGCACGGCGGCGTCATCTGGACCTGCTCACCCTCGTCGGCGAGCCGGCGCCCGAGTACGGCGCCACCGTCGTCGACCACGACACCCCGGCCGTCTACTGCCTCCCCGGCCGTTTCCGCCGGGTCGTCGTCACCCGGGGCGCGCTCGACGCCCTGTCGGAGGAACAGCTGCGGGCCGTTCTGGAACACGAGCGGGCGCACATCCACGGCAGGCACGATCTGCTCCGCCTGTGGGCGGACGCGTTCTCCCGCGCCTTCCCCGGTCTGCCCCTGTCCCGCCATGCCAGGGAACAGACGGCGCTGCTGGTGGAGATGATCGCGGACGACCGCGCCCTGCGCTTCCACCGGAGAGAGGCCCTGGCCACCGCGATGTACGAGGTGGCGGCCGGTCAGGTACCGCAGGTGGCGCTGGGCGCCGGAGGGACGGGCGCCCTGATCCGGCTCCGGCGCGTTCTCACCCCACAGCCCCGCCCGCACCGCGCGACCCGGCTGGGCGTCGTCGCGGCCACGGTCGCCGCGCCGCTTCTCCCTCTGCTGGTGGCCTGCGGGCCCTGATCCGATTCTGCTCAATGCCCCGGGACGTCGTCCCCACCAACCTCCCGGGAGCCCCGGCTCGTTCTTCCTGTGCGCCGGGGGCCGTCGCAACGAGCGGGGCCCCCGGTTGGCGAGGTGCCGCAATCAGGATACAGCTAAGACGCTTAGCAGGTGAGCTCGTGGCGTTCAGCGCATATGGGGCCCCACTCCGTCCCTGTCCGCTCCGTCCCTCTCCGCTCCGACCGATGTGCGCAGCGATCCGACCGTCTTCAGGAGCCGGTCGGCCGGTTCCCGCAGTGTGGAGTGGGCCAGGACCGTGTTGCGCAGGCCGCGTACCGGTCTGCGCCACATCCGCAGTGCCGTCGCCACCGGGTGGGGGCGGGTGGCGAAGCCTTCGCCCACGCGGAGTTCGCGGGTCTTGAGCCAGTCCTTGTACTCCTTGTCGCCGCGTCCCAGATCCATGACCCGGACGCCCTCCCGGCCCGCGGCTTCGGCCATGCGCAGGTGCATGATCAGTCCGGGCGAGTAGTAGCGCAGCTCCGGGTCGTACGCCGTGAACCAGGCCGCGAAGACGGTACGCGACCTCGGCCCGAAGTGCGCGGCCACCGGGCGGTCGCCGGCGTAGACCACCGACAGCACTCCGGTGAAGTGCTCCTCGCGGGCCTGGAACAGATGGTCCACCAGGTCCACGATCCACGGCCGTGCGAAGCGGTCCATGCGCCCCGTCCTGCGGTACTGGGCGGACTTCCACCGCATGAGCGTGCGCAGCGCCCGTGGGTCGCGCTCGTCGAACACGAAGCGCATCTCGCCCAGGTCCCGCCCCAGCCGGCGCTCCTTCTTCAGCGTCGTCTTGGCCAGCCCCGGGTACGCGCCGCGCAGCCACTCCGGGTAGCCGCCGTCGCCGACCTTCAGATCGACCACCGGTGAGGCGAACGTCCCCGTGACATAGCCGCTGAACGGTTTCTGCTCCTCGACGAGGTGGTCGAACTCGAAGACGGACAGCCCGCAGGCGCGCAGCAGTTCGCGGGTGTCCCAGGTGACGCCGGGCCGGTGCACGAGGGCCTGGCAGTCGGAGAGGCCGAGACCGATGGCCCGGCCCACTCCGAAGGAGTTGCGCTCGTACGGGAAGAAGCCCACCGGCTCCCCGCCCTCGTGCAGGACCGCCACGTGCACCCCACCGCGGTACGTGCCGATCCCGCCCGCGAACTCCGGTCCCAGGAAGGGGTTGCCGTAGTCGGGCGACTCGGCCATCACCCGGTGCCAGGCGCGGCGGAGCGAGGCGTCCATCTCCTGGGGGCGGTGGATCGTGATCTCCACGTCAGACCGACCGCCCTTCCGTAGGCCGCGCGAGGGATCTGCCGATCCTGGCGCACGCTCGTAAGGCAGTTCGGTCATGGCTCACAGTTCGCATGGCGACCCCCCGGTCTCCCCCGTGACGCGGTGCCCGCGTCCCGCCACCGCCCGGACCGCCGAACGGTCCGGCGGGCTCAAACTTCGCGAAACAGTACGCACGCTGTCAAGAGGGTACGGGGTAATGGAACAGTTACGGATCGGATGGCACCGGGCCCGCTCACCCCAGAATGCCGCGGTCGTAGGCCACCGCCACCGCGGCCGCCCGGTCCTTCACCCCCAACTTGGCGTACAGATGGGTCAGATGGGTCTTGACCGTCGCCTCGCTGATGAAGAGTTCCCGGGCGATCTCACGGTTCGACGTGCCCTTGGCGACCAGTTCGAGTACTTCCCGCTCGCGCGCGGAGAGCACCTCGCCCGCGGGCACGGCGGGCCTCCGGACGGCGGAGACGAGGCGGGACGCGACGGCGGGGGAGAGGACCGTACGCCCTTCGGCGGCGGCCCGGACCGCCGTGAACAGTTCCTCGCGGGGCGCGTCCTTGAGGAGATAGCCGGTGGCTCCCGCCTCGATCGCGGGGATCGTGTCGGAGTCCGTGTCGTACGTGGTGAGGACGAGAACCTTCGCGCGGGCGCCGCGCCGGGTGAGTTCGGCGATCGCCTCGACCCCGCCGCCCCCCGGCATGCGCAGGTCCATGAGGACGACGTCCGGGTCGAGGCTGAGGGCGAGTGCGACTCCCTCGACCCCGCCGCCCGCCTCGCCGAGGACGTCGAATCCAGGATCGGAGGCGAACATGCCGCGCAGGCCGTCCCGTACGACGGGATGGTCGTCGACGATCAGCAGGGTGATGGTCCGCTCAGCCATGGCGGACCAACGGTACGCGAGCGCTGATCGCGGTGCCCTGTCCCGGCTCGGACTCGACGGTGACGGCGCCGGCGACGCGTTCGGCACGGGCCCGCATCCCGTCGAGGCCGAAGCCGCCGTTGCTGGTGCGCGGCACCACGGCCAGCGGGTCGAAGCCGCGCCCGTCGTCCCGTACGTCCAGGGTGACTTCGTCCCCCATGTAGGACAGGGTGACTCCCGCGCGGGTGGCGCGGGCGTGTCTGGCCGTGTTGGCGAGGGCTTCCTGGGCTATCCGCAGGAGCGTCGCGGCGACCTCGTCGTGCAGCGGCTCCTCGGTGCCGGTGACAATGAACTGCGCGGTGACACCGGTGCGTTCGGACCACTCGGCGACCGTCGCCTTCAGTGCCTCGGGGAGTGTGTCCTGTTCCAGGGCGGCAGGGGACAGGTTCTGTACGGAGCGCCGGGCCTCGCCCAGGGACTGGCGGGCCAGCTTCTGGGCGCGGTCCAGGTGCTCACGGGCCAGCTCCGGATCGGTGGTGGAGGTGACCACCTGGAGCTGGGCGATGATGCCGGTCAGGCCCTGCGCGATGGTGTCGTGGATCTCGGCGGCGAGACGGCGACGCTCATCGGCCACACCCGCCTCCCGTGCCTGGACGACGAGTTGGGCGTGCAGGGCGGCGTTCTCGGCCAGCGCCCTCTCCAGGGCGGCCGTCTTCTCGGCCCGCTCGGCGGTCTTCTCCGCCTCCTTCTCCTCCAGGTGGACCATGGCCATTGCGCACGCCCCGTTCACGACGAGCAGCACGCCGAAGGCGATCCACTCCGTCGACGAGGCGGGTGGCGGCAGGAGGCCGGACTGGGAGCCGGCCAGGATGACGGCGGTGACCAGGAGCCCGGCCCGGGCGGCGCGCGGCGGAAGCAGCCGCCCGGCTTCGAAGTAGCCGACGGAGGCGTAGATCGCGAAGAAGGGGTTCAGCCAGGTGAGGGCGAAGGCGAGGGCGGTCCGCACCACGAAGTACACGCGCCCCGCGGTGGTCCCCTCGGGCAGTACCCGGACGCCGACAACGAGGGCGACGCCGTCCACGTCGTCGGACTGCTCCTCCCGGGCACGCCGGTCGGCCGCCTCCTTCGCCAGCAGCCGGGGAACGGCCAGGCTCCACCACACCTGGAGCGCCAACGCGGCGAGGAACAGCACCCCCGCCACGTACATCTGCCGCCGGGACATGAACAGGTGGGCGGTGACGGCCCCGATGAGCGTGGCGAGACCCAGCAGGGCGTACGGGCCGTACCGCAGGACCTGAGCCCAGCGCTCCTCGAGCGTCGTCGCCATCCGTGCCCTACTCCCACTTGAACCAGCGTCGGGCCGCGGCGATCAGCAGCACCGCCCACAGCGCCGTGACCCCGAGGTGCGTCCAGCTCGGCCAGTCTCCCGCGGCGGCCTCGTCCATGGCCTGCGCGGCGGCCCCGAACGGCGTGAGGTCCACTGTGCGCCGGAGGATGTCGGGCATGGTCGAGACCGGCAGCCAGACACCGGCGCTGAACATCGCCGGGAAGAACACCACGGAGCCTATCGCCTGGGTGATCTTCGTCGTACGGCTGACGGCGGAGACGGTGCCGCCGAGCGCCAGAGTGGCCAGGGTGGCGAGCGTGAAGGCCAGGAGGTAGCCGGGGAACTGGCGGGGCAGGGCCACGTCGAACACGATCCGGCCCACGGCGAGCGCGAGCGCCGCCGAGGCCGTGGCGGCGGCTCCGTGCAGCGCGATCTGCGCGCCGATGAGGGCGCCCGGCCGCATCGGGGTGGTGGACATGCGGCGCAGGATGCCGCGCTCGCGGTAGCCGGTGAGGACGGGCGGCATGGCCTGGAGTCCGGACATGATGATGGCGAGCAGGACCACGATGGGGACGTAGAGGTCCACCACACGCAGGCCGTTCAGGTCGGACGAGGGCTCCCGGAAGGACGGAATGGAGCCCAGGACGCACAGCAGCACCGTGGGGAAGCCGAGGATCGAGAAGAGGGCGCCGGGCTCCCGCAGGAACAGACGTGCCTCGGCCTTGAGGACGGCGGTGGCGCTGCCCTTGACGGGGGCGGCGGCGGAGCGGGCGGGGGCGAGGGCGGTCATGCGTCCGTTCCCGTCAGGTCGAGGTAGGCGTCGTCCAAGGAGGCCTCGGTGACGCGGAGTTGGTGGGCG
The DNA here is from genome assembly GCF_040704615.1 of Streptomyces sp. NPDC046862. Taxonomy (NCBI): domain Bacteria; kingdom Bacillati; phylum Actinomycetota; class Actinomycetes; order Kitasatosporales; family Streptomycetaceae; genus Streptomyces; species Streptomyces sp. NPDC046862. Next base: position 74,125 of record NZ_JBEYXP010000040.1, on the reverse strand, counting down.
GTGATGCCCCGCCCGGCGAGCAGCGAGATCAGGGCGTTGACCGTCTCGTCGGTGCCGTTGACGACGACCCGGCCGTCCTTGCGCGCCACCGACACGGCCGACGGGAGGGCCGCCAGCTGCTCCGTGTCCAGCTCCGCGGACGGCCTGAAGGAGATCTCCGTACTGCCCGCCGTGCGCCGGACCAGCCCGGACGGGGTGTCCAGCGCGGTGATCCGCCCCCGGTCGATCAGGGCGATCCGGTCGCACAGGCGCTGTGCCTCCTCCATGAAGTGCGTGACCAGCAGCACGGTGACACCGCGGGCGCGCACGTCCTCGATGAGCCGCCAGGTGTCGCGGCGGGCACGCGGATCGAGGCCGGTCGTCAGCTCGTCGAGGACGACGATCCGGGGGTTGCCGATGAGGGCGAGGGCGATGAACAGGCGCTGCTTCTGGCCGCCGGACAACTTCGCGAACCGGGTGCCCAGCGAGCCGGTGAGCCCGAGGCGCTCGGCGAGGGCGTGCCGGTCGGCGGGGTCCGGATAGCAGGCGGCGTACAGCTCCAGCGCCTCGCGGACCGTGATCTTGGGCTGGAGCTCGCTCTCCTGCAACTGCGCGCCCAGGACGCGGGTGACGGGGCCGCGGTCGGCGACCGGGTCGTACCCGGCGACGCGGACGCGGCCGGTGTCGGGGCGCCGCAGCCCCTCCACGCACTCGACGGTGGTGGTCTTGCCGGCGCCGTTCGGGCCGAGGATCCCGAAGATCTCGCCCTCCTCGACGGCGAAGGACACGCCGTCGACGGCCTTCCTGTCCCCGTAGGCCTTGTGCAGGCCGCTGACTTCGATGACTGCCATGCAGAGCAGCCTGCCGGGGAGGAGCAGTCACCGACATCGGCCATCGCGCTCGACGCGGCATCAACCGATCGGTTGATGGCGGGCTACGACGCCCCGCGACGATGCCCCCGTGTGGCGGTGGCCACCGCACTGGGCCGGGCAGTTCTGGGAACGCAACACCTATGACAGAGACGACAGAAATCGGGCTGCCCAAGGGAATCCTGGCCTGCCTCTTCGACCTCGACGGGGTCATCACCAAGACCGCCGTGGTCCACGCGGCCGCGTGGAAGGAGACGTTCGACGACTTCCTCAGGCAGCGCGACGGCACTGACTTCCGGCCGTTCGACGACGTCACCGACTACGACGAGTACGTCGACGGGCGCCCCCGCGCCGACGGCGTGCACACCTTCCTCGCCTCCCGCGGCATCGAACTGCCCGAGGGCGAGCCCGACGACCCGCCCGACGCGGCGACCGTCCATGGCGTCGGCAACCGCAAGAACGCGCTGCTGCTGGAGCTGATCCGCACCAGCGGCGTCGAGGCCTACGAGGGCACCGTGCGCTACGTGGAGGCGGTCCGCGCCCACGGGCTGCGCACCGCGGTGGTGTCGTCCAGCGCCAACTGCCGTGACGTGCTGAGGTCGGTGGGCGCGGAGCACCTCTTCGACACGCGGGTCGACGGGATCGTGGCCGCCGAGCGGGGGTTGCCCGGCAAACCGCGGCCCGACACGTTCCTCGCCGCCGCGCAGGACCTGGGCGTCGAACGGCACGAGGCCGCCGTGTTCGAGGACGCGCTGGCAGGCATGGACGCCGGACGCGCGGGCCACTTCGGGTACGTCGTCGGGGTGGACCGCGTGGGACAGAGCGCCGCCTTGTACGCCCACGGCGCCGACCACGTCGTGAAGGACCTCGCCGAACTGCTGGAGCGCCCGTGATCACCCACACCTCCTACGCCGTAGAGCCCTGGTGCCTGCACGAGCACGGGCTGAACCTCGACGTGCTGCCGCAGAGCGAGTCGGTGTTCGCGCTGTCCAACGGCCACGTCGGCTGGCGCGGCAACCTCGACGAGGGGGAACCCCACGGGCTGCCCGGCTCGTACCTGGGCGGCGTGCACGAAATCCACCCGCTGCCCTACGCGGAGGCCGGCTACGGCTATCCGGAGTCCGGACAGACGGTCATCAACGTCACCAACGGCAAGATCATCCGGTTGCTCGTCGACGACGAGCCGTTCGACCTGCGGTACGGACAACTGCGCTCCCACGAACGCGTCCTCGACCTGCGCACCGGACTGCTGCGGCGCACCTGCGAGTGGACGTCGCCGACCGGGTCAACCGTGCGGGTGACCTCCACCCGGCTGGTGTCGTTCACGCAGCGCGCCATCGCCGCCGTCGCCTACGAGGTTCAGGCGGTGGACTGCGAGGCCCGGATCGTGGTGCAGTCGGAGCTGGTGGCCAACGAGCAACTGCCCGAGCGGAAGGGCGATCCCCGGGCCGCGGTCATCCTGCAGTCGCCGCTGGAGCCGGAGGAGCACTTCGCGGACGGCCACCGGCTGCGGCTCCTGCACCGCACGCGCCGCAGCGGACTGAGGGTCGGAGCTGCCGCCGACCACGTCATCTCGGGACCCGAAACGACCACGACACGCGCCGAGAGCAGGGACGACGTCGCTCGCCTCACCGTCACCTCCGTCCTCGAGCCGGGGCAGACGCTGCGGGTGGACAAGCTCGTCTCCCACGGCTGGTCCAGCACCCGCTCCCTGCCCGCCGTCAGCGACCAGGTCGACGCGGCCCTCGCGGCGGCCGGACACGGCGGCTGGCAGGGGCTCGTCGACGAACAGCGCGCCTACCTGGACGCCTTCTGGGCGCGCTCCGACGTGGAGGTCGACGGCGACGAGGAGATCCAGCAGGCCGTGCGGTTCGGTCTGTTCCACGTCCTGCAGGCCGGGGCCCGCGCCGAGAAGCGCGCCATCCCCGCGAAGGGCCTGACCGGCTCCGGGTACGACGGCCACGCCTTCTGGGACACCGAGACCTTCGTGCTGCCCCTGCTCACCTACACCTCGCCCGGCGCGGTCGCCGAGGCCCTGCGCTGGCGGCAGAACACCCTGCCCGCCGCCCGTGAGCGCGCGGTCCAGCTCGGGCTGCGCGGCGCCGCGTTCCCGTGGCGGACCATCGAGGGCTCGGAGGGCTCCGCGTACTGGCCGGCGGGCACGGCCGCGTTCCACGTGAACGCCGCCATCGCCGACGCCGCGGTCCGCTACACGGCCGCCACCGGCGACACGGCCTTCGAGCGCGACACCGCCGTGGAACTGCTGGTGGAGACCGCCCGGCTGTGGCGTTCGCTCGGTCACCACGACCCCCACGGGGCCTTCCACATCAACGGCGTGACCGGCCCCGACGAGTACAGCGCCGTGGCCGACGACAACACCTACACCAACCTCATGGCCCGGGCGAACCTGCTGGCCGCGGCCGACGTCGTCGAACGCCATCCTCGGCGGGCCGCGGAACTCGGCGCCGACTCCGAGGAGAGCGCGGCCTGGCGGGACGCCGCCGAGGCCATGCACATCCCGTACAACCACGACCTCCGCGTCCATGAACAGCATGCCGGGTTCACGCGCTACCAACGCTGGGACTTCGCGAACACGCGGGCCGACCAGTACCCGCTCATGCTGCACTTCCCGTACTTCGACCTCTACCGCAAGCAGGTCGTCAAACAGGCGGACCTGGTGCTGGCGATGTACAAGTGCGGCGAGTTCTTCGACGAGGAGCACACGGCCCGCAACTTCGCCTACTACGAGCCCCTGACGGTCCGCGACTCCTCGTTGTCGGCATGCTGCCAGGCCGTCATCGCCGCCCGCACGGGCCACCTCCCCCTGGCCTACGACTACGTCACCGAGACCGCGCTGATGGACTTGAAGGACCTGGAGCACAACACGCGCGACGGCCTGCACATCGCCGCTCTCGCGGGTACGTGGATGGCACTCGTCGCGGGCTTCGGAGGTATGCGCCACCAGGGCGACACCCTGGAGTTCGCCCCCCGGCTCCCGGAGCAGCTCAGCCGCCTGGCCTTCCATCTGGAGCTGCTGGGCAGCCGCCTGCGCGTGGAGATCAGGCCCAGGGCCGCCACGTACACGCTGCTGGACGGTGGGCCCTTGACCGTCCGCCACCACGGCGAGGCGTTCACCCTCGACAACGAGAAACCGCACGCCCTCGACATCCCGGCGCCGAGGCCCCGTCCGGCGCCCGAACAGCCGCCGCACCGGGAACCCGTGCATCCACGGGGGACGCGGAGCTGAGGGGGCGGTCGCCCGCGCCGACGGCAGTGTGACGTTCTCGCCGTGCCGTGCGCTGGACTGGGTGGGCCTGCCAAGCGGGCCCCCGCGAGGCCCGTTGGTTCCCCCCGTTGCACGGGATCCTCGCGCCCGGGGCGGGCGGACGTTCCCCCGTCGTCCGCCCGCCCCCGGCTTCGCCCGTACGCCGTGCCACTGCTCACGGCGCGTGCGGGGCGATCCGACGGCTGGGCCGGTGTGCCGCCCGAAACGCCGGCGCGGGGGACGCGCCGAAGGCCAGGCACCGGCGAGCTGCTCCGGCCCGGTCTCACTGGGGGCGGGACTCCTGCTGCACTCCGCCGTGCCCGGCCAGGGCCTGCGTTACCTCGGCTTGCGTCTGTTCGGCCACCACGCGGGCTTCCTTGACGACGTCACCACGTTCACGTACGAGGCTCTCGTAGATCGGAAGGTCGTCGTTCCCGATTGATTTGGGTGTCACAGAACTGGTCCTTGTGGGCGTCGTGCTTATGGGCCGGCCGATCGGACGCGAAATCCGTCCTTGGCGGGCTCAACGGTCATCGTGATTCTTCCGCATCGTCCGATCCGGATGTGCACCGGGCCGACCCGCAATGCGGTCAGGCGCGGTTGAGCCGTGCGGCGATCCCATGACCGATGGCCAGGTAAATCAGGGCCGGCAGACCGTAATTGAGGAGAACGCGAATGCCTTCCGTGTCCATGGTGAAAATGTCCTGTGACCATCCGGCGAGCCAGTCGGCCGTGCCGTGCACGAACTCGACGAAGACGTTGGACGTGTTGGCTCCCAGCAGGTGGAGCAGGATCCACAGCCCCAGGAATCCGGCGGCGATGTCGGCGATCGTGGCGACGGTCAGGGCCGTACGCCGGGCCGTGTCCCGGCTCCGCTCGGGGCGGTGCGAGTGATTCGGGGGCTGGTCGTAGGCGGGAGGGCCGGGTATCGGGTCGTAATTGCTCACTGGGGTCCAATCTGACGCGGTGCATTGCGGTGGGGGTATGGCGCGACTTCTGGGTTGCCCCTCGAAGGGAGAGCCCGTGTAATCCAGCGTCGTGCAATGCGTCCGCGTTACATGCCCGAGGGGTGCACAATTTGGGCACGGATTGCGCTGGTTGTTCAATGTTGTGAGGGGGTTATCTCTTCTTGGCCGCGGTCGGCCGGTGTTTCCTGGGAAATGTCGTAAAGCGCACCCACGTGCTGTCGCTTCCGGGCGGCTCGTACGAGGGCGTCGAAGATCCCCTGCTGGGCCCGATCCTCGTGGGCGGTGTCCTCGGGATGCCACTGGACGGCGCTGAACCAGCCGGCCGCCCCGGGAAGTTCGAGGCCTTCCACGGTGCCGTCGGCGGCCCACGCGGTGACCGCGAGGCCGGCCGCGACACCGTTCACCCGCTGGTGGTGGAAGCAGGACGCGTCGACCTTCTGCGCACCGGTCGCGCGCTCCAGCAGGGTGCCGCGCCGGATGGCCACCGGGTGCACGACGTGCCGGTGTGCGCCCTCCGGGCCGCCCATGTCCTGTTCCAGGGTGCCGCCCAGGGCGACGTTGACGACCTGGAGGCCGCGGCAGATCGCGAGCAGGGGCAGGCCCAAGTCCAGTGCGACACGCGCGACTCGCAGGTCGAAGGCGTCCTGCGTCCCGTCCACGTCGTACACGCTGTCATGGGTGGCGTCGGCGCCGTAGCGGTGCGGGGCGATGTCGCCGCCGCCGGGCAGCAGGACGCCGTCGAAGCGGGCGAGGCGGGAGGCGACCTCGCGGTCCGCCGGATGGATGCCCGCCGGTTCACCGCCGGCCCGCCAGACGGCCTCGACCAGCGCGCGGGGGTTGACCTCGGCGGCGTGGCGCAGCGCGGACGCCGTGGCCGAGAAACGGGCGGGGACGGCGATCAGCGGCCGTGTCACAGCTGGATCCACGTGGTCTTGAGGTCCGTGTACTTCTCGATGGCGTGGGCGGACTTGTCGCGGCCGTTGCCGGACTGTTTCACACCCCCGAAGGGGACGGTCAGATCCCCCTCCTCGTAGCAGTTGACCCAGACGGTGCCGGCCTTGAGCGCCCGCGAGACCCGGTGCGCGGTGGACAGGTCGGAGGTCCACAGGCCGGCGGCGAGGCCGTACTCGGTGGCGTTGGCCAGCCGTACCGCCTCCTCGACGTCGTCGAACGTGAGCACGGCGAGGACCGGCCCGAAGATCTCCTCGCGGGCCAGCCGCGTGCCGGGGTGGACGTGATCGAAGACGGTGGGCCGCAGGAAGCTGCCGCCGGTCCCGGCCAGCGCGCGCTCCCCGCCGGCCCGCAGACGCGCGCCTTCCTCGACGCCGGTGCCGATGTGGCCGAGGACGCGGTCCAGGTGGCTCGCGCCCACCATCGCGCCCATCTCCGTCGCCGGGTCCAGCGGATCACCGACCCGCAGCTCCCGGGCGCGGGCGACGATCGCCTCGGTGACGCGTTCGGCCACGGCGGAGTGCACGAGCAGCCGGGAGGGGGCGGTGCACATCTCGCCCTGGTTGAAGAAGATGCCCCAGGCCGCGGTCGCGGCGGCCTTCTCCAGGTCGGGGGCGTCGGGGAGGATGATGTTCGGTGACTTGCCGCCCAGCTCCAGCCACACGCGCTTGAGGTTGGAGTCGGCCGAGTAGCGCAGGAAGTGGCGGCCGACCGCCGTGGAGCCGGTGAACGCCAGGACGTCCACATCGGGGTGCAGCCCGATCGCGCGGCCGGCCACCGGACCGTCTCCGGTCACCACGTTGAGCACGCCCGGCGGCAGCCCGGCCTCGGTGGCGATCCGGCCCAGCAGCAGGGCGGACAGCGGCGAGTTCTCCGACGGCTTCAGGACGACCGTGCATCCAGCGGCCAGTGCCGGCGCCACCTTCCAGCTCGCCAGCGTCAGCGGGAAGTTCCACGGGACGACGGCGCCCACGACGCCCGCCGGCTCCCGGGTGACCAGGGCCAGGGCGTCCGGGGAGGTGTGGGGCGACTCGTCGGTGAGTTTCCCGGCCAACTGTCCGTACCAGCGGAAGGTGTTGATCGCGGCCCGCAGTTCGATCTCGTACGCGTCCGTGATCGGTTTGCCCATCTCCAGGGTGATGGTCAGCGCGAGCTGCTCCCGTCGTTCTTCGAGCAGTTCGGCGACGCGCAGCAGGATCCGGCCGCGGTCGGCGGGCGCGAGGCGTGGCCAGGGCCCGGAGTCGAAGGCCCGGCGCGCGGCGGCCACGGCCAGGTCGACCTCGGCGGGCCGGGCGTCGGCGACCTCGCCGAGGACCTGTCCGTCGCGAGGGGAGACGACCGCGAACGTGGTGCCCCCGCCCGGCTCGTCCCTCCCGTCGATGTGGTGCCGGTCGGGCAGGTCCAGATCCTCGGCACGGCGCAACAGGTCGTCGTGGGCGAGGGCCCGCATCAGCTCTCCTCCGCGTCCGCGATGGTGCGCCCGCGCCGGGTCAGCCGCGCCACCACGAGTCCCACGACCAGCACCGCGGGGACGGTGAGCTGGAGCCAGGCGGCGGTGGTCGGATCGCCGCCGATGAGCGTGGTGAAGTTCTCGATGATGAGCCAGATCGCGCCGGCGATGCCGAACGCGCCCAGAACCGGTGCTACCAGCGTGTTCCAGATCCGGGTGTCGGCACGGGAGCGACGGAAGTACACGACCACGGAGACGGAGGTGAGGAAGTAGAGGAGCATGATCCCCAGCACGGCCACACCGCTGAACCAGGAGAAGAGGGTCAGCACCGGGTCCTTGCCCAGGAGCGCGAACGGCATGACCAGGGCCGACGCGATCACCGACTGGACGACGCCGGCCACCCAGGGGGAGTGGCGCCGGTTGATGGCGGTCAGCCCGTGCGGCAGCAGACCTTCACGGCCCAGGGAGAACAGGTAGCGGTTGGCGGAGTTGTGGAACGCCAGGATGCCGGCGAACAGTGAGGTGGCCAGCAGGACAGGGAGCACGTCGCCGGTCCACGCGCCGAACTGTGCCGCGATGGGCGCGAAGACGAAGGACGTGGCGTCGCCGGACTCCAACGCCTTGCCCGCCTCGGCCGTCGCCGACGCCGCGCCGTGAGCGGAGACCAGCATCCACGAGGTGAAGGCGAAGAAACAGGTGATCACCGCGACCGACAGGTAGGTGGCACGCGGAACGGTCCTTCTGGGTTCCCGGGCCTCCTCGCCGTAGATGGCGGTGGCCTCGAAGCCGAACATCGACGCCACGGCGAACATCAGCGCCACTCCGGGAGCGCCCTGGAGCGCGGCGCGGGGCGAGAAGCTGTCCGCGAAGCCGAGCCCGTCGGGGCCGCCGCCCTTGGAGAAGCTCACGAGGGCGAAGGCGATCAGGATGCTGAACTCCGCCAGGACGAAGACGGCGAGGACCCTCGCTCCCATCTCGATCCCGGCGGCACCGAGGACCTGGACGATCACCATGGTCGCCAGGGTCCAGACCCACCATGCGACGTGTACGCCGGCGTAGTGCCCGACGAGTCCGCTCACCGTCGCCCCGTAGAGCCCGTACATGGCCGCCTGGATCGCACAGTAGGCGAAGAGAGCCACACCGGCGCTGCCGGAGCCGGTCGTGCGGCCCAGCCCCTTGCCTATGTAGGTGTAGAAGGCGCCGGCGTCCACGACGTGGCGGCCCATGGCGACGAAGCCGATGGAGAACAGCAGGACCACGAGGCCGGCCGCGACATACGCGGCGGGGGTGCCGGCCCCGTTGCCCAGGGCGACGGAGATGGGGACGGCTCCGGCGATACCGGTCAGCGGTGCCTGGGCGGAGAGGACGAAGAAGAGGATGCCCAGGACGCCGAGGGAATCGGGCTTGAGCCTGCCTGCCGGGGATGCGTCATGCGTGGTGTGCGGGGCGAGAGCCGTCTGACTGTCCACTCGGATCACCTGTCGGGGACGGGGAGGGATGGGGTTCGTTTCGGGCCAAACGAGTTGCCTCATGGTGGGTGGGAACTATCCGTTTGACAAGGGGGTCGGCGGAGATTTCCGTGCTTACGTTCGGGGTCGAACGAGGTTCGCCGCGCATACGGCGAAGACCCCGGACGCAGGCACGCCCGGGGCCATGAAAAGCGCAGCTCAGCGGGTCATGTGCGGGATTCGTCGGTGGTGTCGCCGCCGTGGGCTTCGAGGAGCCTCAGCAGGGAGCGCAGCTGCTCCAGGGCCGCGTCCGTGACCTCGCGCTCGCCGAGGACGAGTTGATGCAGCACCAGACCGTCCAGCGCGGCGAAGACCAGGCGGGTCAGTGCCTTGTCCGCGCCGGCCGGCAGCATCCGGCCCAGCTCCCGCCGGGCGGCGTCGAAGTACTCGTCGTACAGCTCGCGGATCTGCGGCAGCAGCTCCGGCCTGCGGCGCGACTCGAGCAGCAGCTCGTACTGGAACGCCTGCGTGTCCGGGTCCGCCACGACCATGTCGGACAGGCCTGTCGAGAAGTCCGCGATCTTGCCGGTGCCCGGTTCGAGGGCGCTGGTGCTCAGAGAGGTGCGGATCGTGTGGGCGAGAGCCTCCTCTATCAGCGCGTCGCGCGAACCGAAGTGGTGCACCACGAGGCCGTGGGTGACCCCGGCCTCCTCCGCGACAGCCCGGTAGGTGAGCTTGCGCAGCCCACCCCGCGCCACCACCCGCACGGCGGCGTTCAGCAGGGCTTCGCGGCCCTCGCCGTAGTGCAGGCGCTTGCGTGGCTGCCGGTTCCCGGAGCCGCGGGCGGACTCGGTCATGCCGGTGACCCTACCCGCACGGGCCCGGGCGGCCGCTGCCTGCCCGGACGAGAGTCATCAGCGCCTGGGCGGGCGGATGCCGCGGAACTCCCAGTCGCCGCCGAGCGCGGTGGACAGGACCTCCTCGGACTCGGTGGGCTGGGCGCCGACGTCGGTGCGGACGGGCGTCGGCCCGGTCACGACGTGGTTGGTGAGCCGGCCGAGACCCTCGACCTCGACCTCGACGACGTCACCGGGCTGGACGGGCCGGGAGTTGGCGGGGGTGCCGGACAGCAGCACGTCGCCGGGGAAGAGGGTGATGGTGCGGGCGATGTCGGCGACGAGGTAGTGCATGTCCCACTTCATCTCGTCGGTCGAACCGTCCTGCACCACCTGGCCGTTGACGTACGTCCGCAGTCTCTTGCCGTGGAAGTCCCAGTCGGTGACCAGGCCGGGGCCGAGCGGGCAGAGCGTGTCGGAGCCCTTGACGCGGAGCATGGAGCCGGCGTCGGTGTCCCGGAAGTCGTGCAGACCGTAGTCGTTGGCGACGGTGTAGCCGGCGACGTACGCGCCCGCTTCGGCCGGGGAGATGTTCCGCGCGGTCCTGCCGATGACGATGGCGACCTCGCCCTCGTAGTTGAGCCACTTGCAGCCCTCGGGGCGGACGATCGCGCCCTTGTGGGAGTTGAGGGAGGAGGTCGGCTTGTGGAAGTAGGTGGGCGTGTCGGGCAGGTCGATCCGGAACTCGTCCACGCGGCTGCGGTGGTTGAGGTGGACGGCGATGACCTTGGAGGGAACGACGGGAGGCAGGTGCTGGGCGTCCTCCGCCTTGACGCGGCGGCCGTCCCCGGCGACGAGTTCGTCCCCGTCGACGGTGACCTGGACGGCGGCGCCGTCCAGGAGGATGCGGCGGTGTTCGGGCATGGTGGGGCTCCTCAGACGGGGCTGCGCGGAGACTCGGTGCTGTGCGCGGACGGGGCGGCGGGCACACGAGTGCCGGTCCAGCCGTCGGCCGGACGGTCGAACCACAGGTGCGCCTGGCCGGTGCCGATGGAGTTCTCGTACTCGCCGTACTGACGGGCCCTGGCGACGCAACGCCGCTCGCCGAGGGCACCGGCCATCATCAGGTAGTGGAAGAACTTCGCCTCGGGCTTGTACGTCCAGAACTCGTCCATGGTGCCGAGGACCTTGTCGTGGCGGCCCTCCTTGAACCAGGCGATGCGCTCGCGGTCGGCCTCGCGGGCCTCGGGCGTGAAGATGTGCACCGGGTCGCTCGCCTCGTGGTCGCGCAGCTCGCGCAGCGGCCAGAACGTGTGGGAGAGCGCGCCGGAGGCGATGAGCAGGACGCGGCGGCCGGGGGTGGCGGCGATGCCGTCGGCGAGCGCCCGGCCGAGGCGCAGGTGGTCCTCCATGTCGCCGGTCTGGCAGACGCCGATGGTCACCCACCGCTTGTCGGGCAGCCCCTCGCCCAGGTACTTCCAGAGGTTGATGGTGGCGTAGTAGATGGGCAGGTAGTCGTCGTCGATCGCGGTGATCCACGTGCCGTGCTTGTCGGCGAACTTCTCGATGTTCTGGGCGAGTTCGGGGTCGCCGGGGAAGTCGTACGGCATCCGGCACATGCCGCGCGGCAGCTCCTCGGAGGTGAACAGACCGGCCCGGCGCGCCTGTGCGGTCACGACGAACTCGACCGTCGTGGCCCAGTGCGAGTCGAGGACGACGACGGTGTCGTAGTCGTCGCGTTCGAAGACGTCCTGGCGGAGCTGCTGAAGACCGGTGACGAGGGTGATCTCCTTGCCCTCGTTGAGCTCCAGCCGGTCCTCCTTCGGGAGCACGATGGTGGGGACGTGGGCGAGGAGTCCCGCCCCGACGATCTCACCCATGGTCCTGCCATCCCTTCGGGGCGGTCACCGTGTTCTTGACGTCGCAGTAGAAGTCGAAGCTCCAGGTGCCGCCCTCGCGGCCGACACCGGAGTGGCGGGCACCGCCGAAGGGGGCCTGAAGGTCGCGTACGAAGAAGCAGTTGACCCAGACGGTGCCCGCGACCAGCCGTGCGGTGACGCGTTCGGCGCGCTCGGGGTCGCCCGTGGCGAGGGTGGCGGCCAGACCGAAGCGGGTGTCGTTGGCGAGGCGGACGGCCCCTTCTTCGGTGGTGAAGGTCTGGAGGGTCAGGACGGGGCCGAAGACCTCCTCCTGGACGATCTCCGCGTCCTGGGCGACATCGGTGAGCAGGGTCGGCGTGTAGTACTGGCCGTCGTTGTCCTGGCCGTCGTTCCGGTGTCCGCCGATGACGGCGCGGGCTCCGGCGGCGAGCGCCCGCCGCACGAAGCCGTCGATCTTCTCCAGCTGGCGGGGGTGGATGGTCGGCCCTATGCCGGTGGCCTCGTCGCGCGGGTCGCCCTGCTTCAGTGCGGTGGCCCTCTCGACGAACCGGCGCGTGAACTCCTCGGCGACCGGCTCCTCGACCAGGATGCGGGTGGCCGCGAGGCAGACCTGTCCGGCGTTGTCGTACTGCTCCACAGCGAGGTCGACGGCGAGGTCCAGGTCGGCGTCGGCGAACACCAACAGCGGGGACTTGCCGCCGAGTTCGAGGCTGAGCGGGGTCAGGTTGGCGGCGGCGGACCGCGCGATCCGCCGGGCGGTGGGCACTGAGCCCGTGAAGCTGATCCTGCGCACGTCCGGATGCGAGGTGAGGGCGTCGCCGATCTCGGAGCCGTAGCCCTGGACGACGTTCAGCACCCCGGCGGGCAGCCCTGCCTCGGTGGCGATGTCCGCGAGCAGCGAGGCGGTCAGCGGGGACCACTCGGCGGGCTTGAGGACGACGGTGTTGCCGGCGGCGAGGGCGGGGGCGACCTTCCAGGTGGCCAGCATCAGGGGGGCGTTCCACGGGGTGATCAGGACGCTCGGGCCCGCCGGGTCCCACGCGACGTGGTTCCTGTGGCCGCGTGTGTCGAAGTCGTCGTGGGCCAGCTTCAGCAGCCAGTCCGCGAAGAAGCGGAAGTTGTGCGCGACGCGGGGCATCACGCCCCGGCGGTGGGAGCGCAGCAGGGCACCGTTGTCGGTGGTCTCGACGATGGCGAGCTCTTCGAGGCGCTTCTCGACTCCGTCGGCGATGGCGTGGAGAAGGCGGGCGCGTTCGGCGCGGGGGGTGGCGGCCCATGCGGGGAAGGCCTCACGGGCGGCGGCCACGGCGGCCTCCGCTTCGGCGGGTCCACCGCGGGCGATCTCGCCGATGGTGCTGCCGTCGATGGGAGAGCTGTCGGTGAAGGTGTCGCCGGAGGCGACCCGGCGACCACCGATCCAGTGCCGGGTGTCGACGGAAACACCGGCGACGACGATCTTGTCGGGCATGGGAAGGGCTCCATTCATGAGAAGGGGATCGCAACTCCGTAGGGGCGCGGGGCGGTACCGATATGCGGCTCCGCCGCGCGGGCGCGACACGCCACGGCGGACCCGCAGCCCGCCACCCGCATCACTCGGCAGACGCTTCCGACGTACCGGCCTCCAGCAACCGCCCCCCATCCCAAACCACACCGACCTGCCGGTAGTACGCGGCGATCGGCTCCCGCACCTCCAGCCGGGCCAACTCCTCCGTCGGCGCCTCGAACAGCTGCAACTCCGCGTCGCCAACCCACGGTTGACCGCCTTCGAACGACGCGGCCCCGGACTCGACCAGCTCGTCCAGCGCCAGCCCCTTGCCCTTCTCGATGGACGGCAGCCACCGGTGGTGCGCCATGGGGTGCCCGTTGACGAACCCGTTCGTGCCGGACGGCTCCCGCAGGGTGACCACGGCCTGGGCGAGGCGCCGGTCCGCCGCGGCCAGCGTGGCACCGAACCGTGCCCCCGCCTCGATCCGAGGAGCGGGCCCGTACGGGTGCGGACGCGTCTGATGAATGGACCCGAGCTTCTTGGGATAGCCCTGGTGAAGCCCCCGCGCGATCGCGAAGTCCTTGTCGACCCAGATGTGGACGCAGCGCGAGTACGTCTGTCCCTTGTACGTGCAGCGGACGACCGCGAAGGCCTCCTTGTACTGGGACAGCACCGGATCGAGCAGCTCCGTCCCCGACTGCGAGCACGACTGCCAGTCGGCCCAGACCAGCGCGACGGCACCCGGATCCTCGTCCGCCAACTCCAGGGGTTCCGGCAGGAGTTCCCGCACGCGCGCCGGATCGGTCCGGTACTCGACGGTCAACAGGTCACCCGAGTACCGCCACGGCGGTGAGGGAATCAGCGACGAGGTACCCGTCCCCGTCTTGGGATGGAAGTAACCACGAACTGAGGACATGGCGGGGGTTCCTTACGCGGTGAGAGCGGGCTGCTTCAGCAGTTGGGCGCGGTACCGGGCGGCAGCCAGGGCGGCGTTCTGGCCACCGAGCGCCACGACACCGACCAGTCGGCCCCCGGTGTGGTAACCGACCAGGACGTCGCCGTGCGGGTCGCCGTCCAGGACCCGTACGTCATCGAGGCCGAGGCCGGGCGCACCGAACGACTGCAACCGGAACTCGTGCTGGTCGCTCCAGAAGGTGGGCAGCGGTGCGAATGGCGCCAACTCGGCGCCCGCGCCGACGAGATGAGCGACCAGCGTTCTCGCCGCCTGCCTGGCGGTGTCGGTGGGCATCGACCAGTGCTCGACGCGGCGGGGTACGCCGTCGTAGCGGGCGTTGGGGAAGCGGGCGACGTCACCGACCGCGACGACCTCCGGCCGCCCTCCGGCCCGCAGCAGCCCGTCGGTGAGCACGCCGTCGGAGAGGTCGAGGCCGTTGCCCCCCAGCCACTCGACGTTGGCGACCGAGCCGACCGACTCGACCACCACGTCCGCGGGCAGCGCGGTGCCGTCGGCGAGCACGACGCCGGTCACGCGCTCGTCCCCCTCGAACCCGGCGACTCCCGTGCCGAGCACGAACCGCACCCCGCGCTCGTCGTGCCGCTTCAGCAGCGCGCGGCCGAGCAGTTCGCCGAGCGGTCCGACCATGGGCAGGGGCAGCGGATCGACGACGGTCACCTCGCGCACGCCGAGTCCCACAGCGGTGGCGGCGACCTCGCAGCCGATGAACCCGGCACCCACCACGACCACTCGCGCACCGGGCCGGATCAGCGCGTCGCGCAGCCCCTGGGCGCCGGCGAGCGTACGGACCGTGTGACGTCCGGTGCGCGGGCCGGGGCAGCGCAGGCGCCGGGGGCGCATGCCGGTGGCGACGACCAGCCCGTCGTACGAGAGCGTCGAGCCGTCGTCGAGGGTGACGGTCCGCCCGTCGAGCCGGGCCGCGACGACCTTCGCGCCGAGGCGCCACTCGACGTCGGCGGCGGCCGCCTTCGGGGTGAAGGCCAGCGACTCGAAGGGTGCCTTGCCCGCCAGGACCTCCTTGGACAGCGGAGGTCGGTTGTAGGGCATGTGGGGCTCGTCGCCGACGACCGTGATCGCCCCGGTCCAGCCCGCGGCGCGCAACTGCTCGGCGGCACGCAGACCGCCCAACGAGCCGCCCGCCACGACTACGCGTCCGGTCATGGACCTCAGCCCTCGATCCGGATGGCCTGCAGTGGACACACATCCGCGGCTTCCTCGACCTCGTCGCGGAGCCCGTCGTCCGGTTCGGAGACGTACCGCAGGTGTCCGTCGTCGTCCATCGAGAAGACGTCCGGGGCCGCGAAGACGCACTGTCCGTGGTCCTGGCACTTGTTCATGTCGACGACGACCTTCATGGCGGTCCTCCTGAGTGAACTCGTTTGGCTTCAAACAACATAGGAAGCCGCTTGAGGCTGGTCAATACCTGTCCATGTGGATAAGTTTTTTCGACCCGCTCTCTTGTGGAGTGGCGATTCTTCTCCCTACCGTTTGGGACCAAACGATAGGCGGGCCCCCGCACCGCCCCCTCCCTTCCGCTCAAGGAGTCACCGGTGAGCGCATCCGACACCTCAGACATCCGCCGGCACATGGAGCGGCTCGCCGCCGACGGCGTCGACGTGGTCCGGGTGACGTACCCCGACCTCATCGGCACCGACCGCGCCCGCGACGTCCTGCTGGACCACCTGCCGTCGGCAGCCGAGCACGGGCTGGCCTTCTGCCGCGCCGTCTACCACACCACCCCCCAGGGCGACGTGGTCCCGGTCGCGGGCGGTCTGGACGCCGGTCTGCCGGACGTGTGCGTGCGCCCCGACCTGGCCACGGCGGCACCGCTGCCCTGGGAGCCCGGCGTCGCCACCTGTCTCGGCGAGGTCAGCGACCCGCTGACCGGTACTCCGGCCGCCGAGTCCCCGCGCGACCTGCTGCGCGCCGTCCTGGCACGGTGCGCCGAGCAGGGGCTGCGCCCGGTCGTCGGCCCCGAGCTGGAGTACTACCTGCTGGAGGCCGCCCCCGGCACGCCCACCGGCTGGCGCCGCGCCCCCGAGACGACCGGCGCCATCTACACGGCGGGCCTGCGCGCCGACCCGGACAACCATCTGCTGCGCACCCTGCGGCAGCTGCGCGACCTCGGCCTCGGCGTCGTCACCGGCAACCACGAGTTCGACGGCGGCCAGTACGAGATCAACCTGACCCACTCCGACGCCCTGGACGCCGCCGACCGCGCCTTCCGCTTCAAGGCGGCCGTCAAGGAACTGGCCCGCAAGGAGGGCAGGCTCGCCACCTTCATGGCCAAGCCCTTCGGCGACGCCGGCGGCTCCGGCTTCCACATCCATCTGTCCTGCGAGGACGCCGAGGGCAACAACGCCTTCGACGGCCCGGCGGACGCGTACGGCCTCTCGGCGACTGCCCGACACGCCGTCGCCGGCATCCTCGCCCACACTCCCGCGCTCGCGGCGTTGGCCAATCCGACCGTGAACTCCTACAAACGCTTCGGGCCCGACACTCTGGCCCCCTGGCTGATCGACTGGGGCCTGGACAACCGCAGCGCCATGGTCCGCATCCCGCCGGAGCGGGGAAGCGCCGCCCGTATCGAGCTCCGCCTCGGCGACGCCGGCGCCAACCCCTACCTGCTCGTCGCGGGCACGATCGCCGCCGCCCTGCTCGGCGTCGAGGCGGGCGAGGAACCGCCCGCCCCGCTGGAGGGCTATGGCTACGACACCGGCCGTTCCGCCCTGCTGCCCACGCACCTGTCCGCCGCGCTGGACGCACTGGAGGCGGACACCGCCCTGACCGACGTCCTCGGCAAGGACTTCACCACCTCCTTCCTCACCTACAAGCGGAACGAGCTCGAACGCTTCGGCCGGCACGTCACGGACTGGGAGTTCACCGAGTACGCCTACCACCTCTGAGTGCGCCTCGTACGGCCCCCACGTCCCGTACGCCCCTACGCCCCGCCGAAGCCCTCGCCAGGAGACCGACACCATGACCAGCCCCGCCGTCCCCGCCGTGCCCACGACCCGGGCCGAGCTGCGTGCCGCACTCGACGAACCCCTGCCGCTCGACCGGGTGGACCTCGCCGATCTCGACAACTTCACCGACGGCATCACGCCGTGGCGCATGTTCCACACCCTGCGCCACGAGGATCCGGTCCACTGGCAGCCGGACGAGGCCCCCAACTCCGGTTTCTGGGCAGTGACCCGGCACGCGGACATCGCCCGCGTGGACCGGGACGCGGAGACGTTCACCTCCACGAGGTTCGTCAACCTGGAGGAGGTCGACGAGGACCAGATCAAGAAGCGTGCCTCCATCCTGGAGCTGGACGGCGTCCGTCACCGCGCCCTGCGCAGCGTGATCCAGCGCCAGTTCGGCGCCGGCGTCATCAACAGCTACGGCGACTTCCTGCGCGGCCTGACGGCCACAACCCTGGACGCGGCCCTGGCCAAGGGCAGCTTCGACTTCGTCGCCGACGTCGCGGCGGACTTCCCCATAAACGTCCTGGCCCGCCTGCTGGACGTGCCGCCGGAGGACAACCAGCGGCTCATCGACTGGGGCAACCGCATCATCGGCAACACCGACCCCGACTACGCCGACGTGCTGCTGCACAGCGAGGAGAGCGAGCGGTACCGCGACCTGCCGTTCCGCTCCCCGGCGTCCATCGAGGTCTTCGAGTACGGGCGCGAGCTGGCCAGGCAGCGGCGCGGCGGCGACGGCACGGACCTGGTCTCCAAGCTCGTCAACACGACCCCGCGCGACGGGGTCCCGCTGTCCGCGCGGGACTTCGACAACTACTTCCTGCTCCTGGTCGTGGCCGGCAACGAGACCACACGGCACACCATCTCCCACTCGATGCTGGCGCTGCTGCAGCACCCGGAACAGCTGGCGAGGCTCAAGGACGACCCGTCCCTGATCCCGGCGGCCGTGGAGGAGTTCCTGCGCTGGGCCTCCCCGGTCTACCACTTCCGCCGCACCGCGACCCGGGACGTCGAACTCGGCGGCAGGCGGGTCAGGGAGGGCGACAAGGTGGTCATGTGGTTCGCCTCCGGCAACCGTGACGAGGAGGTCTTCGGCGACCCCTACGACTTCGACGTCACCCGCGCCCACAACGACCACGTCACCTTCGGCAAGGGCAGCCCCCACCTGTGCCTGGGCAACCTGCTCGCGCGTACCGAGATCCGCATCATGTTCGAGGAGCTGATCCCGCGGATCGCGGACATCAGGCTGACTGGTGACGTCCCCCGGGTCCGCTCCAACTTCGTCAACGGCATCAAGAAGCTGCCGGTCGAGGTGACCCCGGTCTGAATCCCGGCCCGCCCTCGGTCACTACAGACTCTTCGCGGTGCTCGGTTCGGCGCCGCCCATGTCGAGGCGGAACGGCGGGTAGGTGTCCGTCATCAGGCCGGCGTAGGCGGCCACCCGCAGCACCCACCGGTTGAGGCCGACCACCAGGTCGAACAGGTCCCTGGGATACCGCTCGGTGAAGGCCAGGACCACGGCGGCGATCAGCGTCAGCACGCCGACGAGCCCGCCGTCCCACCAGGCGAGGTGGAAGCCGCCGACGAAGAAGCCGATGACGATGTAGTGCGGGATGGCCAGCAGCCACCATTTCACCAGGACCAGGCCGCGGGAGAGCCGTTCGGGGTAGACGACGTCCAGTCGCGCCGGGTAGTCGGGTTCCGCGCCC
This sequence comes from Streptomyces sp. NPDC046862, assembly GCF_040704615.1. Classification (NCBI taxonomy): domain Bacteria; kingdom Bacillati; phylum Actinomycetota; class Actinomycetes; order Kitasatosporales; family Streptomycetaceae; genus Streptomyces; species Streptomyces sp. NPDC046862. The sequence goes on along the minus strand of NZ_JBEYXP010000040.1, from coordinate 55,339 downwards.
AGGCTGAAGGGCGGGTACCGGTCCGTGGCCAGGGCGCCGTACGAGTAGTAGGCGACCCGCCAGGTCCAGCGCAGGACACCCAGGTTGAAGTCGAACAGGGCCCGTGGATAGCGCTCGGTGAACAGGATGCAGAAGAACGCGATCACACTCACCACGGTGAAGGCGATCCACAGGAAGAACAGCAGCACGGCGTGAGGGATCACCAGGATCCACTTCACCAGCCACAGCCACCGGGACAGCGGCGCGTCCAGCACCGCGTTCACCCGGACCGGGCCGTCGGGCGTTCGGGGGGTTGTCATCGCGATCAACTCCTCCTTCGCCCCTCGGCGGCGGCAGCCTTCTGTCCCAGGCTGCCCCGATCGGCGCGCGACCGCATCCGGGCGCGGCGCGGACCGGCCCAGGGCCGTACGGCGCACCTAGCGGCGGCTGTCCGCGCGGTGCGGCGCGAACGTCCGCGCGCGGGCTATCAGCAGGGCGACGTCGTCGGAGTCACCCGGCTGCCGGAGTTCGAGGAGGAGCCGGTCGCAGGTCTCCTCCAGGGAGGAGCACGGCCCGTCGAGGAGATCGACGAGGGTGCCGAGGCGTTCGTCGAGGGGGTGGCGGCGGGTCTCGACGAGTCCGTCGGTGTACAGGACCAGATGGTCACCGGGGCCGAGGCCGACGGTGGTGGTGTCGAAGGGGACACCGCCGACGCCGAGGGGGGTGCCCGTGGGCAGGTCGAGCAGTTCGGGGTGCCTGCCGCCGCGTACGACGACGGGGGGCAGGTGGCCGGCGTTGGCGATGTGGCACTCGGCGCGGTGGGGGTCGTAGGCGGCGTACACGCAGGTGGCGATGTACTGCTCCAGGCGTGAGGTGATCGTGTCGAGGCGCTGGAGGACGTCCGCGGGGTCGAGATCGAGGTCGGCGAAGGCGGCCGTGGCGGTACGCAGACGGCCCATGGCGGCGGCGGCCTCGATGCCGCTGCCCATGACGTCGCCCACGACGAGGGCCGTCCTGTCACCGCCGAGCGGCAGAACGTCGTACCAGTCCCCGCCCACCTCGTAGGCGGCCTGTGCGGGCTGGTAGCGGGAGGCGATCTGCAGGCCGGGCAGACGGGGCGGATGGTCGGGGAGCAGGCTGCGCTGCAGGGCCTCGGCCGCGCTGCGGACGCTCTGGTGCGTGCGCGCGTTGTCGATGCACACCGCGGCCCGGGAGGCCAGCTCGGTGGCGATCGCGAGGTCGTCCTCGTCGAAGGGCCGTGGCTCGCGGGCGCGCATGAGTCCCAGGAAGCCGAGAACGCTGCCGCGGGCGGCCAGCGGGACGGCCAGGTAGGAGTGCACACCGGCACGGGCCAGCAGCGTGGCCGCGTGCTCGTCGCGGCCGATCCGCGTCAGGTCGTCGTCCCGGGTGTGACGGACCAGGATGGGCCGGCCGGTGCGCACACACCGGGTGGCCAGACGGTCGGCACCGTAGGTGGCGATGTGGCCGGGCGGATCCGCCGCGTGGACGGCGTCGGTGGGGTAGGCGGCCTTCACCGCGAGCGCACGGAAGACCGCGGCGCCGACTCTGGTGGGACGGCGGTGGTCGTTCACGGCGGAGTCGAGCACGTCGACGGCGACGACGTCGGCGATGGCGGGCACGGTGACGTCCGCCAGCTCCCGGGCCGTCTGCTCGACGTCCAACGTGGTGCCGATACGGGCGGAGCCGTCGGCGATGAGAGCCAGGCGCCGCCGCGTCTCCGTGGCCTCCACTGCCGACCGGTACCGCTCGGTCACGTCCATCACCAGCTCGGCCACACCCAGGATCCGGCCCTGGGTGTCCTCCAGCCGGTACACCGAGATGGACCAGGCGTGCTTGTGCTCCGGGTCGGCCGGGGTGCGGCCGACGATGGGGGACCGCTCGATCAGCGGGACCCCGGTCTCGACGACCTGCCGCATCGCCGCCTCGGCCACCTCGAACTCCCTGGCGCTCATGATCTCGCGGTAGTGGCGGCCGAGGTGGGAACGCGCGGGGAGAGCGTGGATCCGCTCCAGAGCGGGGTTGACGGCCACGTACCGCAGCTCGGCGTCGAGGATGGCGATCCCGATGGGGGACTGGGAGATCAGCCGGGTGGACAGGGCGACGTCCCGCTCGACCTCGCGCAGCGTGGGGGAGTCGGCGCCGAGCCCGAGGGCGTAGAAGTCGCCCTGGTCGTCGAGCAGCCGCATGTTGCGCCACTCCACCAGCCGTGAGCTGCCGTCCTTGCACCGGATCGGGAACGCGCCCGCCCAGCACCGGCCGGTCTCCATGACCTGGGCGAACGTCTTGACCACCCAGTCCCAGCCCTCCTCGTGCACCAGCAGCCGGGCCGCGTACTGTCCGAGCGCCTCCTCGGCCGCGTAGCCGTACAGCTCCTCCGCCTGGGGACTCCACAGGACGATCCGTCCCTCGGCGTCCAGCAGGACGGCCGCGACGGAGAGGAGATCGATCAGCCCGCTCGGCTGCGACGGCTCGCCCTCCGTCCACCGGAGACCCGCCGGGCCGAGGTCCGCGGGAGGCCATGCGCCTTCGCTCATCGCGGGCACTCCTTCCGCCTGCCGGCCGTCCACCGACCCGAAGCGTGGCCTGTACGTGTCCGCCGGCTCGTCAGCTTCCATCGTGCTCCCCGCACGGCCCGATGACACATCCGTCCGGCCGCCCGACCCGCCCGTGGACAGTGAAGACCCGTGGAACAGTGGAGACAGGAGCCCCGGCGGGTGTGTCGCCGGCGACCTGCCGGCGGGTGGAGGAGGGCACGATGAGTCACCCTGTGCTGGCGGGCGTCGACGGTTCCGCGGGCGGCTCGGCCGCGGCCGACTGGGCGGCGCGGGAGGCGGCCCTGCGGGGCGTTCCACTGCTCCTCGTCCACGCCTCTCCCTCGCTTCCGGGCGTCGGAGTACCGGCACAGGCCGCGGAAACGCTGCGTCACGTCGGTGAACGGATGCTCCAGCGGGAGGCCGACGCTCTCGCCGCCCGCCACCCGGACGTCGAGGTGCGCCGGGAACAGTCGGATCACGCCCCGGCCGCGACGCTGCTCACCGCGGCGCACGGTGCGGGTCTCCTCGTCGTCGGCACACGCGGGACGGGCGGCTTCGACGGGCTCGCGGTCGGCTCGGTGGCCCTGCGGGTGGCTGCAGCGGCTGCCTGCCCCGTCGTGGTGGTGCCCCGTCGGCCCGCCGACGCCTTCGGAGAACGGACGCGTGCGGCCCGGGTCGTGGTCGGGTTCGACGCGCACCCGGTCCACGAGGCAGCGCGGTTCGCGTTCTCGGCCGCGGAGGCACGAGGGGCGGAGCTCCTGGTCGTACGGGCATGGGCACTGCCTGCCGAGTCCGTGTCCCCCCGGACGGTGGTCGTGACCGAGGAGGACCGCGCCACCTGGGAGGACCAGGAGGTCCAGCAGCTCTCCGACGCCCTGCGCGCCTGGCGGGAGAAGTACCCGGCGGTGGCGCTCCGCCCCGATGTCGCCCTGCTCCACCCCGCGCAGGCACTCCTGAACGCCTCCAGGGGAGCGGACCTGCTCGTCGTGGGCCGACGCACCGACCCGCGGGCGGCCGAGGGCCGACTGGGACCCGTCACCCACGCCGTACTGCACCACGCCCGCTGCCCGGTGGCGGTCGTACCGCACCCCGGCTGAGGGGACAGGCGGGCCCGGCGGCGATCCGGCCGGGTGGCTGGGCGGGCGGCGCCGGCCGGACGAGCGGTCAGCCGAAGAACACCTCGAACTCGTCGTACAACGCCGGATCGACCGTCTTGGTCCGCGCCGTCGCCTCGGCGAGCGGAACACGAATGATCCCGGTGTTGCGCAGGGCCACCATCGTGCCGAAGTCACCGTCCTTGACGGCGTCGATGGCGTGCAGTCCGAAGCGTGTGGCCAGCCACCGGTCGAAGGGGCTCGGCGTGCCGCCGCGCTGGATGTGGCCCAGGACCGTGGTGCGGGCGTCCGTGCCCGTGCGGTCCGAGATCTCCCGGGCCAGCCACTCACCGATGCCGGACAGCCGCACATGGCCGAACTCGTCCAGCGTCTGGTCCCTGAGAATCAGCTGCCCCTCCTTGGGGACGGCCCCTTCGGCCACCACGACGATCGGCGCGTAATTGATCTTGAAGCGGTCCTGGACCCACGCGCAGACCTGGTCGATGTCGAACGGCCGCTCGGGGATGAGGATCACGTTGGCGCCGCCCGCGATGCCGGCGTGCAGGGCGATCCATCCGGAGTGCCGTCCCATCACCTCCACCACGAGGGTGCGCATGTGCGACTCGGCCGTGGTGTGGAGACGGTCGATGGCCTCGGTCGCGACGCCGACGGCGGTGTTGAAGCCGAAGGTGAAGTCGGTGCCGGACACGTCGTTGTCGATGGTCTTCGGCACGCCGACCAGGCTGATCCCGTGATGGCTCAGCTCGGTGGCCACACCGAGGGTGTCCTCGCCGCCGATCACGACGAGCGCGTCGACGTCGTGCGCGGCGAGGGTGTCCTGTACGCGGCTCAGCCCGTCCTCGTGCTTGAACGGGTTGGTGCGGGAGGAGCCGAGGATGGTTCCGCCGCGGGGGAGGATGCCCCGCACGCGGGGGATGTCGAGGGGGACGACAGTGCCCTGGAGCGCGCCGAGCCAGCCGTCACGCAGTCCGACGAAGTCGAAGCCGTACTCCTGGACGCCCTTGCGGACGACGCCGCGGATGACGGCGTTGAGGCCGGGACAGTCGCCGCCGCCGGTCAGCACTCCGACCTTCATGGCTGCCTCCCTTCGGCTGGTCGCCCCACCTGGACGAGGTCTGCCGTCGATCGCGGACCGCCGTGCGGGACCAGCTCCTTCTCCAGCCTCCCTCCATCCGATCAGCAGTGACCACTCCACGGCCCCGGCTCACCGGTCACAGGGGATGGACGGGGTGCGTCTGCGGTTCGGTCACGACCGTGCTCACACCCCGGGCGCGCAACGCCTCCAGAACGCCCGGATCGGCGCCGACGTCGGTCACCAGGGTCCAGCCCTCGCGCAACGGGGTCCAGGCGTGGAAGGGGCGGCGTCCCAGCTTCGCCGCGTGCGCGAGGACGTACACGTGGTCGGCGCGCTCGGCCATCAGCTCCTTCAGGCGGGTCTGGCGCAGATCCGCCTCACAGATGCCGAGTTCGGGCTGGATGCCGTCGGTGCCGAGGAACACCCGGTCGAACGTCATCCGCTCCAGGGCCGCCTCGGTCAACGGGCCCACGAAGCCCTGGCTGAGCGGCCGGAGCGTGCCGCCGAGGCACTCGACGTGAACGGTCTCCACATCGGCGAGCGCCTGCAACGCGGTCAGCCCGGTCGTCGCCACCGTGACGTCCTCGGCGGTGCGCAACTCGTGGGCGAGCGCACCCACCGTCGAGCCCGCGTCCAGCAGCAGCGTCTCGCCGGGCCGCACCTGCTCGGCGGCCCACCGGGCGATGGCCCGTTTCGCCTCGAACGCCTCCCCGATCCGCTGTCGCAGCGACGCCTCGGGATGGGCGGACAGCGCCATCGCGCCGCCGTAGGTCCGGGCGAGCCGCCCGTCGGTGGTGAGTTTGGCCAGGTCACGGCGGATGGTGGAGGCCGTCACCCCGAACAGCTGCGACAGTTCGTCGACGCTCGCCAGACCGGTGGTGGTGGCGAGGTGGACGATCTGGTCGCGCCGCGCCTTCGATCCGATCGCAGACATCAGTCCTTACGTCCTCTGGTGCCTCGTGGTGCCACTGAACAAGTGGACGACCGGGTGGTGGTCAGCTGGCGGCCGGAGCGGTCGACATCTCGGCGGCCTGGCGCAGGGCCTCGACCATGCTACCGGCGTCGGCACGCCCCGTACCTGCGATGTCGAAGGCCGTTCCGTGGTCCACGGACGTGCGGATCACGGGCAGTCCGACCGTCAGGTTGACCCCCGTCTCGATGCCGAGCACCTTGACCGGTCCGTGGCCCTGGTCGTGGTACATCGCCACGATCAGGTCGTAGTCGCCGCGCGAGGCCAGGAAGAACGCGGTGTCGGCCGGGAGCGGCCCGCGGGCGTCGATGCCGTCGGCACGCAGCACCTCCAGCGCCGGGACGATCTTCGCCTCCTCCTCGCCGTATCCGAACAGGCCGTTCTCGCCCGCGTGCGGATTGATGCCGCAGACACCGATCCGGGGCTCGGGCACTCCCGCCCGCACCATCGCCTCGTGGCCCCGCCGCACCGTGCGCTCGACGAGGCCGGGCTCGATGCGGTTGACGGCGTCGATCAGGCCGATGTGGGTCGTGACGTGGATGACCTTCACCTTGGGCGTGGACAGCATCATCGACACCTCCTCCACGCCGGTGAGGTGGGCGAGGAGTTCGGTGTGCCCGGGATAGAGGTGGCCGGCCGCGTGCAGCGCCTCCTTGTTGAGGGGCGCCGTGCAGATGCCCTGCACGTCCCCGCGCATCGCCAGCTCGGCGGCGACCCGCACGTACTGGTACGCGGCGTCGCCGGCCGTGGCGGACAGCTTCCCCCACGGCAGGTCGGCCGGGAGCAGGGCGAGGTCGATGACGTTGACGCGTCCCGGTGTGAACTCCGCCTGGTCCGGGCTCTGAACGGGCACGATCTCGCAGTCGACGCCGACGGCACGCGCCGCCTGCCGGAGCCGTTCGGCGTCGCCGACGACCACCGGACGGCAGTCGCGGAGGGTGTTGGGGTGCAGCAGCGCCGGGACGATGACCTCCGGTCCGATACCGGTGCCGTCACCCATGGTCACCGCGATGACCGGGAGCGCGCGGGGGGTGGCGCCGGTCCGGTCGGCGGTGGCGGCGGTGGGAGCTGCGTTCACAGGGCTTCTCCTCGGAGACGGGACGGTGCGGGGTGCACGGGGTCGGGGTGTGGGGGCTCGGGGTGCGGGGTCTCGGGCCTCAGGGCCCGGGCGATGCGCAGCAGCGAGTCGGCCTCGCCGTAGCTGCCGGGGCGGGTGACGACGCAGCGGCCGTCCGGGGCACGGGAGTGGACGGCGCCGTGGTGTATCTGGGCGACGGGCCTGAGCTGTGTGATGCCCAGGGCGTCCAGGACGCGGCGGGCGGTCTCGCCGCCGGTGAGGACCAGGTCGCTGCCGCCCGCCACGTCGGCGACGGCCGAGGCGAGTGCGGTGACGAGCTCGCGGGACGAGGCGGGGGAGACGGGCCCGGTGAGGCTGACGACCGTGATGCCGATCGGGGTGATGTCCAGTCGGCTGGTGGGGGCGCTCATGAGCTCGTCGGCGGACAGGGGCACGTGCCGGGCGCCCACGGCTGTGAGGTGCGCGATCTGCGCGACGGCGGTGGGTTCGGCGGTGCCGACGACGACCAGCAGGGGCCGATCCGGCGTGTCGCGCGGCCGGGGGACCGCCGGACCCGGTGCGGGCGCGAGCAGCCGGCCCAGCGCGGCCGCCAGCCCTCCCGTACCCAACGTCCTGACATCGGGGCCGAGTTCGTGGGCGGCCGCGGCGATCAGGTCCAGGTCCTCGTCCGTCTCCGCGTCGCACACCGGATGACGCCCCTGCGCGAAACGCGCATCCAGAGCGTCGGCCAGCGCACCACCGCGTACGACGGAGAGCGGGACGAGTGCCGTCGGTACGCCCCTGAGCGCCTGGGACACGGACCGGGGCGGGGGCCGGCCCTCGGCCCGCCATGCGTCCGTCGCGTGCAGCGGGACTCCTCCCAGGTGCACGACCCCGCCACGTACCGTACGTCCCGCGACCGGCAGCGCGGACGCGATCACCACACCCCGGGCCCCGGCCGCGTAGGCGGCGGTCTCGGCGGCGAGGTTGCCGCGCAGCAGCGAGTCCACCTTCTTGAACAGCAGCCCGCCGTGGAAGGCCCCGGCGGCGACGGCGGTCTGCACGGAACGCGCGGCGTGGGTCGGGGGCAGCTGCCGGCTGTCCAGGTCGACCACGACGCAGTCGCCCGTGGCGGGGAGCGCGACGGATCCGCCCTCGGCACGAAGCCCACCGGACGACGCTCCCAGCACGATGCGGCTCGGCAGACGCAGCGCGATCGCCGTCTCCGCCGCACCCGACAGATCGTCGGCGAGTGCGAGCACACGACCACGGGACACGGGAACCTCCTCGGGCGACCCGAACGGCTTCGGGCACCGATGATGACACGAGTTGCGCGATTCGCGCGAGACCCCTTGCGCACTTCGCGCAGCCGTGCCACCTTTTCCGGCGCGACACCTGTTCGTCGCCCGCCGGACGGAACCACCTCGCCCGGCCCGGTGTCCCCCCGCACCGGAGCGGGCGGCAAGCAGCCGCAGCCGGTCGCCCCTCCCCGGAACGCAAGAAGGTCGACGATGACCCCACCTCCCCAGAGAGCACCCGCCGAGCACGAGCAACCGAGCCGCCGCACCCTGCTGCGCTGGGGCGCCCTCGGCGGAGCCGGGCTCGCCCTCGGCCCCCTGTCCGCCTGTGCCGGGCCCACCGGAGCCCCCGGCCCCGGCACCCTCACCCTCGGCCTGAACCGTTCGCTGGTCAGCCTGGACAACAAGCTCAACCAGTTCGACGCGGCCATCACCGTGCAGCGCGCCGTCCGCCAGGCCCTCACCCGCATCGGTCCCCGCATGAAGGTCCAGCGCGTCCTCGCGGACCGCTTCGAGATGACCGAGCCCACCGCCTGGACGGTCCGGCTGCGCGAGGGCGTCCACTACTCCGACGGCAGCCCCGTCACCGTCGAGGACGTCGCCACCGCCCTGCGCATGTACGGCAAGGTCAACGGCTCCTTCATCCTCGGCCTGTTCCCCGAACTCCCCACGGTCGAGCCGACCGGCGAGCGCACCTTCCGGCTGCGCACCGAACGCCCCGTGCCCGTCCTCGACCGCCTCATGGCCAACATCCACATCACCCCGGCCGCCGCCAACCGCCCCGAGGAACTCCAGAGCGGCGTCGGCTCCGGCCCCTACACGGTGGTGAAGGCCAACAGCGGCGCCGGCGAGTACACCCTCGCCCGCAACACCAAATACTGGGGCCCACGGCCGCACGTCGACACCGTCCGCGTCCGCTTCGTGCCCGAGGAGGCCAGCCGCGTCATCGCCCTGCGCAGCGGCGAACTCGACGTCGTCGACACCCTCACCCCCGACTCGGCCGAACAGCTCACCGGCCTGCCCGGCGTCACCGTCCAGGAGACCTCCGGCGTCCGCATCTGCCAGCTCTTCTTCAACTTCCGCAAACCCAAGGGGCACCCGCTCGCCGACGCCCGCGTCCGCCGTGCCCTGACGTACGCCATCGACGGCGACTCCCTCGTCCGCGACGTCCTCACCGACTCCGCCGACCAGGCCGAGGGTGTCGTCCCGCTCGCCCTCGAAGGAGCGATCCGCACCGGCGCGTACACCTACGACCCCGCGAAGGCGAAGTCCTTGCTGAAGTCGCTGGGCGCCGACGACCTGCGGATCAAAATCATCTGGGAGTCGGGCGAGTTCGCCGCCGACAGCTCCGTGATGGAAGCCGTCGTCGACATGCTCCAGGACGTCGGCGTCCGCGCCCGGCTCCAGCAGTTCCAGCCCGGCGGCGACATCCTGAAATGGCGTCAGGGACGCGGCGGCGACTGGGACGTCATCGGCAACGGCTTCCCCGGCACCACCGGCCAGGCTCTCACCTCCCTCCAGGGCATGTACGGCGGGACGGCCGCCAAGGAACGCACCCGCGACACCTACATGGGCTACGTCATCCCGCGCATCGAACGGCAGCTGTCCGACGCGGCCACCGAGGTCGACGCCACCGAGCGCAACAAGAAGCTCGTCACCGTGCAGCACGCCATCTGGGACACCTGGCCCAGCCTGTGGGCGTTCGCGCCGAAGACCCTCCTCGCCCACCGCGACCGCGTGCACGACCTGGGCCTGCTGACGCTGGGCTCGTACGACCTGTCCGCCGTACGGCTGGAGGGCTGACCCGTGCCGACCTACCTCGCCCGCCGCCTCGGCCAGAGCCTCCTGACCGTCTTCCTCACCCTGACCACCGTGTTCCTGCTGGTCCGGCTCGCCCCCGGCGACCCGGCCGCCGCGTACGCCCCGCCCTCCGCCTCGAACGCCGATCTGGCCCGCATCCGGGCCCAGTTCGGCCTCGACGAACCGCTGATCAGCCAGTACGGGATCTTCCTGAAGGACCTGTTCACCGGAAACCTCGGCACGAGCTACTCCTTCCACGCCCCCGCCTTCGACGTGGTCATGGACCGCATGCCCTACACGGTCACCCTGGCCGTCTCCGCGATCGCCGTCACCACCGTCGTCGCCGTCCCCCTGGGCGTGTGGATGGCGCGCCGCGCCGACACCAAGCGGGAGTTGGGCGCCAACGTGATGACCATCGCGGGGCAGTCGATGCCGGACTTCTGGACCGGGGTGATGCTGCTGACGGTGTTCGCGGTGCTGTTCCCGGTGCTGCCCGCCTCCGGGTTCACCACCTGGAGCGGACTCCTCCTGCCCACCGTCACTGTGGCCGTCCTGCAACTCGCCCTGGTCTCACGGCTGGTCAGGCGCGAGATGGTCACCGCGCTCACCTCCCCGTACGTCACGGTCGCCCGCTCCCGCGGAGTCTCCGAGAGCGCGCTGACCTGGCGATACGCACTCGGGAACTCCGCGGTGCCGCTGCTGACCGCGCTCGGTACGCGCTTCGCGGCACTCCTCAACGGTGTCGTGGTCGTCGAGGTCGTCTTCGGCTGGCCCGGAGTCGGCTCGCTCGTCGTCCGCGCCCTGGAGACCCGCGACTACCCGCTGATCCAGGCGACCGTGCTGGTCACGGCCACCCTCGCGATCCTCGTCCAACTCCTCGTCGACCTCGCCTACCCGCTGCTCGACCCGCGGGTACGCCTCGGAAAGGCGGCCTGAGTCATGAGCACCACGGCCCTTGGAACCGAACGGCCGAGCGCGGTCACCCCACGCCACCTCGCCCGCGCCACAGCCACCCGCCAACGACGCAGCGCCCATGTGAAGTTGTGGGCCGGAGCCGTGTGCACGGCCCTCGTCGTGGTGCCCGTGGCCCTGGCGAACCTGCTGCCCCTGCCGGGCGCCAACGCCCAGGACCTGTCCCGGCGCCGGCTGCCTCCCCTCAGCGAGGGACACCTGCTGGGCACGGACCAGCTGGGCCGCGACCTGCTGTCGCGCATCCTGCACGGCGGCCAGGTGTCCCTGTCGGTCGGCGTGCTGGCCGTCCTCGTCTCCGGCCTCATCGGCATCGCGGCCGGCGCCGCCGCCGGGTTCTTCGGCGGCTGGGTCGACGCGGTCGTCTCCCGCTTCCTGGAGGCCCAGCTCGCGCTGCCCCTGCTGATGATGCTGCTCCTCGTCGTCGCGCTCTTCGGGCCGTCCGTCCCCGTCATCACCTGTGTGATCGCCGTGGCCCAGTGGCCGGAGGTCGCCCGGCTGACCCGTTCGCTCGTCCTCGTCGAACGGGAGAAGCCCTACGTCGCCGCCGCGCGCGTCCTCGGCCTGCGCGCCTGGCAGGTACTCCTGCGCCACGTCATCCCCAACGTCGTACGGCCCGCCAGTCTCGTGGTCCTGCTCCTGCTGGCGCAGGCCGTGCTGCTGGAGAGCGCGCTGAGTTTCCTCGGCGCCGGCCCGCAGCGGCCCTTCGCCACCTGGGGGCGGATCATCTCCGACGGCCAGGCGTACATCACCACCTCGTGGTGGCTCGTCACCCTGCCCGGGCTCGTGATCGCGCTGCTCGTCGTCGGGGTCAACCTGCTGGGCGACGGGCTGCGCGACCGCACGCGGCGACGGAAGGGAGCAGGGGCATGACCGGGGAATCCGCACAGGACCAGCCGCTGCTGGACGTACGGGACCTGCAGATCGAACTCATCACCGCGGGCGGAGTCGTACGAGCCGTCGACGGCGTCGGCTTCACCGTCGGCCGCGGCGAGACCGTGACGCTGATCGGTGAGTCCGGCTCCGGCAAGTCCACCACCGCCATGGGCGTCCTTGGGCTCCTGCCCGAAGGGCTCGCCGTGCTGTCGGGCAGTGTGCGCATCGCCGGACGGGACGTCGTCGCCGACCCCGGTGCCGCACGCGCCGTCCGCGGGCGCACCGTGTCGCTGATCCCCCAGGACCCGATGACCGCGCTCAGCCCGGTCCACACCATCGGCCGTCAGCTCGGCGACGCCATCCGCCTGCGCCACCCGGAGCTGTCCCGAACCCAGGCGAGGGACAGGGGCGTCGAACTGCTCGCCCAGGTGCGCATCAGCAAGCCGGAGAGCCGCTGGAAGGCCTACCCGCACCAGTTCTCCGGCGGCATGCTCCAACGCATCCTCATCGCGATCGCCCTCGCGGGGGAGCCCGAACTGCTGGTCGCCGACGAACCGACCTCCGCGCTGGACGCCACCGTGCAGGCGAGCGTCCTCGACCTGCTGATGGAGCTTCAGGAACGCACCGGCATCGGCATGTTGATGATCACCCATGACCTGGGCGTGGCCCGGCTCGTCTCCGACCGCATCCACGTCATGAAGGACGGCCGCTTCGTCGAGTCCGGCCCCGCGGAGCGGATCGTCGAGAGCCCCGCCGAGCCGTACACCCGCCAACTCCTCGCGGCCGTACCCCGGCTCGGCCCCTGGGACGAGGACGCACCCCATGACGAGCCCCTGGTGGAGGGAGCAGCCCCATGACCGATCCCCTTCTCCTCGTCGAGGACCTGGTCGTCGAGTACCCGACGCCGAGCGGCCCGCTGCGCGCGGTCGACCAGGTGAGTTTCCGGCTGGAGCGCGGTGGTTCGCTCGCGGTCGTCGGCGAGTCCGGCTGCGGCAAGTCGACCCTCGCGCGGGCGCTGGTACGGCTGCTGAAGCCGACGGCCGGGCGCATCGTGCTGGACGGCACCGACATCGCGACCCTGCCCGAGCGGCGGCTGCGCCCACTGCGCCGGCGGGTCCAGATGGTCTTCCAGGACCCGTACGCCTCCCTCGACCCGCACCTCACCGCCCAGCAGATCGTCGCCGAGCCGCTGCGGCTGGCGGGCATGTCGGACCGGACCGAACGGGCCCGGCGGGCCGCCGAGTTGCTCGACCAGGTGGGCCTGCCGACATCCGCACTCGACCGCCGGCCCGCCGACTTCTCCGGCGGACAGCGCCAGCGCATCGGCATCGCCCGCGCCCTCGCCTCCCGCCCCGACCTGCTCGTGTGCGACGAGGCGACGTCCGCGCTCGACGTCTCCGTCCAGGCCCAGGTCCTCGGTCTGCTGCGGGAGTTGCAGGAGGAGACCGGCATCGCCTACCTCGTCATCGCGCACAACCTGGGCGTCGTCCGCGAGATCAGCACCGATGTGGTGGTGATGCGCTCCGGCCACGTCGTCGAGACCGGCCCCACCGCCGACGTCCTCGCCTCGCCCAGCGACCCCTACACCCGGGCGCTGCGCCGCGCCGCCCTCGACCCCACCGCGATCCACGGCGTGAAACCGCGCCGCGTACTGGAAGGAAGCTCCACGTGACCACCGGCGTTCCCACCGCCACCGCCACCACCGCCGCCCTGCCGCAGGCCCCCGTCCCGCTCTCCCGGCTGGTCCTCGGCACCATGACCTTCGGCGACACGGTCGACCGCGCGGGCGCCGCCGCCATGCTGGACGCGGCTCTCGACGCGGGCATCACCGGCGTCGACACCGCCAACGGCTACGCGGGCGGCGAGAGCGAGCGCCTCCTCGGCGAGCTGCTGCCGGGCCGCCGCGACCGGATCGTCCTCGCCACCAAGGCGGGCATCCCACACCCCGACCAGGGCGACCACACCCCGCTGTCCCCCGCCGGACTGCGCGCCGCCCTGGAAGGCAGCCTCAAACGCCTCGGCACCGACCACGTCGACCTCTTCTACCTCCACCAGCCGGACCGCGGGACCCCGATCGCCGACACCCTCGCCACCGTCGCCGAGTTCGTCGCCGAGGGCAAGATCCGCGCGCTGGGCGTCTCCAACTACGCGGCCTGGCAGATCGCCCTCATGGTGCGCACCGCCGACGAGGTCGGCGCCCCGCGCCCCGCCGTCGCCCAGCAGCTGCACAACCTCCTCGCGCGCCGCATCGAGGAGGAGTACGTGGAGTACGCGGCCGTGACCGGCCTCGCCACCATGGTCTACAACCCGCTCGGCGGCGGCCTGCTGACGGGACGTCACCAGTTCGGCAGCGCGCCGGATTCGGGACGCTTCGGCGACTCCGGGCTCGCCGCGATGTACCGGCAGCGGTACTGGGACGAGCGCCTCTTCACCGCCGTCACGGAACTCACCCGGATCGCGGACGGGGCGGGCGTCCCGCTCACCGACCTCGCCCTGCGCTGGCTCCTCGACCGCCCCTCCACGGACGCCCTGCTCCTCGGCGGCTCCCGGACCGAACACCTCCTCGCCAACATCGCCGCCGCCCAGGCAGGCCCCCTGCCCGCCGACGTCACCGCCGCCTGCGACGAGGTGGGGGTGCGGCTGAGGGGGCCGATGCCGGCGTACAACCGCTGACGCCTCGCCCGTTTCGCCTCGCGGTCGGCCCCCGGCCCCCGTCGGGAGCCCCCGGCCGTCCACCGCCCACTGTCCTGTCGCCCCTCAGCCCCTCAGCCCCTTCGCTCCAAGGAGCCAGCCCTTCATGAACGCCGTCCCCGGCACCCCCGCCCCGGGCACCGCCGCCGCCTTCGCCGCCCTGCTGCGCGCCCGTGAACCGCTCGTCGGCTACTGGTCCGTGCTCGACTCCCCGGTCTCCACCGAACGCATCGCCCGTCTCGGCTACGACTACGTCGCCCTCGACGCCCAGCACGGCCTCCTGGAGTACGCGGGTGTGCTGGCCTCGCTGACCGCGATCGACACCAAGGGCTCCACCGCCGTCGGCCTGGTCCGGGTCGAGGCCAACGACCCCATGCCGATCGGCAAGGCCCTCGACGCGGGCGCCGCCGGAGTGATCGTCCCGCTGATCGACAACGCCCGGGACGCCGCCGACGCGGTGGCCGCCGTGCGCTACCCCCCGCTGGGCCGCCGTTCGTACGGGCCGATGCGCTCAGGGCTCCGGATCGGCCCCAACCCGGCCGACGCACACCGGGAGACCGTCGTCCTCGCGATGATCGAAACGGCGGAGGGACTCGCCAACGTCGAGGAGATCTGCGCCACCGACGGCCTCGACGGCGTCTACGTCGGCCCGT
Organism: Streptomyces sp. NPDC046862; assembly: GCF_040704615.1. Taxonomy (NCBI): domain Bacteria; kingdom Bacillati; phylum Actinomycetota; class Actinomycetes; order Kitasatosporales; family Streptomycetaceae; genus Streptomyces; species Streptomyces sp. NPDC046862. Next base: position 40,301 of record NZ_JBEYXP010000040.1, on the reverse strand, counting down.
CCGACCTGCGCATCGCGATCGGCGGAGCGACCTCCACGGACCCCGCGGTCGCCGACGAGTTCGAGGCCGCACTGGTGACGGTGCGGACGGCGGCGGCCGCGGCCGGCATCGCCGCGGGCATCCACAACGCGGACGGCGCCGCCGCGGCCAAGCGACTCGCCGAGGGCTTCACCTTCGCCACGGTCGCCTGCGACCTGGTCCATCTGGAGCAGGTCGCACGTGGGCATCTGGACGCGGCTCGTACGCGCGGGGAGAGCCGGTGACGGGCACCGAGTCGGGTACGCAGAAGGACACGGAGACGGGCGCGGCGGTGGGCGCGGCGGCGGACAGGGAAACCGGCGGGGAAACGGGCACCAACACGACGGGCACCGGGCGGGAGGCGTCCGCGTCCGTCGTCGCCGACGGCGTCCTGCGCCCCCACCCCGACCAGCCCGGCCGCGCCGAGGCCCACCTCGCCGCACCCGTCGTGCAGAACCACGCGGCGAACCTCACCGTGCTGCCCGGCGGCGACCTCGGGTGCGTCTGGTTCGCGGGGACCCTGGAAGGGGTCTCGGACATCTCGGTGTGGTTCTCGCGGCTCGCCCCGGGCGCGGACGCCTGGACCGACCCGGTCCGCCTCTCGGAGGACCCGACCCGCTCCGAACAGAACCCACTCCTCTTCCCCGCGCCCTCCGGCGACCTGTGGCTCCTGCACACCGCCCAACTCGGCGGGCGACAGGAGACGGCCGAGGTACGGCTGCGGGTCAGCGCGGACGGCGGCGCCACCTGGGGGCCCACGCGCACGCTCTTCGAGGGAGGAGTGTTCGTCCGCCAACCAGTCGTTCAACTCCCGCGAACGGGACGACTGCTGCTACCGATCTTCCGCTGCGTCGCCCCTCCCGACGCCCCCTGGACGGGCGATCGCGACACCAGTGCGGTGATGATCAGTGACGACGCAGGCGCCACCTGGCGCGAGCGCCCGGTGCCCGGCTCCGCCGGACTCGTCCACATGAACATCCGCCCGCTGCCCGACGGTTCACTCCTCGCCCTGTTCCGCAGCCGCCGCGCCGACGCCGTACACCGCAGCGTCTCGTACGACGACGGGGAGACCTGGAGCGAGCCCGAGCCGCTCGCCCTGCCCAACAACAACTCCTCCATCCAGTACACCGTCCTCACCGACGGCCGCCTCGCCCTCACGTACAACCACAGCAGCGCGGCGGACGCCGTGGCCCGCAGGGTGTCGCTGTACGACGAGATCGAGGACGACGGGGCGGCCGAGCCGGGCGGGCAGGCGGCGGCCGAGCCCTCCGGTGACGCCTTCTGGGGCGCCCCCCGTGCCCCGCTCAGCCTCGCCGTCTCCTCCGACGGCGGCCGGACCTGGCCCCAGCGCCACGACCTGGGGACCGGCGACGGCCACTGCCTCACCAACAACTCCCGCGACGGACTGAACCGCGAGCTGTCGTACCCGTCGATCACCCAGGCCCCGGACGGCACCCTGCACATCGCCTACACCCACCACCGCCGCACCATCCAGTACGTCCGTCTGACCCCCACGTGGACGGACCGGGAGTTCCCCGTATGACCACCACCCTCATCACCACCCCCACCTTCGCCCGCCACTCGCCCGACCCCTGGGAACTCCTCGCGTCGGCGGGCGCGGGGCCGCTGCGCCCGTGCGAGAACACGGCCCTGCCCCCTGGCGAGCTCCTCTCGCGCATCGGCACCGCGGACGCGCTGATCGTCGGCATGGACGCCATCACGGCCGAGGTGATCGAGGCGGCCGGCCGCCTCAAGGTCATCGCCAAGCACGGCGTCGGCGTCGACACCATCGACCTCGCGGCGGCCCGCGCACGCGGCATCCCCGTGGTGTGCGCGCCCGGCAGCAACTCCCGTGCCGTGGCCGAGTACACCTTCGGACTCGTCCTGTCGGCGGCCCGAGGTGTCACGGCCTCCCACGGGGCGGTGGCGGCGGGGGAGTGGCCCAAGCTGTTCGGCCCCGAACTCGCCGGGCGCACCATCGGCATCGTCGGCTTCGGCCGTATCGGAAGGCTCCTCGCGGGCTACGCGGCCGCCTTCGGCATGACCGTCCTCGCCCACGACCCGTACGTGACCGAGACCCCGGGCGCGCGGAGCGTCGGCCTGGACGACCTGCTCACCCGCGCCGACGTGGTGAGCCTCCACCTTCCCGCCGACCCCGACGCGGGCCCCCTGCTCTCCCGCGAACGCCTCACTGCCATGAAGCCGGGCGCCCTGCTCGTCAACGCTGCCCGCGGCGGACTCGTCGACGAGGACGCCCTCGCCGCCCTGCTGAAGGACGGGCACCTGGGCGGCGCCGCACTCGACGCCTTCGCCCACGAACCCCTGCCCGCCGACAGCCCGCTGCGCACCGCCCCCAACGTCCTGCTCACCTCGCACATGGCGGCCTGCACCCCCGAGGCCAACCGCGCCATGGGCGTCCTGGTCGCCGAGGACGTCGTACGCGTCCTCGCGGGACAGCCCGCGCTCCGCCCCGCCGCCTGACGCACATCTCCGCACCCCGCGCCGACTCCGAGGACCAGCCATGTCGAGAACGACGCCCCAGCCGACGTCCGGGACCACCGCACCACCACCCCTCCCCGACGACCCCTACGCCCTGCGCGCCGAGGACGTCCGCGAGGCCCCCACGACCTTCACCGGCCGACTCCGCCACCTGGGCCCCGGCTTCGTGCTGTCGGCGGCCGTGGTCGGCTCCGGTGAACTCATCGTGACCACCTCGCTCGGCGCGAAGGCCGGCTTCGCCCTGCTCTGGCTGGTCATCGTCAGCACCGCCGTGAAGGTGTGGGTGCAGATGGAGCTGGCCCGCTGGACGATCCTCAACGGCCGTACCGCGCTGGAGGGGTACAAGAGCGTTGCCCCGCGCATCGGCCCGGTCGGCTGGATCAACTGGCTCTGGATCGGCATGGACTTCGCCAAGATGTTCCAGCGCGGCGGCATCATCGGCGGTACCGCCGCCGCCTGCTCGATCCTGTGGCCGATCACCGGCGAGGCGCTGAGTTTCCGGTCCCTCGCCGTGTGGACGGTCATCGTCACCGGCTCCGCCGTCCTCATGCTGCGCACCGGCAGGTACGGCGTCGTCGAGAAGCTCTGCGTCGCCTGCGTCATCGTCTTCACCATCGCCACGGTGGGCCTCGCGCTCGGACTTCCGGCCACCGAATTCGGCTACGGGGGAGGCGAGTTGGGTGAGGGCCTCAGCTTCCTCGTCCCGGCCGGCACCGTCGGTATCGCGCTCGCCATGTTCGGCATCACCGGCGTCGGCGCCGACGAGATGACGACGTACACCTACTGGTGCATCGAGAAGGGCTACGCCCGCTGGACCGGCCCCGACGACGGCACCGAGGAGCGGGCGCGGCGTGCCGAGGGCTGGCTGAAGGTGATGCGCCTCGACGTGGCCGCGGGCTGGCTCGTGTGCACCCTGTGCACCCTGTCCTTCTACGTCATCGGCGCCGCCGTGCTGCACCCGCAGAACCTGGTGCCCGAGGGCAACTCGATGATCACCACCCTGTCCCGCATCTACACCGACACGATGGGCCCCTGGGCCGAGTACCTGTTCCTCGCGGGCGCGATCGCCGTCCTGTACTCCACCCTCATCGGCTCCACGGCCAGCGTGCCCCGGCTGTGGACCAACACCCTCGGCCTGCTCGGCGTCATCGACTGGCGGAACGTCCACGTCCGCCGCCGCACCATCCAGATCCTCACCTGGTGCCTGCCGCCCCTGTGGGCCGCCTCCTTCCTGTACGTCCAGTCACCCGTCCTCATGGTCCAGATCGGCGGTATCGGCGGCGGCGTCTTCCTGCTGGCCGTGGTCATCGCCGTCTGGCGGCTGCGTGCCACGGGCGTCGAACGCCGTTTCCGCGCCAACGCCTGGTTCACCGCGGCCCTCGCCCTCAGCAGCGCGGCCATCGTGTTCCTCGGCGTGTACGGCGTCCTGGACGTGCTGGGCCTCAGCGTGACGAGCGACTGAGAGGCGACGCCGTCGCCGTCTTGCCCGGAGGTGTCGGCGAGCAAGGCGGCGCTGCGCCTGCCGCCGTCCTTGGAGGTGGAGGAGTACGGACAGCAGCCCTGCACGGAGTTCAAGGGGCTCCGCCGGGACCTGCTGGAGAGCGGCGATGAACGGGGCAGCGGACTCGTCCCGGTCAGGACTCGCGGCTGAAACGTACGACCTGCGGGCGTTCCCGACCGGAGCTCAGAACTCGGCGACAACCCGGAAGGGTGCGGGGTTGGCGATGGCGAAGTCGCGGGAGGCGGACAGGCGCTGTTGGAAGCGGGGGTCGTTGTCCGCTGCGCGCCATGCGTCGTGGCTGTCCCAGTGCGCGATGCCGACCAACTGGAAGCGGGTGTCCGGGTCCACGGCACGGTACAGCCGGTTGTCTCGGAAGCCGGGCGCCTTGCTCATCGGTTCCGCGAGGCTGAGCCAGTACGACAGGAACTCATCGATCCTCTGGGCGGGCAGCTCGAAGGCATTGATGAAGGTGATTCCCCGCCCGTCACTCGAACCGCCTTCCACCGTGGAAAATCCGGCGGCCACCTGATACCAGCCGCCCTGCACGGTGGCATAGCCGGCCGCGGTGGCTGCCGACGCGGTGAAGCCGGGATTCGCCAGCGCCAAGTCCCGGGCTTTGACGCTGTCCCAGTGCGCCACATTGACCAGGCCGAGTCGCCCCTCCGGGTGAAGTCTGCGATGCAGCCGCGCATCTCGGAAACCAGAGGCGTCGTGGATAAGACCGACTCGCTCCCGCCAGCGTGCGATGGACTCCTCGATCCGGTCCTCGGGCAGTTCCCACGTGTCGATCAGTGTTGTTCCGTCATCAGTCACCGCACCATGGTGAAACCTCAACCAGACTTCAGGTCAAGATGATGCGGTCACCCTGCCGGGCGAGCGACACGACTTTCTCCAGAACCGCCTGTGCATGGTGAGGCTCCTTCGCCACCGGCCGACCCACGCCGTAGAGGGCGTGTATCCCAAAGAGGGCGTGTATCCCAAAGGCGGGGGCCGCTCGTCCCCGGCGCCGCACGAGGTATCGCGCGGTCCGGGCGGGAAGATGAGGCAGGCGACATCGGCACGGACGCAGCCGCCCCCAGTTCCGCCTGAGGCCCATGCGCTGCCGGACACGACTTGAGCTGCCCGTCGAACCTGCCCTGGGACAGGCGGCTCGATGCAGTCGTCCCGGCAGCGGGCCACCACCGCGGCCGCCAGCCGGTCCCGCGACAACTCCACCGGGCACAACTCGGCGGCCAGCCACCGGCCGACCGTTCCTGGTCCTCCTCGGTGTTCGCCGGCACCAACGTCGCCTGCGCCCTTACCCCTTACCCGAGCCCTCTCGCACGAGGTGACAGGTCATCGGGAAAAGAAGCGCGCTTCCGGGTAGCGGTCTGACAGTCCATCCAACAGGCCTTCGTCATCCCGGCCCCGCAGCCAGCGGTCGAAGAAGGCGGCGAGGAAGGCCCGTTCGGCGGCGACCGCGCGCCCAGGCGCGATGGTGCCGATGTTCTCGACGACGGTCTTCCGGGGGAGGCCAAGCCGATGGGCGATCTGCGGGATGACCACCTCCGCGTCGGTGTACGTCGCGTGTTCCGCGCCACGCAGGGTCAGACCCCGGCGCCAGCCGTGACCATGCCGCCACAGGGAGTCCCAGGACGGCACCGTGCTGAGGTCGTTGCCGTCCTTGCCGATCAAGAGGAAAGGGCGGTCGAGGCCGTCAGCGGCGACGGTCGAGAGGTTGCCCGGGGTGCTGTCCTCCTGGACGTACGCGAGAACGCCGTCGAGATCAGCTCCTGCCGTGATGCGCGGGTCATCGTGCATCGCCTGCAAGGCGGTGAAGCCGCCTGCCGACTGTCCGAACATGCCGATGCGGCCAAGGTCCACCGTGCCGCGCAGATCCCGGGGAAGCGCGGTCGGCAGTTCGTCGAGGAGGAAGCGGGTGTCTGCCACCCGTACGGCCAGCGTCTTCTGCAAGAGTGCCGTGATGCGGTCCTGGTCCGGGTATGCCTTGGCGTATTCCGCGGGCAGAACAGTGCTTTCGACGCGACCGCCGGGGAACTGAACGGCGGTGGCGTCGTAGGTGTGATCGAGCGTCACCACCACATAGCCCCGGGAGGCGAGATCGTCGCAGAGCGTGGTGCCCCAGGAACGCGGGTCCCCAGCGCCAGGTGAGTAGCAGACGACTGGGTAAGGGCCTCTGTCCCGGTCGACCGGGGCGCCCTCACGAGCGTGGGTGCGAGTGGCCGACCAGTCGATCTCATCGCTGGGCACATCGGTGAGGCTGTTCAAGGCGGCGAATCCGGCGGCCTCCCCGGGGAGCATCTGCGGTGCGGTCGGGTAGGCGCCGGCGGCGCGGGCCGGGTAGCGGACGCCGATCATGAGCTCCCGGTACGGCTGCGACGTGATCCATGGATCGGAACGTGAGGCATCGACGAGGCGCAGTGAGACCGTCCCTACGGCGTACGGGCCGCTGAGCGGGGGCAACGTCAGCCGTACAAGCCCGGCCTTGTGCGGCGCAGCGGAAGCGGTTCGCGCGGAGGCGGTCGAGAGGGTGACGGCGGCAACGGCAGACAGCACGGCAGCCCGGCGAGTCAGCATGACAAAGCCCTCCTTGTCTGTGCGTGTTCAACACGTCCCTTCACCTTTGTGGATCGACTCAACCGCCACCATCCGGCAGGCCGGTTGGCGCACAGGGGGGTTATCCGTACCAGTCCCGCGTCCGGGTGAGGCGGATCCTTCGGTCCGCGACGCCCTCGGACCTGGTGAGCTGTTCGGCGATCTGTGCGACGAGGAGAAGAAACGGCGCCACCTTCTTGGCCGCCCCGGACACGGGTGAATTGACGGAGTGGGAGGCGCACGCGGGAGCCCTTCCGCACTCGGCCCCGAAGGCTTCCGGACAGGATCGGGAGAACGAGCACCGCCGAACCCCGGTCCTCGGCGAGGATCACAGGCATGACGAACGAGATCGTGCTGATGTCGGACCCCAGGGTCACGACGATCCCCGTGGTCGACTGCGGAGAACCACTCGTCGACCTCCGTCTCCAGGGGTCCCTCGTCGTGGACACCCGCAAGGAGGATCCGAGGGGCGCCTTCGCGTACCTGCGGGAACAGGTCCTGACCCGACTCCTCAAGGCCCAGGACGTGCTTCCGGACGGCTTACGGCTGCTCTTCGTCGAGGGATATCGTCCGCCCGCACTCCAACGCCACTACTTCGAGAGCTACGCCGACGAACTGCGCGCCGCCAACCCGGACTGGCCCCCGGCACAGGTGCGCGACGCCGCGAGCCGCTACGTGTCACCGCCGGAGATCGCCCCGCACAGCGCAGGCGCCGCCGTCGACCTCACCCTCGTGTCCGACGACGGGCGGGAACTCGACATGGGCACCCGGGTGAACGCCAGCCCGGAGGAGAGCGACGGCGCCTGTTACACGCACGCGGCCAACATCGGCCAGGAGGCCCGCGCCAACCGGCTCGTGCTCGGCGACGCCCTCACCGCCGCAGGCCTCGTCAACTACCCCACGGAGTGGTGGCACTGGTCCTACGGCGACCGCTACTGGGCCCTCGCCACCGGAGCCGACACCGCACTGTACGGACCGCGGGAGCTCGACCAGCTGTGAGGCGGGTACCGGAGGCGGCCGTCAGCCGCCGAACAACTGCGTCCAGTACGTGCCCGCCGAGCCACCCCCGGCGAAACCGATCCCTATGTGGGTGAAGGCGGGCTTGAGGATGTTGGCACGGTGGCCCGGGCTGTCCATCCAGCCGCGGACGACCTCGGCGGGCGAGCGCTGCCCGCAGGCGATGTTCTCGCCGATGGTGCGCCGGGTGGAACCCGCGGCCGCGGCCCGGTGCCAGGGCTCGCTGCCGTCGGGGGAGGTGTGCGAGTAGAAGGCGCGCGCCACCATGTCGGCGCTGTGGGCCTGGGCAGCGGTGGCGAGGAGCGGATCGCCCGCCAGCGGCGGGAGCCCGGCCGACGCCCGCTCGGCGTTGGTGAGCGCGACCACCTCTGCCGCCGCCTGCGTCAGTCCGGCCGGGGTGAGGGGCCGCGCCCACACGGCCGCCCAGTACACGTCGCCGGAGCGCCCGTCGGGGACGCCGGCCAGCCCGGCGTCGGTGAACGCCGGTTCGCACAGCGTGGCACGGGCCTGCTCGCTCGACAGGCAGTACTCCACGAACTCGGCCGGTGTGCGCGGACCGGACACCAGATGCTCGCCGACCGTGAGATACGCGTAGCCGCTCGCCGTGATCCGCTCGAACACGGACCGTCCGTCCGCCCCCTCGGAGGCGAGCCGTCCCCGCGCCGCCATTCCCGCCGCGTGCTCCTGAGCCGCCGCCATGAGCCGCGCGTCGAGCATCACGGCGGGCGAACCGGCCCTCGCCCGCGCGGAGTTCACCAGAGGCAGGAAGCCTTCGGGGTCACGGGCGGCGTCGGGGCTCGGCACCGGCGTACGGCCGCCGGTCGAGGAGGAGGACAGGCCCGGCATCCGCGGACCGTTCAGACCGCTCCCACGTCCGTTCCCGATGCGCGGAAGCCGGAAGAGCCCCGGCTCGGGCGCCGTACCCGCACGGGACGGTGCACCGACAGAACCACCGGCACCGATACCGGCACCGGCACCGGCGTCAGCACCGTCACTGGCCACAGCCCCCGCCGGAGTCGCGTCCTCGACGACGTCGACCCCGAAGTCCCGTGCCACACCGGCCAGTCCGTCCGCGTACCCCTGCCCCAGGGCCCGCAGCTTCCACGCCGGGCCCCGCCGGTAGATCTCGGCGAGCAGCAGCACTGTCTCGCTCTGTGGGCGTGGCGGGGTGAAGCGGGCGACGGCGCGTCCGCCGGAACCGGTGACATGGAGGGACGGGGCGGGCAGTCGCCCGAGGGGCGTGCCGGGGTCGGCGGGGCTGATGACCACCGTGACGCGGCTCGCCCCGGCCCGCAGCGCGCCCGGATCGATGGTGAGCTCCTCGTCCGCGAGGCGTACTCCGGGCGCCGTCCGCTGGTTGTAGAACACGAAGTCGGCGTCCCCGCGCACCTTCCCGCCCTCGTCGGTGACGAGCGCGGACATGTCGAAGGGGCCCGGCACCCGGAGAGTCAGGGTGCCGCCCGGCAGGGGCAGATTGCCCCCGGGAACCAGCTCGCTCATGCCGCCGCCCGTCACAGTGACCGTCGGCGGAACAACGTCTCACCTGCGCAGGGGAGTTCCCGCCTCGCTCTCCATCACTTCCGCGCGAGCCGCCCGCAGGGACCTGAGCGCAAGCAGCAGGACCCCCACGTCGTCCAGGTAGACGGGGTCGGGCACGAGATCGGCCGGCAGGACGAGATACAGCACCGCGCCCCAGAAGACCCAGCGCGGCCCGGCGGGCAGTCCGGCACGACGCAGGTCGCGCCGGGCCCGTACCAGCCGTACCAACAGCGCGACCGCCACCGCGAGTACGACGGCCGCGAGCACCGCGGCGACGACCACCCACGTCCAGGTCTCCGTGTCCATCCGCCCTGCCCCTCGCTCGAGGTCCCGGCCTGTTCCTTCTGTTCCTGTTCCCGAAGGCGGCCGGTCGTATCGCCGTTCCGCCCGCAAGGAGGAAGCACCTGAAGGAGCACGGGAGCAGGGGGAGCGGGGCCGGTCAGTGAGAGGCGCGCGCCAGACTGCTGTCCGTGAGGGCCTGGCTGACCGCGCGGATGCTGCGGGCGATGTGGTTCAGCTGCATGACTTCCGCGGCGTACATCTTGATCGTGTGCTCGATGACCGATTCGGTGAGCCCCAGGCGGGGCAGCTCGGCCCGCGCTGTCTGCAGGGCGGTGCGCGCGACCCGAATCTCGTGCTGCACCTGGATCTGGGCGTGGCGGGCCAGCAGCACCGGGTGGCGGAGCATCGGCGGGTAGCTGCCGTAGCGGGCCGGCACCAGCTCGCGCAGCCACTTGGCGGCGGAACGCTCCCAGTCGTAGCTGCCCGGTGTCTTCACCTGACACGGCCAGTCCGAGCTGATCGGCGAGTAGGTGAGGGCCATGATCATCGCTCCGGTCTTACGTCGGCGCCAAGGGTGGAGGAGTCTCGGCGGCCCCGGTCCAGGGGATGACCGGGGCCGCTGCGCCCGGGGCGCCGTGGCGGGTAGGAGCGGACGGTCCCGGGCGGACTTCGTGGCCCGGAGTTCCGGCCGGGTCACGATCCGCGAGCAGTATTTATATATACCGATGAGTTTGCAAGAACATGAAAAAATTCATACCAGGATGCTGCTGAATAGTCCCATGTGATGCGGGTGGCGAAGGATGCGAGGAAAGGCCCGGCGGGACCGGACGTGGTCAGTCCTTGAGATCAGTCCTTGAGGAAGAACTGGTGCTGCTCCGCGATCTGTTCGTACTCCTCCAGCCGTGCCTGCGTGCGCTCGGGGTCCGCGTCGGTCATGGCCTGGAGCAGCGCCCCGGACATCAGCACCGGTGCAGCGTACGAGTCGAAGACCAGTCGCGATCCCGTCCCCGTGGTGAAGACCACGTCGGCCTCGTCGGCCACGGGCCCGAGCGCCAGGTCGGTGATCAGGGCCACCCTCAGACCCGCGCTGTGCGCGACCCGGAGGGCGGTGAGCGTCTCCTGCCCGTGCCGGGGCATCGAGAACGCCAGCAGCCAGGTGCCCCCGGCCTCACGCGACTGCAGCAGCGCGTCGTACGCGACGCTGCCGCCCCGGGTCACCAGTCGTACGTCGGGGTGGATCCGGCGAGCTGCGTAGGCGAAGTACTCGGCGAGCGCTCCGGAGATCCTCAGGCCGAGGACCGTCAGCGGAGTGGAGCGGGACAGGGCCCTGCCGACCGTGATCACCTGGTCCGGGTCGGCGAAGTCACGCCGCAGGTTCTCCAGGTTCGCGATCTCGGCGTCCACGGCGGCCTGGAGCTCGTTGCTGCGGTTCTCGGCGGTGGTGGCCGGTGCGCTGCCGAGGACGCTGAGCGCGATGGCCTGGAGCTTCTCCCGCAGCGCCGGGTACCCGCTGAATCCCACGGCCGCGGCGAACCGGGTCACCGACGGCTGGCTGACACCGACGCGTTCCGCGAGGTCCGTGATCGACAGGAACGCGGCCTCCGTGATGTGCTCGATCAGGTACTGGGCGATGCGCCGCTGCCCGGGAGACAGACGGGGCCCGTCGAAGAGCTCCCGGAGCCGGACCGTGGGCGCGGCCGTCTCCGCCTCGGGAGCCGTCCGGCCCGAGGTGATCGCCGATGCCTGAGCGCGTGCCTGCTGCGGCGACGGCACCCGAGCGCCTCCTTCGTCTCCCACGAGCACTCAACATAGCCCACCGACGTTCCGCGTCAGGGGGGCGACCGTCGGCACCGGCGCCCCTGACGACGGTCGCGCGGGCGTGGTGCGAGGGCCTGGAACGCCGCCGGACGCGGCCTACCGTGGCGCGGCGCACGCCGGGGGCCGGTGCGTTCTGGCGCCTCGCAGGTCGCCGGGCGACGTGACATGCGGTGACCCCGTTTCGGCCGCGGGCCGGGGGTACCCGCATGGTGCCCCCGCCCACACGACAGGGAGGATCCTGGTGAACCTGACCCCGCTGCCCGTGTCACAGGTCCAGGTGGTTCTCAGCGACTGCTCCGCGCACGACGCCGGCCTCCTGTTCGACGCCCTGTGCACCTGCTTCTCCTCGGACCGCTGCGTCGGCGAGGAACCGCATGAGGCGCACCGCGACCGCCCGACCGTGTGGACGGGCACCTTCGAACTGCTCGACGACCCCGAGCACCCGACCGGTCACCCTCACGAGCCCCACTCCGTGCCGCTTTCCGCCCCCGTGCTCGCCGACGTACAGGGAAGCCCGCTCGCGGTGCGGCACCTGCGGGAGGCACTGGAGGAGTCCTTCACCGTCCAGGAGGTCGGTGCCATCCCTGGAGACCAGGAGGTCCAGGTGCAGTTCGTGCTGGAAGGACGGGCCGCCCGTACCCCCTTCACGACGAGCGGCTGAGCCATGGCCTTACGCGCGAGCGCGCTGCCTCCGAACGCCCGGGTGGCGCGCGCATCCATGATCGAGGGCGCCGCGCGGGCGGGCCTCGCCGCGCGCGGCGCCATCTACCTGATGGTCGGCGCGCTGGCCCTGCAGATCGCCTTCGGTGACGGCGATCGGCAGGCCGACCGCGGCGGGGCGCTCGCCGAGCTCTCCGAGAAGCCCTTTGGAGCCGTCCTGCTGTGGGCGCTGGGCATCGGCCTGGTGGGCATGGCGCTGTGGAGACTGTCCGAGGCGGTGTTCGGCGCGGCGGGCGCGGACGGCCGTGCCTGGCGCAAGAGGCTCGCCGCCGGAGCGCGCTGTGTCTTCTACTCGGTGGTCGCCTATTCGGTGCTCTCCTTCGCCTCGGGCTCGCGGGGCGGCAGCGCCGGCGGCTCCAGCGACGAACAGTCCAGGGACGTGACGGCCAGGGCCCTCGGCCTGCCCGGCGGGCAGTGGCTCGTGGCCGCGGCGGGCGCGGGCGTCGTCGTGGCGGGTGTGTGGATCGGCGCGCGGGCCGTGATGCGCAGCTACCACAAGCATCTGCGGCTCGCCGAGATGACCCGCGGGACCCGCAGGGTCGTGGACACGACCGGGGTGGTGGGCGGCGCGGCGCGCGGCCTGGTGTTCGCCGTGGCGGGCGCCTTCGCGATACGGGCCGCGGTCGACTACGAGCCGGACAAGGCCAAGGGGCTCGACGACACCCTCCGCTCCTTCGCCGGGACCCCGCTGGGCCCGACGGCGCTGACGGCCGTGGCGGCGGGCCTGGTCCTGTTCGGTCTGTTCTCGTTCGCGATGGCACGCTGGCGCAGGGTCTGACCGACCACGGACCGCGGGCCCGTCGTCGAGGACGTGCCGTGCCCACGTCAGTCCTGAGGAAACAGCCGGTCGAGAAGAGGGCTCCTGAACACCCCGTGGGGATCCAGCCGGTCCAGGATCTCCACGGCCTCGCCCCAGGCCGAACGCCCGCCACCGCCACCGTCGCCGGCACCGCCGCTGTCGTCGAAGGACGCGGGAACCACGCCGCCCAGGACATCCCCGTCGCTCCACGCGGCCGCATCCGTGTACGCCCAGCCCTTGGACCACTCGACGCGGGTGAGGGCGTGCCCGCCGTCGTACGTGCCGAGCAGGAACCGCTCCAGTTCCCGGTAGAACGCCTCCGCGTCCGGCGTTCCCGGCAGGGTCAGCACGTTCAGCCACACGGCGGTGTCCCACTCGGGCCGGTCGGCGCGCGGTCGCAGTGCGGACAACAAGGGAGCTCGGGCACCCTCCACCCCGGTGACCGAGGGGTCGTCGAGCCCGCTCACCCGTATCTCGACCGTGCCGTTGACGGGAAAGCTCCCACGGGCGGCATACGCGGTGAGCCGCTCCCGGTAGAAGGCGGTGAACTCGGCGAGGACCCGCTGCACCTGGTCCCGCGAGGTGAGCACGGCGTACCCGTTGGTCCCGACGCGCAGGGTCGTCGGCCGGACGTAGAGCAGCGTGTTCTTCGACGGCCCCCAGATGTCGGCCGACCGCGTCGCCGCCAGCCCGAGCACGGCCGCCCCGAACTGTGCCTCCCCCAGCACCGGCGCCAGATACCAGGCACCCTCCGTCACCATCCGCCCGACGAGATCCGCCACGGGAGTCGGCATGCTGTCGGAGAACGGGTAGTTGTACGGCGACGTCACCTGCCGTGAGGTGAGCGGACGTTGTGGTGCGACGCTCCACACCTTGAGCCAGGGGAACTCGGTGAAGGGGAACCAGATCGCCTCGACCCGCCCGGCCTCGTCCAGGAAGCTCGCGAACGTCCGCCCGTCGCCGCCCGGCTCCGCGAACAGCTCGGCCGCTGAGAGGTCGGTCCGGCTGACACACCGCAGGCTGGTGTCGGCGCCCACGCGCAGCACGACCTCGGTGACCAGCGCCCGGCCGAGGTGGGTGAGCAGGGCGGTGCCGTCCGTGTCGCCGCGCCCGTAGGTGCGCAGGACGTACGCGTCGCTGTCGGCGTCCCACACCACCGCCGACAGCGACAGCACGAGGTTGCTGAGCGAGCCGTACGTGTGCCCGGGCAGCGGGCGCTCCCCGCGGGCGGGTACGGAGGTGCCGTGCGCGTCGACGGCCAGGGCGCCACCGACCGTCAGGACACCGGGAGCCGGGGCGGCCGTGACGCCGAGTCCGTGGCCCTCCAGGAAGGTGAGGAGGGCTTCGAGCGTCGCGCCGGTGCCCGCGCGCACCGCGGCGGGCTCGGTCGACTCGATGGTCAGGCCGGTGAGATTCCGGGTCGTGTCGACCAGCAGGACCGGGGCGCCGGGCTCGGTTCCGGCCGGCACGGTCAGCGGGGACCAGCCGTGGGACGCCCCGCGCGCGCGGACCGTCCAGCCCTGGCGCCGGGCCCAGTTGACCACGGCGACGGCCTCGTTCCCGTCGGCGGGCGCGCAGGCCCACACGCCGTCCGCGGTGATCTCACCGACCCAGTTGCGGTACGCGGACCGGTAGAGCTCGACCCCCTCGGGGAACCCGGGGAGTTCGGCCGCGGCGGCGGCCGGGTCCGCGAGGACGAACTGCGGACCGGCGGCCAAGGTCGCCGCCGTCAGCAGGAACCCGCGACGCGACCAGGCGGCACGAGCGTCACTCTTCGAAGGCTTGTTCACGCCGGCCACGCTAGGCGGGATGGACACGTACCGCCGTACCGTCCAAAAGCCTCACCCATGTGAGTGAAATGATCCCTACACGCGCTTCACAACGCACACCTCTTCGCCATCCAACACAAGGAGACCAAGCAGCCGGGAGGACAGGGTGTCCGACAGCGCAGACCACTGGGTCCGAGGCCGGGGCCGCGACGAGACGGAGGAGGAGCGTGCCGACCGCAAGTGGGTCGAGCTCATCCAGGAGGTCCGCGTGGCCCAGACCGGCGTGCAGATCCTGTTCGGCATCCTGCTCACCGTGGTCTTCACGCCCCGGTACCCGCAGCTGTCGCAGACGGACCGGAACATCTACATCACGACGGTGGTCCTCGGGGCCGCCGCCACCGGCGCCCTGATCGGTCCGGTCTCCTTCCACCGGCTCGTCTCCGGGCGGCGGATCAAACCGGAGACGGTGACCTGGGCCTCCCGGCTGACCGTCACCGGGCTCCTGCTCCTGCTGGCCACGATGACGGCGGCGCTGCTGCTGATCCTGCGCGTGGCCACCCACGACGACTACGTGCCGTGGCTGGTGGCCGGGGTCGTCGCCTGGTACCTGCTGTGCTGGTTCGTCCTGCCCCTGTGGGCACGCCTGCGTCACACCAGTGCCGGCTGACGCCTCATCCGTTGGCGTGAATGGTGCTGTTGCCCGTGGGCCGGGCGGTGCGCCAGCGTGCACTGCCATGGACCGTGATCGGAGCACCGCCGTCTTCCGTCCGACGCGCCGTCAACTCCTCGCCGCCGCAAGCGCCGTTCCCCTCGTGGGCACGGCTCCGGCGCAGGCACGACCGCGCACCGGCCTCTCCCTGTCGTTCACCCGCGCCACCAACGGCTCGGCGACCCTCTCACCCGCCGGCGACCGCCTGGTCGCCGAGGTCCAGAGCGTCCTGTGGACCCTGCCCCGCACCGGCGGCACCGCCCGTCCCTTCACTCCCTCGGATCTTGAACCCAACCGGCCCACGCACGCCCCGGACGGCACACTCATCGCGTTCTGCGCCTACCGCGGCGGCGGATTCCACCTCTGGACGGTCCGCCCCGACGGCACCGGCCTGCGGCAGCGCACCGACGGCCCCTGGGACGACCGCGGCCCGGCCTGGTCGCCCGACGGCACCCGGCTCGCCTTCGCCTCCGAACGCGGCGGCGACCCGGTGGACGGCGCCCCGTACCGCATCCACGTCCTCGACCTGCGCTCCGGCCGGATCACCCGCGTCACGGGCCTGCCCGACCAGGAAGGACCCCTGCAGGACGGCCCGTGGGAGGACTTCGACCCCACCTGGTCACCCGACGGCAGCCACATCCTGTTCGTCCGCGCGAAGACGGTCACCACCACCCAGGGCCTGAGCGTGGAGGCCCGGACGATCGCCGCCGTACCCGCCGACGGCACCGGCGCGGTCACCGTCCGGCACACCGAGACAGAGGCCGCGCAGGTCATGACGCCCGCCCTCGCTCCCGACGGCCGCCTCGCCCACCTGCGCACGACGCCCTCCCCGAACGGCTCCTGCACCCTTGTCGTCGACGGCCGCCCGGTCCCGGTCACCGGGGACATCGCGCCGGTGCCCCCGCGCTGGACACCGGCGGGCGAACTGCTCCTCACGGTCGACGGCACCTTCACCCTCGTACGGCCCGACAGACCCGAGAAGCCGGAGACCATCCCCTTCGAGAGCGTCCTCCCCGTGCGGCGGCCGCGGTACCGGACGAAGGAGTACGACCTGGGGGAGGGCCGCGCGCGTCCGGTGCGGGGCATCCACCTGCCCGCACTGTCGCCCGACGGCCGCCAGATCGCGTTCGCCGCCCTCAACTCACTGTGGCTCGCCGGGAGTTCGGGCGGGCGTCCACCCCGGCGGCTGCGGCGTTCGGCGCCCACGCGATATCTGCTCGCCCCGTCGTGGGCACCCGACGGGCGGTCGCTCGTCTACGCCGACGACCGTGACGGACTCCTCGGCGTGTACCGGCACGATCCGGCCACCGGTGAGGAGAGCGCGCTCGCGACCGGCGGCCGGGTCTTTCCGGCGCTCTCGCCCGACGGGCAGCGGCTCGCCTGCCTCGACCTGACCGGGCGGCTCGTCGTCCGCGACCTGCCGTCCGGCGAGGAACGCGTGCTGGCCGCACCCCTCGGCGGCGGCGGGCTGCCCGGCCGCCCCAGCTGGTCACCCGACGGCCGCCACCTCGCCCTGTGCGACCGCAACCGCATCAACGCCCGCTTCCGCGAGGGCCACAACGTCATCCGGCTCGTGGACACCACGACCGGCACCGACCGCCTCCACACGGTCGCGCCCCACACGTCGATCTCCGACCGCTACGCCTCCGGGCCCGTCTGGTCGCCCGACGGCCGCTGGATGGCGGTGATCGTCGAGTCCGCGCTGTGCCTGCTGCCCGTCGCCCCCGACGGCACCCCACGA
Organism: Streptomyces sp. NPDC046862; assembly: GCF_040704615.1. Classification (NCBI taxonomy): domain Bacteria; kingdom Bacillati; phylum Actinomycetota; class Actinomycetes; order Kitasatosporales; family Streptomycetaceae; genus Streptomyces; species Streptomyces sp. NPDC046862. The sequence goes on along the minus strand of NZ_JBEYXP010000040.1, from coordinate 23,294 downwards.
GGGGACCTGCGCACCCTTACCACCGAACCGGCCGACCACCCCTCGTGGTCCGGCGACTCCCGCACCCTGCTCTACCTGTCCGGCACACGACTGCGGCTCGTCGACGCCGACGGAGGCACCGCCCGCACCGTCCGCGTGCCGCTGAACCGCTCCCGGCCCACCCCCGCCGACGTGGTGGTGCACGCCGGACGCCTGTGGGACGGCACCGGCGAGGACGTCCGGGACGACGCCGACATCGTCGTACGCGATGGACGCATCGCCGCGGTGGAACCCCACCGCACGGGCCGGCGCCCCGCCCTCCGCCGGATCGACGCCTCGGCCCGTACCGTCGTCCCCGGCCTGTGGGACACGCACACCCATCCCTGGCAGACCACCTACGGCGGACGCCAGACCACCGGTCAGCTCACCTACGGCATCACCACCGCCGTCTCCCTCGGCGGCTTCGCCCACGAACAGGCCCGTATCCGCGAGGCGGTGGCCGCCGGACAGCTCGCCGGACCACGGCTGCTGACCACGGGCGAACTCCTCGACGGGGCGCGCGTCGCCTACAGCATGGGCCGCGCCCACCGGACCCGGGAGGGACTGCGCCGCTCCCTGGAGCGGGCCGCCGCGCTGGACTGGGACTTCGTCAAGACCTATGTCCGGGCGCCCACATGGATCATGGAGGAGGCCGCCCGCTTCGCCCACGAGCGCCTCGGCGTCCGCACGGGGGGTCACCTGCTCTCTCCGGGCGTCCAGGTCGGCCAGGACCTGACGACCCATCTGCAGGCCACCCAGCGGGGCGAGTTCGGCCACGCCATCACCGCGACGGGCCGCGCCTACCAGGACGTCGTCGAGGTCTACGGCGCGCGCGGGATCGGGTTCTCCCTGATCGCCACGCCGTTCACCTCCGCACCCCTGCTCGGCGCGGACCCCTCCCTCGCCGACGACCCCCGCGTCACCGTCGTGATGCCTCCCTGGGACGCCGCCGCCGTCCAGCAGGCGGCCGGCGTCCCGCCCACCGCCGCCCAACTCGCCGCGCTGCGCACGGAGACCGACATATACCGGCGGATCCTGGCCGCCGGAGGGCTCGTCGCCCTCGGTACGGACCAGCCGCTCGTCCCCGTCGGCCTCGCCCTCCACCTGGGTCTGCGCGCCCTGCACCGGGGAGGTATGTCCCCGGCACAGGCACTGCGCACCGCGACCGTCCTGCCCGCCCGCCTCTTCGGCGTGGACCGCGATCTGGGCACCGTCGAGGAGGGCAGGCTCGCCGACCTGACCGTCGTCGACGGCGACCCGTTCACGGACTTCGCCACCCTTGTGCGGACCGTGTCCGTACTCCGGGGCGGAGTGCCGTACACCACCGAGGAGTTGGTCACCGCCTTCGAACCGTCCGCCCGGCGGACCACGGCGGCGGAGGACGACTGGCTCGGGGTGGGGCGGCGGATGCGCAGGGACGGCTGCTGTGACACCCACGGATTCTGACGGTGCCTTCTAGCCGACCTCCACTTCCCGCCGGGCCCGGGACCCTCTCCGGGCGCGTTGCCGTTCGAGCCGCACCAGCAGGGGACGGCTGCCGAACAGGCTCAGTTGCTGCACGTGGACGGGGGTCAGGCCGAGCGCCAGGGCATGCCCCAGTCCGCGTGCCTCGGGAAGCAGCACGACCGCCCGCCCCTCGTCGGCGAGGACGCGGGCGAGTTCGTGCCACCACCGCTCGGGGTGCCCGGCCAGGCGTCCGCCCGCGTCGACCTGCTCACCCCACGGCGGGTTGCACAGGACGCGGTCGATGCTGCGGTCGGCGACGGGAAGAGCGCCGGCGTCGCCGCGTTCGACGGTGACCGGGAGCGGCCCGGCGTTCTGTCGTGCCGCCCGGCGCGCGGCGGGATCGAGATCGAACCCGAGCAGCGTGGTGCCCGGCACCGTGTGGTGGGCCTCGATGAGCAGCGTCCCCGCCCCGCAGCACGGATCCAGCACCCGCTGGCCCGGAAGCAGTTCTGCCGCCTGGGCCATGGCCGCGGCGACCGGTGGGTGCAGCGTGCCCGCGATGGTCGCGTTCTTGTAGTCACGCCGATGCGCCGGGCGCCGGCCCAGGCGGAGCAGCAGGGTGGCATGGGTGCCGTCCAGCGTCAGCCGCCACCCGCTGTGGCCGGGCGGCGGGGGCTCGCCGTGCCGGCGCGCGTGGTACGGCACGCCCGCGCGCTCGGCCAGCACCCGGCCGACGGCGTCCTCGATGTCGTACCGGTTGTACGTCCTGCGCCCCAGGAAGGACGCCGAGATCTCGATCCCGCCGAACCGGACCGGGCCGCCGTGTGCCCGACGCTCCCGGGCCAGCCGCTTCAGGTCGACCGCACGGGTCATGTCGGCCAGGGCGGCCAGGTCGCTCTTGTGCGGACCGATGTCGTCCCGGCGCCAGGCCAGCAGGAAGACGTCGTCGGCGGTCCGCAGCCGCACCTCGTCGTCAGCGCCGCTGCCGGTCGTCGTCCGGAAGCCCACCTCGCGGTGGCCGATCCAGTCGACGGTCGCGGAACGCGTCCGCAGAATCTCCGTGCCGAGTGCGGGCTCCAGCCCGCGTACGCACCGCGCCACCAGGCGCGCCGCCGTCACGAGACGGCCGACGTGCCGGGACGGGGGTGCCGAGGAAACACGCGCCCATTGCGCATGATGGCGTTTTCTCCCACGTCGCAGCCCGGGACGGTGATCGACCGTCCCGCATCGTCGGCGCCGGGTGGATCCGCGTCGTGCCGACGGAGCGGCTAGCGGAGGTGGAAGAAGTACGTCATGATCAAACAGCTTATCAGGCCGTCACGTTCCGTGAGAGCCTCCTGACATGGCCATCATTCACCGCACCACCCTCAAGCCGACCAAGCTGGAACTGCTCACGACCTGGCTGCCCTCCCGCCCGTGGTATGGCGGCGCCGGCGAACCTCGGCTGACCAAGGCCGGCGGCTTCCGGCTCGACGACCCGGCGGGCGAGGTCGGGATCGAGTTCATGGTGGTCACCGACACCGCCGGGCCCGAGCCGGCCGACTACCTGGTTCCGATGACCTATCGCGGTGCCCCGCTCGACGGCGTGGAGCACGCTCTCATCGGGACCTTGGAGCACGGGGTACTGGGGAAGCGGTGGGTCTACGACGGTTGCCACGACCCGGTGCTGGTCGCCCAGTTGTGGGCGCTGATCGAGGGTCGGGCCGAGGCCCAGGCGCAGAGCATCACCGACGCTCCCGACCGGGAGGTCACCCGTTCCCACGCCGGTGAGGGCTTCACCTCCCCGGACGGCACGACCCCGGCCACCGACGACGAGGAGGGCACCGAACTGCCCGCACCGCGGGGCACGACCCTCCGCCTGCACCGGTCCCCGCGTCCCGCCCCGGACGGCTCACCGCTGCCTCCCCAGGGGGCCATCGGTCACGTCGGCGGCGCCTGGCAGTTGCCGGACGGCACCCGCGGCCGTGGGCTGTTCGCCGTCCTGCACACCGGATCTCCGGCCTAGGCACTGGTGGCCTGGGCACTAGTTCGTGGCGAGCGCTTCCGTCGGGGTCAGGCGGGCGGCGCGGAGGGAGGGGTAGACGCCGGCGAGCATGCCGATCACGATCGCGCCGCCGAACCCCGTGGTCACCGAGGTGAGGGGGACGACCGGCGGCCAGTGCTGATGGGTGGCGTAGGCGACGGTGGCCAGGGTGCCCAGCACGGTGCCGGCCAGGCCGCCGAGTCCTGACAGGACGACCGACTCGGTGAGGAACTGGGCACGTATCTGGCCCCGGTTGGCACCCAGGGCGCGGCGCAGGCCGATCTCCCGGCGGCGTTCGAGGACGGAGATGACCATGGTGTTGGCCACTCCGATGCCGCCGACGAGGAGCGCGACCCCGGCGAGTCCCAGGAAGAGCGCGGAGAAGGTGCTCTCGGTGGCCCGTTTGGCGGCCAGCGCGTCGGACGGGCGGCTGACCTGGACCAGGCCGGGCAGTTCGGGGTTGATGGTGGCGGGCAGCACGTCGCGTACGGCCTCGATCTCCGCCTCCCTGGCCTTGAGGTAGATCACCGTGGGGTGGCCGTCGAACTTCAGCAGACTTCGCGCGGCGTCCCAGCCGACCAGGACCGAGCGGTCGATGTCCGGCGACAACGGGGTCTTCTCAAGGACGCCGATGACCGTGAACCAGCGGCGGTTGATGTAGATCTGCGGGGCGGGCTGCCCGGGAGCGACCTTCGGAACGCCGAGACGGGAGGCGGCGACCGAGCCGAGGACGGCGGTGGGGAACCGCTCCGTGTCCGCGCTGAGGAACCGGCCCGATCCGACCTCGGCGTTGATCGTCTCCAGCAGGTTCAGCTTGCCGGCCAGGACGGTCAGCCCCGTGTAGTCGGCGGCACCGACCCGGTCGTTGCGGGAGACCTCGGCATGGGTGTTGGCGACCGCGCTGGCCGCTGTGACCGGCCCGATCCGGCGGGTCATGTCCACCGATTCCGGCGGCAGCAGCACCGGTGGGTCCTGGCGGGCGGGCACGGCCTGGAGCATGTTGGTGCCGAGCGCGGAGAGCTCCTTCATCAGGGCCTTCTGACTGGACGCCGGGATCCCGGTGACGACGATCAGGGTCGCGATGCCGATCGAGATGCCGAGGGCGGACAGGGCGGCCCGTACCTTGCGGGTCCGGATGCCCAGCAGCCCCAGGGCCAGAATGTCCAGCGGTGCCAGCCGCACCGGCCTGCTGTCGGCGACCCCGCCGACGATCCCGTGGGCGGGACCGCCGGCGGCGTGCCGCCGCGTCGATGTGATGGTCATGACCAGCTCTCCGTACGGGCGGGTGCGTCGGTGCGGGTGTCGGAGCGCAGTCGTCCGTCGCGGATCTCCACCCGGCGGGGCAACTGGGCCGCGATGTCCCGGTCGTGGGTGATGACCGCGATGGTGGTCCCCTCGCGGTTCAGCGCGGTCAGCAGATCCAGTACGGCCACGCCGTTCGCGGTGTCCAGCGCGCCCGTGGGCTCGTCCGCGAGCACCAGGACGGGCCGGTTGACGAGCGCGCGGGCGATGGCCACCCGCTGCCGTTCACCGCCGGAGAGCTGCTGCGGCAGATGCCGGGCCCTGCGGGCCAGCCCCACCCGGTCCAGTGCCTCCAGGGCCAGCGGGCGGCGCTTGCCGCGCGGCACCCCGGCGTACAGCAGACCGGTGGCGACGTTCTCGGCGGCGGTCAGCCCGTCGGTGAGGTGGAACTGCTGGAACACGAAGCCGAGCCGGCGCCCCCGCAACGCCGACAGCCTGCGGTCGGAGAGGTCCGCGACGTCCTGGCCGCCGACCTCCACGGTGCCACTGGTGGGCCGGTCCAGCGTGCCCATGATGTTCAGTAGGGTCGACTTGCCGGACCCGGACGGGCCGACGATGCCGAGCAGTTCGCCCTGCTCGACGACGAGCGAGACGTCGTCGAGCGCCGTGACCCCGCCGGGGTATACCATGCTCGCGCCGCGCACGGCCAGGACCGGGGGCGCGCTCACGAGGTCGTCACCACCTTGGTCCCGGCGTCGATGCCCGTGCCGCTGACCTCCACCAGGCCCTTGGAGAACATCCCGGTCCTCACCGCCACCAGACGGCCGCCCGGCAACTGGACCGCGTAGCCGCCCTCGCGCAGTGCCAGCAGGGCGCCGACGGGAACGGTGAGCACGCCCTTGCGGGTCTGCGAGGTGAACCGCACCCGTACCGGGGCGGAGTTCAGTCCGCGTACCGCCGCGGTGTCGCGCAGTGCGATGCCGACGGTCAACCGGGGTTGCCCGGAGGTGTCGTCGCCGCTCGACGCGTCGCTGGTCCGGACGGTGGCGCCGATGGCGGTGATGGTGCCCCGGGCCGTGGAGTCGTCGGGCAGGTTCACCGTCACCGCGTCGCCCCGTCTCATCGAGCCCGCCTCGCCCGGGTCCACCGAGACGGTCACCGACTTTGCGGTGGAGGTGACGGTCATCAGGGTCCCGTCGGCCGCGTCGGCGAGCTGCGCCTGTACGCCGTCGACCCGTACGGCACCGGACAGCACCGTGAGGTCGCCGACGCCCAGCACACCGGTGGGTGGCATGCCGACCGCGGTCTGCCACCGCTTGACGGCGGCGATGAGCCCGGCGGTCAGGACACCGTCACCGCGCTTGACCTGGACGGGCGTTGCCGGGGCGGGGGCGGCGTCGGGCGGGGTGCTCGGCGCCCCCGGGCCGGCCGTGCCCGCCGTGGCCGCCGCGCCTGTCGAGCCCGGCGTCGCCGTCGAGTCCGGCGTCACCGTCGAGCCCGCCGTGGCCGGCGGCCCGGACGAGTCGTCGGGCGTGACCCGTTGTGGTGTGACCCACGTACCGGCGGCGGGCTGTACGCCGATGTCATAGCCGAGTTCCCTGAGGTTGTCCGCCACCGTCCGCACGTCCGGCCCGGTCGTGCCCCTGGCCTCGAGCGTCCGGTACAGGGGCGTACTGCCGTAGAAGACCGGCACCGGAACGTTGTCCACCCGGTACAGCGGTTCGCCCCGCCGTACCGTGGCCCCCGTCGCCGGCAGCCAGGTGATCAGGCCGGCCTTGCCGCCCTTCACCGTTCTCGCCCGGCCGTAGCCGAGGGTCCCGTCCAGCGTCTGGGCGTTGGAGAGGTCTCTCTTGGTCACGACCGCGGTCGCGGTCCGGACAGCGCCGCCGTTCGCGGTGTCCGGCTTCCCGTCGCCGTTCTGCCACGCGGTCACGGTCAACGCGCCCGCCGCGACGACCGCCGCCGCCACCGCCCCGATGACCACGCGCCGTCTGCCCGGCGGACGAGCGGCCCCGGTGTCGTCACTTGTCTCCACCGAACGCCTTCACCTGACAGTCGATCACGAATTCGTTGTAGTGCGGGGCGTTGATGCTGTCTCCGTTCTCCAGGCCCCACTGTCCGTCCACGACCACGCTCTTGATCCCGTGCTCGTTCATGCACTTCACCATGGCGCGTGTGTCGTCGGCATAGTCCGGGTTCTTGGCCGGGTCCAGCTCCGGGGGATCGAGCGGCCGCTTCCCGTCGCAGGCCTTCACTCGGGGATCGTTCGGGGTGACCTTGTATTTCTCCTCCACCCCGTGCTCCTTCAGGCACGCGATCCAGGCGTCGTACATGCGATTGACTTCCTCGTTGGTGCTGTCCAGCCGGATCTGCGGCCGGCCCGCGTCGGGATCGGCGCTCGCGCTCGCCGAACCACCCTTCGCCGCCGGTGTGGTGATCGAGGCGACCTCGCCCTCACTGCCCTTGCCCGCGTCGTCGCTTCCGCCGACGCCCCCGCAGGCGGTCAGGACGAGCAGACCGGCCGCGCCGACGGAGGCGAACACCGCGGCTCGATTGAAGAGGTTCAACATGGCGCAGACCATGGCCCGAAGTTATGACGATCCTGTCAGGACGCGGTCAGAAAGCCGTCTGACCTGATCCGGTCGCCCATACTCTGGCCCCCATGAACGCCCGTGTCCTCGTGGCCGAGGACGACACCAAACAGGCCGAGGTGATCCGCCGCTACCTGGAGAGCGAGGGTCACACGGCCCTGCTCGTCCACGACGGGCGCGCGGCGCTCGACGAGGTGCGCCGCCAGCGGCCCGACCTGCTGGTCCTCGACGTGATGATGCCGGTCGTCGACGGTCTGGACGTGTGCCGCATCCTGCGCCGCGAGAGCGACCTGCCGGTGCTGATGCTGACCGCCCGCAGCACCGAGGAGGACCTGCTGCTCGGCCTGGACCTCGGCGCCGACGACTACCTCACCAAGCCCTACAGCCCGCGCGAGCTGATGGCCCGCATTCGTACCCTGCTACGGCGGACCCGGGCGTCCGGCACCGCGCAGGACCCCGTACTGCGGGTCGGCGCCCTCGCCGTCGACCCCGTGCGCCGCGCCGTCGAGATCGAGGGCCGGCAAGTGGCCTGCACGCCGGGTGAGTTCGACGTCCTCGCGGCGATGGCCGCCGAACCCGAACGGGTCTTCACCCGGCGCCAGTTGCTGGCGTGCACACGCGGGGACGACCGTTACATCACCGAGCGCACCATCGACGTACACGTCCTGAACCTCCGCAAGAAGATCGAGCCCGTACCCCGGCAACCGGTCTATCTCCAGACGGTGTTCGGCGTCGGCTACCGCCTCACCGACGGCACTCGTGTCCGCTGAGACGGGCAGGAAGGGCGCGGGCAGGACCAAGAGCGCGGGCGGGACCAAGGGCACGGGCGGGACCAAGGGCGCGGGCGGGACCAAGGGCGCGGGCGGGACCAAGAGCGGCGGCCGACTGCCCTTGCGACGGAGTCTGCTGGTCCGGCTGCTGGCGGCGTCGATCACCATCGCCGTGTGCTCGGTCGCGGCCACCGCCTGGCTCGCCGCGCGCACCACCACCAGCGCCATCCAGCAGGAACAGGGACAGGTCCTCGCCGACGACGCCCAGATCTACGACACGCTCATCGGCTACGCGGCCGACCACACCGACTGGTCCGCGGTGACGCCCACCCTGAACCGGCTGACCGAGCGGACCGGGCGTCACATCACCCTGACCACCCAGGACCGCCGGCCCATCGCCGCGTCCGGCACCGGGACCACCCTCCCCACCAGGGCCTCGGCGCTCGTCGACCCCCTGCGGGCCGACCCGGCGCTGCTGCCCGGCGTCAAGGCGGACGGTATCGACCCGCGAGCGGTCGGCCCGTACCGACTGCCAAAAGCCGAGCGCCAGGAACTACTGGGCCGCGTGGAGAAGCTGCAGTCCTGCCTGCGCGGTGCCGGTTACACCGCCGGAGTCACCGAAGCGGCGAGCGGCAGGCCCTCCCTCGTCACCACCGGCGACAGCGGCATCCAGCAGAAGATCAGCGCGGTGTGCGCTCTGTACACACTCGACGATCCCACTCCCACCGAGAAACGGGCGCTCGACCGGCTCAACGCCCTCGTCGGTGGCTGCCTGAAACGCCAGCACCTGAGCCCCGTGGCGGTCGGCCTCAGCTTCGAACCCACCGGGAACGGCGACGAGGCCGTGCAACGGTGCGTCGACACCGCCCGTCGCGAGCAGCTCGCCCCGTACGTCGCTCCGCCCGCGCTGCTGTTCGTCGCCACCCCGGCCGGATCGGCCGAGCCCGGCTTCGACCTCTCGTCGGCCAACACGGCCCGGGTCGCCGGTGTCGCCGCGCTCGTCCTCGTCCTGACCGTGGCCGTCACCGTCACGGTGGGCACCCGGCTGGTCAGGCCCCTGCGGGCACTGACCGACGCCGCCCGCCGCCCGGCCCGGCAGCATCTGCGCGTACCGGTGACCACCAACGACGAGATCGGTCATCTGGCCGCCGCCTTCAACGACCTGGCGGAGCGCCGCGAGCGCGTGGAGGTCCAGCGCAAGGCGATGGTCAGCGATGTCGCCCATGAACTGCGCACCCCGCTCAGTACGATCCGCGGCTGGCTCGAAGCGGCCCAGGACGGCCTGGCCGCCTCCGACGACGCGTTCGTCGCCTCCCTGCTGGAGGAGGCCCTGCTGCTCCAGCACATCGTCGACGACCTCCAGCACCTGGCACAGGCCGACGCGGGCAGGTTCCGTCTGCACCCAGAACCCCTGAACCTGCGCGAACTCCTCGACCACGTGGCCGCGGCCCACCGGGGCAGGGCCGAAACCGCCGGCGTCACGCTCACCACCCGCGTCGAGGACACCCCGACCCTCCACGCCGACCCCGTGCGCCTGCGCCAGACCATCGGCAACCTGCTGTCCAACGCCGTCCGGCACACCCCTCCCGGAGGCGCCGTCACCCTCCGCGGCCGGTGTGCCGGCGACGAGGTCGTGATCGAGGTCGCCGACACGGGCACCGGTATCGCCGCCGACGACCTGCCCCGCGTCTTCGACCGCTTCTGGCGCGCCGACAAGTCCCGCAACCGCCAGACCGGCGGCAGCGGACTGGGCCTGGCCATCGTCCGCCAGCTCACCGAAGCCCACGGCGGCACGGTCTCGGTGACCAGCACCACGAACACGGGGACGGTCTTCACACTGCGCCTGCCACGCACCTCCGACGGAGAGGCGACTGAACCCGTTCCATGAGCTTCTGGTTCAGCCACCCGATCGACACGGGGAGGCTAGGGCGTGTCTCAGACAGGCCCTAGTGGTCGGTCTCCTTGCCCAGGAACAGCTCCGCGAAGGCGGTCGCGGCGGCGGGGGAGCCGAGGACCCGGCGCAGGCGCGCGGACGCCGCCCCCGCGCGGAAGGGATCACCGGACGACGGCCCGTGGTACAGCTCGGACAGCCACTGCGAGAACTCCTGGTAGTGCCAGACCCGGCGCAGGGCCGCCGCCGAGTAGTCGCGCAGCCCGCTGTCGTCGCCCTTGCCGCAGTACGCGGCGAGCGCGTCGCCGAGGAGCAGCGCGTCGTGCAGCGCCAGGTTCATGCCCTTCGCCGCGATCGGTGCCACGAGGTGGGCGGCGTCACCCGCGAGGAACAGCCGTCCGTACGCCATCGGTTCGGTGACGTAGTTGTGCATGTCGAGCACGCGCTTCTCGACGAGCCGGCCCTCGGTGAGCGGCGGCGCCCCGCGCACGGCCAGGCGGGCGTGGAGCTCCGACCACACCCGCTCGTCCGGCCAGTTCTCCGGGTCGTCACCCGGCGGGCACTGAAGGTAGTAACGGGTGACCTCGGGGCTGCGCGCCATGTGGCCCGCGAAGCCCCTGGGGTGCACACCGAGGATCACGCAGTCGGAGGACGGCGGTGCCTCGGCGAGAAGCGCCAGCCAGCCCACGCCGTGGTCGTGCCGTGCGACGGTCGTGGACGCGGCCGGCATCGCGGTGCGCGTGACCCCGCGCGGCCCGTCGCAGCCCGCGACGAACTCGCAGCGCAGCAACCGCCGTTCACCGGTCTCCGGGTCGGTGTACGACACGGAGGGCCGCTCGGTGCCAATGTCGTGGAGCTCGACGTCGCGTACGCCGAACCGGATGTCGCCGCCCCGCACGTCGGCGTACTCACGCACCAGGTCGGTCACCAGCAGCGGCTGCGGATAGACGTAGTGGTGATGTCCCGTGATCTCGGTGTACGGGAAGCGCTGCCGCTCGCCCTCGAAGCGGAACTCGAACTCCGTGTGTGTGGGCGCCCGTTCCACGATCCGGTCGGCGAGACCGCGCCGGTCCAGAGCCTGTACCGCCCACTCCTCCAGGAAGCCCGCACGAGGCCGCTGTTCGATGAACTCACGGCTCTCGATCTCCAGGACGACGCAGTCGACGGAGGCGGTCCTCAGGATATTGGCGACGGTCAGCCCGGCGGGCCCGGCACCGACGATCACCACGGGAACATGCCGCACCGGCGCGGAGGAGGGGGTGGTCACCCGACCATTATGCGGGCGCTCACCGGCCCACGCCCTCAAGTCCCTCCACCCTCAGGGGCGTTGCCCGAAACAGGCCGGAATGCGCCCCCGAAGCCCCTCGACGTGCCTCCGCGCGCCTGGTTGACCACGCGCCGCTCGGCCCTAGAGTGAACCAACGCCGACTGATTGAAACCCAAACTGTCTTTGGTGAGGAGTTCCACGTGGACCCTGCGGACCTCGCGGCGATCGAGGCGGAACGCGCCCGCATCCGGGACCGGTACCTGACGGCGGACCGGCCGGCGAGCAGCGCGCGCGGCGTGCACCACGTGGCGCTGCTCTCCCAGGACGTCGAGCGGACGGTGAGGTTCTACCAGGGCCTGCTGGAGTTCCCGCTCACCGAGATGATCGAGAACCGCGACTACAAGGGCTCCACGCACTTCTTCTTCGACCTCGGCAACGGCAACCTGCTCGCCTTCTTCGACTTCCCCGGCCTCGACCTCGGCCCGTACGCGGAGGTCCTCGGCGGACTCCACCACGTCGCCATCTCCGTCGAACCCACCACCTGGCGCCGGCTGCGCGACAAGATCGTCGCCGCGGGCGTGGACCACCAGGAGGAGAGCGGCACGTCGATCTACTTCCGCGACCCCGACGGTGCCCGCGTCGAACTGATCGCCGACCCGCTCGGCGAGATGTACGGGACGTCGGTGGTCTGAGTCCCGGCGCAGGGGTCATCCCGGCCCCACGGTGTCACGGGCACGGCGGAAATCCGGTGGTCCGCCGGCTCTCCGCCCGCCTACCATCGCGCCCGTGACACAGCTCGACGACGTCGTACGGCTGCTGCGCAGCGTGCTCGGTGACGACCTCGTCGGCGCCTACCTGCACGGTTCCGCCGTGCTGGACGGTCTGCGCCCGAGCAGCGACCTGGACGTGCTGGCCGTGGCCGGTCGCCGGACGAGTGAGGACGAGCGACGCGCCCTGCGCGACGGACTCATGCGCCTCTCCGGTCCGCGGGCCGCGGGCGGTCCGGCCCGCCCCGTGGAGCTGACCGTCGTCGCGCGGGACGACGTCCGCCCATGGCGCTACCCACCGCGCTGCGAGTTCCTGTACGGCGAATGGCTCCGTGACGACTACGAGCGAGGCGTCGTGCCCGAGCCCGCCCCCACCCCCGACCTCGCGCCTCTCATCACGATGACGCTGCACGGCGACACGGCACTGCTCGGCCCGCCACCCGCCGAGGTCCTCGCGCCCGTACCGCACGAGGACCTGCGCCACGCGATCGTCGCGGGCGTCCCGGACCTCCTCGCCGACCTGGAGTCCGACACCCGCAACGTCCTGCTGACCCTCGCCCGCGTCTGGACGACCCTCGCGACCGGCACCATCCGGTCCAAGGACGCGGCGGCAGGCTGGGCGCTCGGCCTCCTCCCGCCCGGACACCACCCCGCCATGGCCCTCGCCCGGGCGGCCTACCGTGGCGAACAGCCTGACGACTGGCAGGCCCACATGCCGCAGGCCCGGGCGCTCGCCACGTTCATGGCCGACGAGATCCACGACCACGACAGGCCGCGCGCTGAAGGACGCCCGGTCTGAGGTGCTCCAGTCGGGTGGCCTGGCGCCACAGGTGTGCGGGCATGCCGGGTACGCGCGCCGGGCCTGCTTACCGTGCGTATGTGGTGGCTCATCGAAGCCTGCGGGCGCGCTGGCACGACTCGGCCATCGGACGGCTCTGGCAGCACGGCGCCGAACTGGAACTCCTGCACCGGGCCATGGGTTTCGCCGCGCTCGGCCTGGTCACTCTGGCGCCCTTGCTGATCGTCGTCGCGGCGGCAGCACCCTTCCAGCAGCGGGGCTTCGCGCTGTGGGTGATCGACGGCATGAGCCTGTCGGGGCGGCCGGCGGAGGCCGTGCGGGAGCTGTTCTCCGCTCCGCGCATGGTGCTCAGCACGACCAGCGTGTTCAGTGTGCTGGTCCTGGCGCTGTTCGGCGTGGCCTTCGGGTCCAGCGTGCAGAACGGCTACGAGAGGATCTGGGAGGTGGCCGCGGGCCCCTGGCACGCGGTGTGGCGCCAGGTGGTGTGGCTCGCCGCGCTGACGGGATATCTGTATGCCGAGGCGCAGAGCGGCGCGTTACTGCGGGAGGGAGTGGCTCAGTCAGCTGCCCGCATCACGCTCGGCGCGCTCTTCGGCCTGCTGTTCTTCTGGTGGGGTCAGCACTTCCTGCTCGGTGAACGCGTGTCGTGGTGGGCACTGCTTCCGGGTGCCCTGGCCACCGTGGCGGGCCTGGGGGGCCTGCGCTGGTTCTCGTTCCTGGTGTTCTCACCGCTGATCGTGGACAACGCCGTCACCTACGGCCCCGTGGGTACCGTGCTGATCGTGCAGTCCTGGCTCATCGGCGTCGGCTTCGTCGTCTTCGGCGGCGCGCTGCTGGGCCGCCACGTCCACGATGCGTGGGAGGCGCGGCAGCAGCGGGCGAGGTGATCCTCGGCTGCCCGCGCCTCCGGTCAGCGCCGCAGCATCTCGGGCCAGTTCGACGGCACGCGCCCCTCCGGTCCCGGTACCGGCTGGTCGGCGGGGTGGGCCAGCGGGTGAGCGAGGTCGGGGCCCGACTCGTACATCTCCGAGGTCTCGTAGTTCCAGAACCAGGCCTCGCCCGGCTCGTAGCTGCGGATGAACGGATGACCTGCCTCGCGGGCGTGGGTGCTCGCGTGCTGCGCGGGAGAGCTGTCGCAGCAGCCGACGTGCCCGCACTGGGTGCAGCGCCGCAGATGGAACCACCATCCGCCGCCGGCGTCGCACTCCGCACAGCCGGACCCGCTCGGCGGGACGCTCGGGTCGATTCCGGCGGGCAGGGTCATGACGCCTCCTCAGGGGTCGCGAGTGCCTCCGCTGTCTCGTACGTCTCGGGCGCCTCGGGCGTGTCGGAGTCCGCCGTCAGCGGAAGCCGCACCTGGAACCGCGTGTCGCCCGGCGCGGACTGCACCTCCAGACTCCCGTGGTGCTTGTTGACGACGATGCGCCACGAGATGTCCAGCCCGAGGCCCGTGCCCTGTCCGACCGGCTTCGTCGTGAAGAACGGATCGAAGATGCGGCCGCGGATGTCCGGCGGAATCCCCGGCCCCGTGTCGCTGAACTCGACCAGCAACTGTTCCCGGTCGAGCGCCGTGCGCACCGTCAGCGTGCCCTCCCCGCCCGCGTCGTTGATCGCCGCGACGGCGTTGTCGATCAGGTTCGTCCACACCTGGTTCAGCTCGCCCGGGTAGGCCGGGACACGCGGCAGGGAGCGGTCGTAGTCCTTGACCACCTCGATGGTCGAACCGATCTTCCCCGACAGCATCAGCAGCGTGCTGTCGAGGAGTTCGTGCACGTCGGCGATCCGGTACGGCGCACGGTCGAGCTGCGAGTACTGCTTGGCCGCGTTCACGAGACCGGAGACACGGCTGGTGGAGTCCTCGATCTCGTTCATCAGGAGCTCGGTCTCCACCGTGTAGTTCAGCCAGCGCACGGCGCCTTCGAGGACCTGCTCGTCCACGGCCGCCGCCACCTGCTCCAGCCAGTCGGTGTCCAGGCCGGCCTGCACGAACGTCGGCGCGAGCTGCCAGCCGCCCTCGATGCCGTGGTCGTCCAGCCACTCCTCCAGCGCGTCCTCCCGGTCGGACGCCTCCAGCGGGCTGAGCGGCGTCGCCTTGGCCACCTGCTCGGCCGTACGCTCCTGGATCTCGACCAGCGTCTGAAGCATGTCGCGCTTGTAGGGGCTCGCCGCGATCATGCCGAGCTTGTGCCGCATCCCGGCCACGCGCTCACGCAGCGCCGAGGTGGCCCGGACCGCCGCCGCGGCCGGGTTGTTCAGCTCGTGCGTGAGCCCCGCCGACAGCGAGCCGAGCGCCAGCAGCCGTTCGCGCTGTCCGACCGCCCGCTGGGTGTTCTGGCTGCCGAAGAAGAGCCCTTCCAGCAGGTGCACGGCCATGGGAAACCACTCGCGCAGGACGGAGGCGAACGTCTCGGCCGGCAGCACGAAGAACCGCGAGGGCTCGGTCACCCGCATGGAGCCCTTGTAGCGGGCCTGATCCGGGGCGGCCAGATAGGCCTGCATGGCGCCCGCGTACACCCCGCGCTGAGAGGTGCGGCTGATCTCCACGTCGTCGTCGCCGACACGCCGCGACATCACGAGGGTGCCTTCGAGGAGGACGTAGAAGCAGGTGGCGGGCTCACCCTCCCGGTAGGCGTAGCCGGGCTCGACCCTCTCCACGCGTCCCTCACGGCACAGGCGCGCGAGCTGCTCCCCGTTCAGCTCCTCGAACAGGAAGAGTGTGCTGAGCTCCTCCACGTCGCACGGCAGCGGCTCCCCGCTCATGACTGCTCCAGATACCGGTGGACGAGCATCACGGCCATCGCTCCCTCTCCCACGGCGGACGCGACCCGCTTGGCGGACTCCGCGCGCGCGTCCCCGGCGACGAACACGCCGGGCACATTGGTCTCCAGGTGGTACGGCGGCCGGTCCAGCTCCCAGCCCGGGGGCGGCCCGCCGTCGGCGGTCAGGTCGGGACCGGCCAGGACGAACCCGTGCTCGTCCCGCAACAGCGTGCCCTCCAGCCAGTCCGTCAGCGGCGCGGCGCCGATGAACACGAACATCCACTGCGCGCCGACGAGTTCGGTGCCTCCGCTCGCCACGTCCCGCAGGGTGAGCTGCTCGAGATGGTCCGTGCCGTGGGCGGACTCCACGACCGTGCCCGTCCGCACCGTGATGTTGGGCATCCCCTCGATCTGCTGGATCAGGTAGTGCGACATGGACGCCTCCAGCGACTCCCCGCGCACCAGCAGCGTCACCGACTTCGCGTGGCGCGCCAGGTACATCGCCGCCTGACCCGCCGAGTTCGCCCCGCCCACGATGTACACGTCGTGCCCCTGGCAGGCGGCGGCCTCGGTCAGCGCCGACCCGTAGAACACGCCGCACCCGGTCAGGTCCACACAGCCCGGTGCGTCGAGCTGTCGGTACGACACGCCGGTCGCGAGGATCACGCTGTGCGCGGCGATCGCGGAACCGTCGGAGAACCGGATCGTCCGCGACGCCCCGTTGACCTCAAGGCCGGTGACCTCGCGCGCCGTGAGGATCTCGGCCCCGAACTTGGTGGCCTGCCGCCTCGCCCGGCCCGTGAGCTGGGCCCCGGACACACCGTCGGGGAAGCCCAGGTAGTTCTCGATCCGTGAGCTCTGGCCCGCCTGACCACCCGTCGCGGAACGCTCCACGAGCACGGTCCGCAGACCCTCCGAGGCCCCGTACACGGCCGCCCCGAGCCCGGCCGGCCCGCCCCCGATGACGACCAGGTCGTAGAAGTCCTCGGCCGGCGTCGTCGCCAGCCCCACCCGGTCCGCGAGCTCGGCGTCGTCGGGCGCCACCAGCGGCGTACCGTCCGGCGTGACCACGAGCGGCAGCCGCTCACCGTCCGAACCGGCGGCCGCCAGCAGCCTGCGCCCCTCCGGCTCGTCGGACGAGAACCAGCGGTACGGCACCTGATTGCGGGCCAGGAACTCCCGTACGCCCGACGACCTCGCCGACCACCGGTGCCCGACCACCTTCGTCACACCCACGCACGTCCGGTCCGCCGACCGCCAGGCCTCCAACAGGTCGTCCAGGACCGGGTACAGCTTCTCCTCGGGCGGGTCCCACGGCTTCAGCAGGTAGTGGTCGAGGTCGATCACGTTGATCGCGTCGATCGCCGCGTTCGTGTCGGCGTACGCCGTCAGCAGGATCCGCCGGGCCCGGGGGTAGACGTCGAGCGCCTGCTCCAGGAACTCGATCCCGTTCATCTGCGGCATCCGGTAGTCGGCCAGCAGCACCGCCACCTGGTCACCGCGCAGCTTGAGCTCCCGCAGCGCCTCCAGGGCACTCTCGCCGGACTCGGCCCGCACGATCCGGTACGACTCGCCGTACCGGCGGCGCAGGTCGCGGGCCACTGCGCGCGAGACCCCCGGATCGTCGTCCACGGTCAGAATGACGTTCCGTGCCGGGCCCGCGGCCTGAGCCATGCGTCTCCCATCCCGCCCCGGGCACCGGTCGGCGCCCGCTCCCGGCCATCGTATGGTCGATCGTCCCGTTCCGCTCCGCAACGGGGATGCACTCCGGGTGCCGGGGAAGGAACGGTCCGTACGACGACGCACGACAGTGACCCAGCGAGGGGGAGGCACCCGTATGACCCGCCCGATCACCGTGGGAGTGGACGGAACGCCCGAGAGCGAGGCCGCCGCGGCCTGGGCGGGCCGGGAGGCCGTCCGCCGCGATGTGCCCCTGCGGATCGTGCACGCCTGGCAGCGGCAGCCGACCGACGTCGCCGTCACCGTGGACCAGGACACCCAGGCAGAGTGGGCACGCGACCTGGTGCGGGAGGCCGAGCGGGCCGCCGGCGAACGGCACCCGGGCCTGACCGTGACCGCCGGGGTCCTGGAAGGGAGGACGGCCGTCGAGTCCCTCGTGGCAGCGGCGGCGGAGGCCGAGACGCTGGTGCTGGGCTCGCGCGGGCACGGCGCGATCGTCGGCTTCCTGCTCGGCTCCGTCGGCCAGCAGGTCCTCTCCGAGACCGAACGGCCCCTCGTCCTCGTCCGCTCCGACGACCACCCGGAGGCCGAGGCGGGCGGCCGCGAGATCGTCGTCGGCCAGCACGGCGGCCCCGAGGACAGTGCCGCCGCTCTCCGCTTCGCCTTCGAGACGGCAGCCGCCCGCGGCGCCGGACTGCGCGCCGTACGGGCCTGGAGCCTGCCCCCTGTGTTCGCCTACAGCCCCGGCTCGATGAAGCTCGCGGACGAGGCCGGGGGCCTGGAGCCGTATGAGAGGGAGGCGCTCGGCGAGGCGCTGCGGCCCTGGCGTGAACGCTTCCCCGAGGTGCCCGTCACCGAGCACGTGGAGATCGGCAGCGCGGCCCAGGTGCTGCTGTCGGTGGCCGGACGGGCCCAGCTGATGGTGGCCGGGCGGCGCGCCCACCGCCGCGCGGTCGGCTCACGCATCGGCTCGGTCGCCCACGCCCTCGTGCATCACGCGCCCTGCCCGGTGGCCGTCGTACCGCCCTCCTGAGCCGCCTCGGCGATGGCGGCCTCGGGGAGCGTCGCACGCACCCTGGGCAGGACGTTGTCGACGTAGTCCTGCACGGCCACGTCCAGACCGATGTCGTGCTGGGCCCGCTCCGACAGGTACCAGCGGTGTTCCAGCAGCTCGTGGTACAGCTCGGCCGGGTCCATGGAACCGCGCAGGTCCAGAGGTATCGCCCGCACGGTCGGCCGGAACACGTCGCGGACCCAGCGGTGGGCCAGCACCTCCGGGCGGGCCGTGAGGGGATCGCCGGGCGCGTAGTCGTCCTGGGTGGCCATCCAGCTCTCCAGGTCCGTCAGGAGCCTGCGCGCCTGGTTCTCCTCGGCGTCGAGACCGGTCAGCCGCAGCAACTGGCGCGGGTGGTGACCGGCGTCGACGACCTTCGGCACGAACGTGACCTTGTCCCCGTTGTTGGAGTGGGTGATCTGCATCTCGGCGACGTCGAAGCCGAGCTCGTTGAGGCGGCGGATGCGGCGCTCGATGTAGTGGTGCTTGCCCGCCGGGTACACCGACGTGCGGGTCAGCTCCTGCCACAGGCTGTGGTACCGCGCACAGATCTCCGTACCGAACTCGATCGGGTCCACGGACGGGTGCAGCGCCCCCGACGCCTCCAGGTCGAGCAGCTCCCCGCTGATGTTCACTCTGGCCAGGTCGAGGTCGTAGTCGCGCTGCCCGTCGCTGAGCCGTGGGTGCAGTTCGCCGGTCTCGGCGTCCACCAGGTACGCGGCATAGGCTCCGGCGTCCCGCCGGAACAGGGTGTTGGACAGCGAGCAGTCGCCCCAGGCGAACCCGGCCAGGTGCAGCCGCACCAGCAGCACGGCCAGCGCGTCCATCAGGCGGTGCATGGTGGCGGGCCGCATCGTCGTCTCGAACAGCGACCGGTACGGCATCGAGCCACGCAGGTGCCGCGTGATCAGCACGGGTTCCAGGTAATGCCCCTCCGCGTCGGTGCGGCCGGTGACCACGGCCAGCGCGTCCACCGTGGGGATGCCCAGCCGGTCCAGGTCCCGCAGCAGCTCGAACTCCCGCACCGCGGGCCGCTCGGCGAGCTCCTTGACCGCGACGACCTCGGAGCCGGCGCGGGCGTAGCGCACCACGTGCCGCGAGATGCCCCGGGGCAGCGGCACGAGGTGGTGCTCGGGCCACTCCTCCAGGGGCAGGTGCCACGGCAGGTCCAGCAGCAGCGCGGGATGCTCCGGGTTCGTGGCGCTGATCTGCAATGCCATCGGTGTCGTGCCTCGCCTCACGGTCGTCTGTCGGTCGCTCGCAGGAGCATCTCCGCACTTCGACGGCCGTCACGTCAACCTGAGGGGGATGGTCTTCACGCTCCGTACAGGTCTACGGGCACCGCCCGTCATCCTCGCGGGGGCGTAGCCCCCAAAGGGGCGCGGGGCTGCGTCGATATGCGGCTCCGCCGCGTGGGCGCGACCAGCCACAACCGGCCCGCAGCCGCGAGAACAATGCCGGCCACCCCTCCCGTAGCGCCCCCGAAAGAGCTCACCGCACGCGCCGGAACACATCATCCGCATCGTCCCAGCTCATCGACTCGTCCACGGCCGGCAGGCTCCGGCGGGCCGCGCGCGACGACTGGTACATCGCGTCGATCTCCCCCTCGTACCGCCGCGTGATGGCGTCCCTGCGCAACTTCATCGACGGGGTCAGCAGTCCGTTGGCCACGTCGAACGGCTCCGGCAGGATGCGGAACACCCGGATCGACTCCGAGCGCGAGACCGTGCTGTTGGCCGCGCCGATGGCTCGCTGCACCTCCTGCCGCAGCGCGTTCTCCTCGCGCGCCCCAGGGCCGGACGCGTCACCCTGGTCGAACAGGCCCCGGCGCCAGTGCTGTACGAAGTCGGGATCGAGTGTGATCAGAGCCCCGACGCAGGGCCGGTTGTCGCCGACGACCACCGCCTGGTGGATGAGCGGATGCACCCGCAGGAGCTCCTCGAGCGGCGCCGGTGCGACACTCTTGCCTCCGCTGGTGACGATGATCTCCTTCTTGCGCCCCGTGATCGAGAGATAGCCCTCGGAGTCGAGCTGCCCGATGTCGCCGGTGGCCAGCCAGCCGCCGCGCAGGGCCGTCCGGGTGCTGAGCTCGTCGTTGATGTAGCCCTGGAACACCGACGGGCCGCTCACCATGATCTCGCCGTCGTCCGCGACCCGTACGTCCACGCCGGGCAGCGGGCGCCCCACGGTGCCGAACTTCTCCCGCCCCACGGGCTGTGCCGTGAGGCCGCCACAGGTCTCCGTGAGCCCGTAACCGTCGTGGACGAGAATTCCGATTCCCGAATAGAAAAGGGCGAGATCGCGATTCAGCGGAGAACCGCCGGACACCGCCCCGCACACCCGGCCGCCCAGCGAGGCCCGCAGTTTCCGGTACACGGCCTTCTCGTAAAAGGCGTGCTGCAGCCTCAGATCGACCCCCGGGCCGTTGCCCCTTCCCAGACGGTGCCGCTCGACCGTCAGGGCATAGTCCTGAGCCGTACGCACCGCACGTTCGAACAGGGCGCCCCGACCCGCCTCCTGGGCGCGCCTGAGAAAGTTCTTGTAGAGCTTCTCGAAGATGGACGGAACGCCGTAGAGAAACGTCGGCCGGAACGACAGGAAGTCGGCGCCGAGGGTTCCCTCGCGCAGCTCGGGTTCGTGTGCCATCAGGATCCCGCCCCGCAGACACAGGTTCTGGATCATCAGGCCGTACACGTGCGAGAAGGGCAGGAAGGCGAGAACCGCCGGCTGGACACCCGGCGGTGCCGTGGTGTGCCGCCAGCCGGCCAGCAGCGTGTCGCACGGGCTCGCCAGACCACGGTGCGACAAGGCGCATCCCTTGGGGCGCCCGGTCGTCCCCGACGTGTAGGCGATCACCGCGGTCGAGTCCGGCAACACGATCCGGCGCAGCGAGTCGACGGTCGGCTCCGGCACCGACGAGCCCCGCTCCACCAGCAGCTCCAGCGAACCGTCGTCCAGCTGCCACACATGGCGCAGCCTGGGCAGCCCGGCGCACACCGAGCCGACCGTCATCGCCCCGAGCGCGTCCTCGACCACGACACCGGCGCAGTCGGCGTCGCCCAGGATCCACTGCACCTGGTCGCGGGACGACGTCGGATAGATCGATACGACCTCGGCGCCGACCGTCCACAGGGCCAGACTGAGCACCGTCCACTCGTAGCGGGTGCGCGCCATGATGGCGATCCGGTTGCCCGGCTGGATCCCGCTCGCGACGAACCCCTTGGCGAAGCCGACCACTTCGTCCCGCAGTTCGACGGCGCTGACCTGCGTCCATGTGTCCGTGGCCGGGTCGGTGCGGCGCGCGACCAACGGCAGGCCGGGATCACGGCTCGCCGTCTCGAAGAGACTGTCGGCGAGCCCTCCCGTCACAAGGGGGGCGACCAGTGGGGCGGAGGTCCGGAAGGTCTGCATGCACTTCCTGTGTCGTTCCTGAGTGTCGCCGGTGGTGTACTGGCGGTGATCGAACGTAGCGCATGTGGTGGCCGCCCGTGGGGCGAATGGGCAAGAGACGCCGTCAGGGCCGGGCGTACTCCTGGCGCACGGCACCGGCGAGCTGGGCCAACGCCTCCTCGGAGCGAGCGCGGTCCTCCTCGTCCAGGGCGGCGAGCGCGTCGGCCGCGGCCTCCCGGACACGGCTGGGCACCTCCTCCAGCGCCGCCATGCGATAGGCGACGGTGCGCCGTGCCAGACGCTCCTCGGGGCTGACGCCGCCGGGCCCGGACCGGGGGAAGACAGCGGCCTCGTACACCGTGACGTGCAGCAGCACACCGTGCGCGATCCCCTCGCCGTACCCGCGCAGACCGGCCTCCCGCTGCGCCTCGGCGAACCCGGCGAGGGCCCGTCTTCGCACGAGGAACGAGCCGGCCATACCGGCCGCACCCGCACCGGCCGCCGCGGGCAGCGCGACGATCGCGCCCCCGAGGAGAGCGCCCACGATCGCCCCTGTCGCGGTCGTGAGACAGACCAGTCCGGTGGTGAGCAGGAGCAGGGCGCGCGTCGGCGTGAAGGGGGCCATGCGGAGCAGTCTGCCAGCAACCGTTTTCTCCGTACCTGATCACGCAGGAACAGTGTGCGCGCGGGGTGGCGGTGTACTGCGGAAGTGTGATGTGTGGCACGTGGGGGATCGGGGTCGAAGTCCCGGCGCGACGAATCGTGGCTGGGCACGGCTTGATCGCTGATCACTCGACGGAAAAACCCGGCTACGGGATCTCTCGCCCGTTTGACAGTGTGTCCGGCGCGTGGATAAAAGCGTTTCGCTGATGTCGGGAGGTGGAGAGTGCGCGTGCCCAATGTGATCGGGGACTGGCAGGAGTGCGACGGTGGGCACGCCGGCCTGCGTGTACGCGTCCACGGCGTGGAGCGGACGGAGCCTCCGCGGGGGCGTGACGACGCGGCCGAGGGGCTCGTCTATTTCCGGTTCCGCGTGACCGTGGAGAACCGTGCCAGTACGCACTTCGGTATCCACGTGGAGGACGGCCAGTTCGACGTACGGACCGGCCCGGACGGCGAGAGCGCATTCCTCGACTGGCGCAATTCCCAATTCATCGAAGGATTCGATCTCTATCCGCTGCGGCGCGCCACGGCCGTCATCTACGCCGCGGCCGTCGATTCGTCCCTCGCGCGTATGGACATCCAGATCCAGCTGAGGACGGACGAGGAGTGGGCCGACCGTTATCTGTGGGCCGGTGGTATCGGTGCGGACGGGGATGTCCTGGGCCGTGACGCGGCCCTGGACGGGACGGGGGAGGGGCTTGCCTGTCAGGTGAGCAGCTTCCTTCAGCGGGAGGCGGAGCAGGGGCCGGGCTGCTGAGGGATTTGTTTCGCCCCCGCCCCTACGCGTCCCATCCCCAGGCGCGCTGCCCCTTCGACCCCGGCCGGGGCTGCTTTCCGGGCCGCGGGGAACTGCACGGTTTTCAGGGGCGCGGGGAACTGCGCGACCAGCCCCCACCCACCCGCACCCAACCCACCCACCCCGGAAACCCCCGAC
>NZ_JBEYXP010000039.1:0-116404 GCF_040704615.1 Streptomyces sp. NPDC046862 | reverse complement strand
CCTCAAACTCCCCCAGCTACCGCTGGGAGGTGCCCCCAAGGGGCTGAATGTGCGCGGCCGCGCCCCGTAAGGGGCGCGGGGAACTGCGCGACCAGCCCCCACCCACCCGCACACGACCACCACCCCCGGCTCAAGACCCCGCCGTCGTCGACAGCAGCATCCGCTGCAGCTCCCGCGCCGCCCGAGGCGGAGCCACATCACTCCGGTGCGCCAGCGCGATCGTCCGATACAGCCCGGGCCGAGCCAGCGGCGTCACCCGCAGCCCCCGCCCCGCCCGCGTCGCCACCATCCGCGGCACCACGGCCACCCCCAACCCGGCCCGCACGAACCCCAGCACCGCGTCCATCTCCCCGCCCTCCACCGCGAAGTCCGGCTCGAACCCCTCGGCACGGCACGCGGCGACCGTCAGTTCCCGCAGGTCGTACCCGTGCCGGAACATCACCAGCCGCTCACCCTCCAGATCGGAGATCCGCACCGAGCGCCGCCCCCGCCCGGGCCGGGCGGCCTCCGGCGACGACACCACCACCAGGTCCTCCCGGAGCACCTCCACCGTGGTCAGCGCGGGGGAGGGCGTCGGCAGCGGCAGCACGACCAGCGCCAGGTCCAACGCCCCTCGAGCCAGTTCCCGGACCAGATCGTGCGAGCCGCCCTCCTCGATCAGCAGCCGGATCCCGGGATAGCGGTCGTGGAAGGCGCGCAGCACATCCGGCAGCAGACCCGTGCACAGACTCGGCGTCGCACCGAGCCGCACCCGCCCCCGCCGCAGCTGGACCAGCTCGGCCACCTCGTGCCGCGCCGTGTCCGCGTCGGCCAGTATCCGCCGGGCCAGTGGCAGCAGCGCCTCACCCGCGTCGGTCAGCGTGATGTTGCCGCGGGCCCGCCGGAACAGTTCCGCCCCCAACTCCCGCTCCAGCGAACGGATCTGCTGGGACAGAGAGGGCTGCGCGACATGCACGAGCTCCGCTGCCCGGGTGAAGTGCCGGGTCTCGGCGACGGCCACGAAGTACTGGAGCTGCTGGAACTGCACGCTCCCACGATAGGTCAAGGCTATCGAAACGAGCCGTACCATGTCTTGGACCGATCACGTGTCACCGCTCTAGCGTCGTGTGCATGGCTCTGGCAACGCGGACGGACCGACGGCCGTCCATGGCCCGCACGGTGTGGGACAGCTCCGTCGGCAAGAAGACCGTCATGGCGGTCAGCGGTCTGATCATGTTGCTGTACCTGGTCGTCCACATGATCGGGAACCTGAAGATCTTCTTCGGCGCGGGCGAGTTCAACCACTACGCGCACTGGCTGCGCACCGTCGGCGAACCCTTCATGCACTACGAGTGGACGCTGTGGCTCGTCCGCGTCGTGCTGGTCGTCGCGGTCGTCGCCCACGCCGTCTCCGCGTACCAGCTCAGCCGCCGCGACATCAAGGCACGGCCCAACAAGTACGTGCACAAGAAGCCGCGGGCGAGTTACGCCACGCGCACCATGCGCTGGGGCGGGATCATCCTCGGCCTGTTCATCGTCTGGCACATCCTGGACCTGACCACCGGCACCGTGCACAGCGGCGGCTTCCAGGAGGGCCACCCGTACCAGAACGTCGTGGACACCTTCTCCACCTGGTACGGCAACGTCATCTACATCGTCGCGATGCTCGCGCTCGGCCTGCACGTCCGGCACGGCTTCTGGAGCGCGGCCCAGACCCTGGGCGCGGGCAGCCGCACCCGCGACCGCGCCCTCAAGACCGTCGCCAACGTTCTCGCACTGCTGCTCACGGCCGGTTTCATCGCCGTACCCGTGGGCGTCATGACCGGAGTGGTGAGCTGACATGAACTCGTACACCGACTACGCGACCGGTGAGCCGGTCGTCGACACCAAGGCTCCCTCCGGCCCCGTCAACGAGCGCTGGGACACCCGCCGCTTCGAGGCCAAGCTGGTCAACCCCGCCAACCGGCGCAAGCACACGGTGATCGTCGTCGGCACCGGCCTCGCCGGCGGCTCCGCGGGCGCCACTCTCGCCGAACAGGGCTACCACGTCGTGCAGTTCTGCTACCAGGACTCCCCGCGACGCGCCCACTCGATCGCCGCGCAGGGCGGCATCAACGCGGCGAAGAACTACCGCAACGACGGCGACTCCATCCACCGGCTGTTCTACGACACCGTCAAGGGCGGCGACTTCCGGGCCCGCGAGTCCAACGTCCACCGGCTGGCGCAGATCTCCGTCGAGATCATCGACCAGTGCGTGGCGCAGGGCGTCCCCTTCGCCCGCGAGTACGGCGGTCTGCTCGACACCCGGTCCTTCGGCGGGGTGCAGGTGTCGCGGACCTTCTACGCACGCGGCCAGACGGGACAACAGTTGCTGCTGGGCGCCTACCAGGCCCTCAGCAGGCAGATCGCGGCCGGCACCATCGAGATGCACCCGCGCACCGAGATGCTCGACCTGATCGTGATCGACGGGCGGGCGCGCGGGATCGTGGCGCGCGATCTCGTCACCGGTCGCGTCGACACCTACTTCGCGGACGCCGTCGTCCTCGCCTCCGGCGGCTACGGCAACGTCTTCTACCTGTCGACGAACGCCATGAACTCCAACGCCACCGCGATCTGGCGGGCCCACCGGCGCGGCGCGTACTTCGCCAACCCGTGCTTCACCCAGATCCACCCCACCTGCATCCCGCGCACCGGCGACCACCAGTCCAAGCTGACGCTGATGAGCGAGTCCCTGCGCAACGACGGACGCATCTGGGTACCGAAGGCCAAGGGCGACACCCGCCCGGCCGGCCAGATCCCCGAGGACGAGCGCGACTACTACCTGGAGCGCGTCTACCCCTCCTTCGGCAACCTCGTGCCCCGCGACATCGCCTCCCGCGCCGCGAAGAACGTCTGTGACGAGGGCAGGGGCGTCGGCCCCGGCGGACAGGGCGTGTACCTGGACTTCGCCGACGCCATCGAGCGGATGGGGCGGAAGGCCGTCGAGGCCAAGTACGGCAACCTCTTCGACATGTACCAGCGGATCACCGACGAGGATCCGTACGAGGTACCGATGCGGATCTATCCCGCCGTGCACTACACGATGGGCGGCCTGTGGGTCGACTACGACCTGCAGACCACCATCCCCGGCCTGTTCGCGATCGGCGAGGCCAACTTCTCCGATCACGGAGCGAACCGGCTCGGCGCGTCGGCCCTGATGCAGGGCCTCGCCGACGGCTACTTCGTGCTTCCGGCGACCATCAACGACTACCTGGCGCGCAACCCGCGCCACGAGGACGTCACGGTCGACCACCCCGTCGTCCAGGAGGTGCTGGCCGAGACGGAGGACCGCCTCAACCTGCTCCTCTCCGTCGACGGCGACCGCACCCCCGACTCCTTCCACCGCGAGGTCGGCGAGCTGATGTGGGAGTTCTGCGGCATGGCCCGTACGGACTCGGGGCTGCGCAAGGCGCTGGAACGCATCCCGCAGATCCGCGAGGAGTTCTGGCGGCGCATCAAGGTGCCCGGCACCGGCGAGGAGTTCAACCAGTCGCTGGAGAAGGCCAACCGGATCGTCGACTACCTCGAACTCGCCGAGCTGATGTGCCTCGACGCGCTGCACCGAGCCGAGTCCTGCGGCGGCCACTTCCGCGAGGAGTCCCAGACGGCCGACGGCGAGGCGGCCCGCAGGGACGACGAGTTCGCGTACGCGGCCGCCTGGGAGTTCACGAGTGCGGGCTCTGCCCCCGTGCTGCACAGGGAAGACCTGGTCTTCGAGTACGTCCACCCCACTCAGCGGAGCTACGCATGAAGCTCACCCTGCGCGTCTGGCGGCAGAAGAACGCCGACGCCGACGGAGCGATGTCCACGTACGAGGTGGACGGTATCTCGTCCGACATGTCCTTCCTGGAGATGCTGGACACCCTCAACGAGGAACTCATCCTGCGCGGTGAGGACCCGGTCGCCTTCGACCACGACTGCCGCGAGGGCATCTGCGGCGCGTGCAGTCTCGTGATCAACGGCGACGCGCACGGGCCCGAGCGCACCACGACCTGTCAGCTGCACATGCGGTCCTTCAAGGACGGCGACACGATCGACATCGAGCCGTGGCGGGCGTCGGCGTTCCCCGTGATCAAGGACCTGGTGGTGGACCGGTCGGCCTTCGACCGGATCATCCAGGCCGGTGGCTACATCACCGCGCCGACGGGCTCCGCGCCCGAGGCCCACGCGACGCCGGTGCCGAAGCCGGACGCGGACTTCGCGTTCGAGCACGCGGAGTGCATCGGGTGCGGGGCGTGTGTGGCGGCGTGTCCCAACGGCGCGGCGATGCTGTTCACCTCGGCCAAGGTCAACCATCTGAACGTGTTGCCCCAGGGGGCGCCCGAGCGGGAGACGCGGGTGCTGGACATGGTGGCGCAGATGGATGACGAGGGGTTCGGGGGGTGCACGTTGGCGGGGGAGTGCGCCACCGCTTGCCCCAAGGGGATTCCCTTGGTCTCCATCACCAGCATGAACAAGGAGTGGCTGCGGGCTGCTCGGAAGGTCGCGAAGCGGTAGCGCCGCAGGGGTGTTGTTGGTTTCGGGCTGCGGGTTCGTTGTGGCTGGTCGCGCAGTTCCCCGCGCCCCTTGAGGGACGCGCCCCTTCGGGGCACGTCCCCTCAAAAACGTTCGCCGACCAGGTGCGGACGGGCGGGGCCGGGAGTGGTGCTCTCCGGCCCCGCCAAGATCTGTCACGCCGCCGCACCCTGGCATTCAACAACCTCACACCCTGCCTCTCTGCGAAGGTTACGCGCCGGTCAGTTGGCGTCGGGAAAACATAAGCGAGCACGCCGTAGCCAACCGGCGGCCCGCTCAGCTCCCGCCGCACAGGCCCGTCCCGTCCCCAGGAGAGAGCCAGCCATGACCGGCGTATCCACGCTCGACAGCCCGCCCCAGGCGGTCACGCCCACCCGTTACACCGTCACCCTCGCCCGCGACGAGGCCGACGTGCGGGCCGCACAGCGGCTGCGGCACGACGTCTTCGCCGGCGAGATGGGCGCGCTGCTGTCCACCCCGCAGCCCGGCCTCGACGTCGACGCCTTCGACGCGTACTGCGACCACCTGCTCGTCCGGGACACGCTGACCGACCAGGTCGTCGGTACGTACCGGCTGCTGCCGCCGGAGCGCGCCGCGATCGCCGGGCGGCTGTACTCGGAGGGCGAGTTCGACCTCTCCCCGCTGGACCCGATCCGTCCCGGGCTCGTCGAGGTCGGCCGCTCCTGCGTGCACCCCGACCACCGCGACGGCACCGTCATCGGCCTGATCTGGGCCGGCATCGCGCGGTACATGGTCCAGGGCGGTCACGAGTGGCTGGCCGGCTGCTGCTCGCTCCCGCTCGCCGACGGGGGCGCGCTCGCCGCCGCCACGTGGGACCGCGTGCGGGCCAAGAACCTCGCACCCGAGGAGTACCGGGTGCGTCCCCTGCTGCCCTGGGACGCGGACGGCGTGGCCCGGCCCGAGCAGCGCACCGAACTGCCGCCCCTGCTGCGCGGTTACCTCCGCCTCGGCGCCTGGGTGTGCGGCGAGCCCGCGCACGACCCGGACTTCGGCGTCGCCGACCTGTACGTGCTGCTGCCGATGAGCCGGGTCAACGCGCGCTATCTGCGGCACTTCCTGTCGCTCGTCCCGGCCTGATGAGCGTCTGGCTGCCCAGCGCGCCGTGCTCTCCGGCGGCGTGCGTGGAGCGGAGGGCACCCACCGTGGCCGTGCCCCTAGCGGTGCTGCGGCTGACGGTGCTGGCGGTCCTTCTGCTCGGGGGGATCACGTTGCTGCCGCTCGGCGGGCGGGTGCCCGCCGGAGCGGTGCGGTGGTGGTGCCGGGTGATGCTGCGGGCCGCGGGTGTGCGGCTCCGTTTCAGTGGCGCCGCCACCCCCGCCGGCGGGGTGCTCCTCGTCGCCAACCACATCTCCTGGATGGACATACCGCTGCTCGCCGCCGTGCGTCCGGCCCGGATGCTCGCCAAGACCGAGATCCGGCAGTGGCCCGTGGCGGGTCCGCTGACGGCGCGGGCCGGGGTCCTGTTCATCGAGCGGGACCGGCTGCGCGCGCTCCCGGACACGGTCGCCCGTATCGCCGGTGCCCTGCGCGCCGGCGGGGCGGTCACCGCCTTCCCCGAGGGCAGCACGTGGTGCGGACGAGCCCAGGGCACCTTCCGCCGCGCCGTCTTCCAGGCCGCGATCGACGCCGGCGCTCCCGTCCAGCCCGTCCGTATCCACTACCGCCACAGCGACGGCACCGCCAGCACGGCCCCCGCCTTCGTCGGCGAGGACTCGCTGCTCACCTCACTGTGGCGGGTGGCGACGGCCCGCGACCTGGTGGCCGAGGTCGAGGTGAGGGACGCGATACCGCCGCACAGCCGTCCCGACCGTCGCTCACTGGCCCGCGCCGCCGAACTGTCCGCGGGGTTGGGGGTGCGTGAGGAGCGCCACCTGACGTCCCGGCCTCAGCCGGCGATGATCCGGGCAAGCCGCCGGTAGGAGTCGACCAGGCCCTCACGGTCGTAGGTGCTGGTGGTGACGAGGAGTTCCTGCGCGCCCGTCTCCTTCAGCACCGTCTCCAGTTCGTGGGCGACCTGGTCCTCGGTGCCGGCGATGTGGCCGGTGAGGCCCGACTCGTAGAAGCCGCGCTCCTTGGCGGTCATCGTGCGGGCCTCGACCTCGTCGGCCGGCGGCAGCGGGGGAAAGGTGCCGTGCGTGCGCGAGTACGCCATCGACCAGGCCTCCGGGAGCAGCAGGCGCCGGGCCTCCTCGGGCGTGGCGGCGACCGCGACCGTGCCCGAGATGACGACGTACGGCTCCCGTGCCCACGGGGAGGGCCGGAAGGCCGCGCGGTAGTGGTCGATGCCGCGCCGCATCTTCTCGCGGTCGCGGAGGTCGCCGATGACCATGGGCAGGCCCGCCCGGGCGGCGATGGCGGCGCCCTCGCCCATCGCGAGCACGAACGGCGGCACGGTCAGGCCCTCCGCCGGGCGCGCGTGCGCGCGGGTGGGGGACGTCCCGCGGAACCAGCCGAGCAGCTCGTCGAGTTGCCCGGCGAAGTCGTCCGCGACGTCCTTGTCCCGCCCCAGGGCCCGGCGCACCCCGTCGGTGAAGCCGACGGACCGGCCCAGGCCCATGTCGATCCGCCCCGGGAAGAGGGACTCCAGGACCCCGAACTGCTCGGCCACGACGAACGGCTGGTGGTTGGGCAGCATCACGCCGCCGGTACCCACCCGGATGCGTCGCGTGGCCGCCGCGACGGCCGCGGCCAGCACGGTCGGCGCCGAACCGGCGACTCCTGGCACACCGTGGTGCTCCGACACCCAGAACCGGTGAAAGCCCAGCTCCTCCAGCTCCCGCGCCAGCCCGACCGTGTCCCGCAACGCCTCGGCGGCGTCGTGCCCCTCACGGGCACGGGAGCGGTCGAGGACCGAGAACCGGGTCTGTGCGATCACTGAACTCACATGGAGTACAACGCCTGGGGCGCGCCGGGATTCCCGGGCGGGTTCGCCCGCCGGTCACTCGGTCCGCCGGTCACTCGTCCTTGAGGTCCGCCACGCGGACGGGGGCGCCCGTCGTGACCGACCGGACGGCGGTGAGGGCGATCGTCAGGGCGGCGCGGGCGTCCTCCCCGGTGACGGACGGGGCCCGGCCGGTGCGCACGCTGTCGGTGAAGTCGGCGAGCTCGGCGACGTACGCGTCGCGGAAGAGGTCCTGGTCGTAGGTGACGCAGTCGGCGGCCACGCCGTCCGCGCCGTACGACGTGAGGTGGCCGCGCCGGATGTCGCCCATCGTGAGCATGCCCGCCGAGCCGAAGACCTCGCCGCGTACGTCGTAGCCGTAGACGGCCTGGAAGCTGGCCTCGGCGGTGGCGAGGGCGCCGTTGTCGAAGCGGATGGTGACCACGGCGGTGTCGAGCAGCCCGCGGTCCCTGAAGTCGGGGCGGACCAGGGCGTCGGCCCAGGCGAAGACCTCGACCGGCTCGGCACCCGGGTTGAGGAAGCGCAGGGTGTCGAAGTCGTGGATCAGGGTCTCCAGGAAGATCGTCCACGGCGGGATCGGCGCCGGGTCGTGCAGTTTCGGGTCGCGGGTGAGCGAGCGCAGCAGCTGCGGGGTGCCGATACCGCCGGAGGCGATCTTGTCGTGGGCGGCCCGGAAGCCGGTGTCGTAGCGGCGGTTGAAGCCCACCTGGAGCGGAACACCCGCGTCGCGTACCGCGGCGACGGCGCGGTCGGCCTCCGCCAGGGTGACGGCCATGGGCTTCTCGCAGTACACCGCCTTGCCCGCGCGCGCCGCCGCCTCCACGAGACCGGCGTGGCTACGGGCCGGGGTGGCGATCACCACGGCGTCGACCCGCGGGTCGGCCAGCAGGTCCCCGATCCCGGTGTACGCCGTCGGGCAGCCGAGCCGGTCTCCGAGGAGCCTCGCGGCACCCGGAGCCGGGTCGGCCACGGCGGCGAGCCGGGCGCCGGGCAGACGGTGGGCGAGCGTCTCGGCGTGGAAGGAGCCCATCCGTCCGGCGCCGATGAGGCCGACGGCGAGGGGCTGGTGGGTGGTCACGTGGGTTCTCCGTACGTAGGGGAAGCGCCTGAGGGGCTGTTGGTCAGGCGGGTGTGAACGCGGTCCGGAAGCGTTCCAGGGCTCGTTCGCCGTCCTCGGAGGCCCAGGCCTCCATGGCGACCGTGCCGTCGTAGCCGAGGTCGGTGAGGGCGCGGGCGACGGCCGGGTAGTTGATCTCGCCGGTGCCCGGCTCGCGACGGCCCGGTACGTCGGCGACCTGGATCTCTCCGATCAGGCCGAGCGCGTGGGCCCGGCGGACCAGTTCGATCAGGTTTCCCTCGCCGATCTGCGCGTGGTACAGGTCCAGGTTCATGCGCAGCCCGGGGTGGTCCACGGCGGCGACCAGGGCCATGGTGTCGGCGGCCTTCGCGAACGGCACGCCGGGGTGGTCCACGGCCGTGTTCAGGTTCTCCAGGGTGAACGTGATGCCGGCGCTCTCGCCCAGCTCGGCGACGCGGGTGAGCGTCCGGTGGGCAGCGATCCACATCGGGCCGGTGGGCTCGCCCGTCACCGGCACCACGGGCAGGCCCTCGCCGTCCAGACCGGTGCCGTGCAGGTTCAGCCGGGGGCAGCCGAGATGCTCGGCCGCCTTGACCGACTCCTCGGCGGTGCGCAGCAGTTCGGCCGCGCCCTCCTCGTCGGTGAGGCTGCCGCGGATGTAGCCGGTCATCGAGGAGAACTCGGCGGGCGTACGGGCCAGGGCGTCGAGGTCGTGCCGGGTCCAGTCCCAGATCTCGACCTGGAACCCGGCGTCATGGATGCGCCGGGCCCGCTCGTCGACGGGCAGATCCCGGAAGACCATCTCGGCGCAGACCGCCAGTGTGTACGTCACGACGCTCCCTCTCTCTGGATTCGGCTCGGGATTTCGGCTGCGAACTAGAACGTTCTAGCGCCCGAGCAGCAGTACGCCACCCCCGGGACGTCCTGTCAAGGCTTCGCGGGGCGGGAGACTAGAACGTTGCAGTGATGTCGACCAGCGTGTTCTCCGGCGCCCCGACTCGTCTACGATCGACGGCTGGAGGAGCAGACCCGGTACCGAGCAGGGAGGCCAGCGGTGCCACCGACCCCAGGGCCCCCCGAGGGGAAGCGCCCCACCCTCGCCGATGTGGCGACGCGGGCCGGCGTGTCCGTCGCGCTGGTCTCCATCGTGATGCGCGGGGCCAAGGGCGCCGGCGCCGGCACCCGGGAGCGGGTCCTGGAGGCGGCGCGGGAGATCGGGTACCGGCCCGACGCCCGCGCCCGGCTGCTGCGGAGCAACCGCTCACGGCTGCTCGGCGTGCAGTTCGGCCTCCAGCACCCCTTCCACACCGACCTGGTGGAGGGCGTCTACGCCGCCGCCGAGCCCGCCGGGTACCAGGTCGCCCTCAGCGCCGTGGCTCCCAGCCGCGACGAGCGGCATGCCGTGGAGAGCCTGCTCGGCGACCGCTGCGAGGCGCTGATCCTGCTCGGCCCCGAGGCTCCGGCGGCACGTCTCGCGGAGCTGGCGGCCCAGTTGCCGGTGGTGTCGGTGGCCCGGCGGCTGCGTCCGGCCGTGCCCGGCGTGGACGTGGTCCGCACCGCCGACGACGAGGGCGCCCGTCAGGCCGTCGACCACCTCGTCTCCCTCGGGCACCGGGACATCGTCCACATCGACGGCGGCCGCGCGCCGGGCGCCGCCGACCGGCGCCGCGGCTACCGCACCGCCATGAACCGTCACGGGCTCGGCGACCGGGCCCGCGTCCTGCCCGGCGGTCTGACCGAGGAGGACGGCGCCGCGGCCGCGCGCGGTCTCCTCGGCGACGACCCCCGGCCCACGGCCGTGGTCGCCTTCAACGACCGCTGTGCCACCGGTGTCCTCGACACGTTCCTGCGCGCCCGCGTCGGCGTGCCCGACGAGATCTCCGTGGTCGGCTTCGACGACAGCCGCCTCGCCCGGCTCGCGCACGTCTCCCTCACCACCGTCGGCCAGGACGTCCGCCGTCTCGCGGAGTTGGCGGTGGGGCGGGCGGTGGGGCGGGTGGAGGGGGACGGG
The DNA here is from genome assembly GCF_040704615.1 of Streptomyces sp. NPDC046862. Classification (NCBI taxonomy): domain Bacteria; kingdom Bacillati; phylum Actinomycetota; class Actinomycetes; order Kitasatosporales; family Streptomycetaceae; genus Streptomyces; species Streptomyces sp. NPDC046862. Next base: position 105,859 of record NZ_JBEYXP010000039.1, on the reverse strand, counting down.
GCCGAGGCCTCCGGCGGGGAGACGGTGGTCGGGCCGCGGCTTGTTGTGCGGAGCACTACCGTGGGGCCGCGCGGGCGTTAGCTGTCTGTTCGGTGGCCGGTGGGTCTCGTCTGCCGGGTTCTGTGTGGGGCTGCTGCGGGTTCGTTGTGGCTTGTCGCGCAGTTCCCCGCGCCCCTCAAAGCGCATGCGCTCGCCGCAACAAGGGCACTCGTTCGTGACCTGGCCATCCCCCGCCCCGTCCTGGAGGAGCCGTGCCGTCCGAGCTCGTGTCCGTGGCCCATCGGACCGTCGACGTCGATGGCGTCGAGGTCTTCTACCGGGAGGCGGGGCCGCCGGGGGCGCCGGTGGTGCTGTTGCCGCACGGGTATCCGTCGTCGTCCTTCCAGTACCGCACCCTGATGCCCGTGCTCGGCGACCGGTGGCGGCTGGTCGCCCCGGACTTCCCCGGGTTCGGGTACAGCGAGACGCCGGAGCGGGACCGTTTCGACTACTCGTTCGCGGGATACGCCCGCCTGCTGGAGCGGTTCGCGGAGGTGCTCGGTCTGCACCGTTACGCGCTCTACCTGTTCGACTACGGTTCACAGGCGGGGCTGCAGCTGGCCGTGAAGCACCCGGAGCGGATCGCCGCGCTGGTCATCCAGAACGGGGACGCGTACGCCGACACGCTCGGGCCCAAGTACGCGGCGCTGCGGGAGTACTGGGCCGACCCCACGCCCGAACGCCGGGCCGCCCTCGCCGAGGCGGTCACCGAACGCGGGCTGCGGGAGGAGGTCATCGGCGAAGTCCCGCAGCACATGGCCGAGTTGATCAGCCCGGATCTGTGGGAGCTGTCCTGGCCGGTGCTCGGGCGCTCACCCAACCGGGAGATCATGGTCGACCTGTTCGCCGACATCAAGAACAGCGTGGACCGGTTCCCCGAGTACCAGGCCTATCTGCGCGGGGCCCAGCCGCCCTCGCTGATCGTCTGGGGGCCGCACGACGGCTACATGCCCGAGGAGTCGGCGCGCGCGTACCTCACCGACCTGCCCGAGGCCGAGCTGCACGTCCTCAAGGACGCCGGGCACTGGGCCCTGGAGACCCACCTCCACGAGATCGCCGGTCTGATGAGGGAGTTCCTGGGCCGCGTGCATCCGTGAGGTGAGCGTCGGGACAAAGAGGCGCCGGTGGTGGTCAGTTCGGGGGTGAAGCCTGGACGAGGCCCGACTGGTAGGCGATGACGACGAGTTGGGCGCGGTCGCGGGCGCCCAGTTTCGTCATCGCGCGGTGGACGTGGGTGCGTACGGTCAGCGGGCTGACGACGAGCTTGTCGGCGATCTCGTCGTTGGAGTGCCCCTCGGCGGCCAGCGCCATCACCTCGCGTTCGCGGGTGGTGAGGCCGGAGAGGGCGTCGGGCGGGGCGAGCCGCGCGCTGGGCGCGGGGGTGGTCAGGAAGCGGGTGATGAGGGCACGCGTGGCGACGGGGGAGAGGAGCGAGTCACCGGAGGCCACGGTGCGGATGCCGTCCAGGAGCGCGTCGGCGCTGACGTCCTTGCCGAGGAAGCCGCTCGCGCCCGCACGCAGCGCCTGGGCGACGTACTCGTCGATCTCGAACGTGGTCAGGATGAGCACGCGGGTGCCCGACAGCTCGGGGTCGGCGCAGATCGTGGTCGTGGCCGACAGGCCGTCGGTGCCCGGCATCCGGATGTCCATCAGGACGACGTCGGGTCTGTGGACGCGCGCCAGGTCGACCGCTTCGGCGCCGTCCGTGGCCTCGTCGACCACCTCCAGGTCGTCGCAGGAGTCGATCAGGATCCGGAAGGTGGCCCGCAGCAGGGCCTGGTCGTCGGCGAGCAGGACGCGGATGGTCATGGGTTCTCGTACTTCCGGTGTGGGGTGCGTTCTTGAGGGCCGGACCGGGTTTCGGGGGCCGGGTGCGGGTGCGGGTGCGGGTTCCGGCCCGGGGCCGGGGTGGTCAGGTGCAGTGGCAGTTCGGTGGTCACTTCGAAGCCGCCCTCGTGGCGGTGGCCGGCCTGGAGCACACCGCCGACGGACTGGGCGCGTTCGCGCATGCCGATGAGGCCGAAGCCGCGGCCGACCGCCGGGGTGGCGGATGCCGTGCCGCTGCCGTCGTCGGTGACCGTGAGGGTCAGCCGGTCGTTCAGATAGCAGAGCCGTACGTGGGCCGAACCCGCGGCGGCGTGCTTGGTGACGTTGGTGAGCGCCTCCTGCACGATGCGGTACGCCGTCAGGTCCACGCCCGGCGACAGTGGCCGTGGCTCGCCCTCGGTGGTCACGGTGACCTCCAGTCCGGCGGCCCGGCACGCGTCAGTCAGCTCGGGCAGGCGGGCGAGGCCCGGGGCCGGCTGCAGGGACGTGTCCGGGTCGTCCGCCTGGCGCAGCAGACCGACCGTGGCCTTGAGCTCGCGCAACGCCGACGCCGTGGTGCCGGTCAGGTCGGTGAGGATCTTCTCCGCCTGCTCGGGGCGGGTGCGCGCGAGATGGGCGGCGGTGCCGGCCTGGGCGTTGGCGAGGGCGAGGTGGTGGGCGACGACGTCGTGCAGCTCGCGGGCGATCCGCATCCGCTCCTCGGCGACCCGGAGGCGCGCCTCCTCCTCGCGGGTGCGTTCGGCGTACTCGGCGCGCGCCTGTACGGCGTCCAGGTACGCGCCCCGCAACCGGGAAGCGCTCCCGGCGACGACGGGGAGCAGCAGCCAGGCCGTGGGCCCGAGCGTCTTGAGGATCAGCGGATGGTGGCCCGGCTCCGCGGTCACCGCCGTGGTCACCAGGACGGCGACCGCAGCGAAAAGGTAGACGCGGGTCGTCCTGCGGTCGGTCCGCAGGGCCAGCCAGTAGAGGGCCGCCAGGACGGGCGCCATGAGCAGCGGATTGAGCACATAGCCCAGCGCGCTCGTCGCCGCGGCGCACAGCGTCGTCACGGCGACGACGACGCCGGGGCGGGTGCGATGCGCGAGGAGGGCGAGGGACGAGGCCCCCGCGAGCAGGGCGGCCGGTCCCAGGTGGTCCGGCTGCTCGGCACCGGGCGGGCTGAGCGTGGCACCGAAGAGCGCGGAGGCGAACATCACGATGACACTCAGCCAGTCGAAGGCGCGTCGTTGGCGCGGCATGTGGCGATCCAGACTGAGGCTGCTCATCGGGTTCTCCGGTCGGTGGGCTGGGACCATGGTGGACCACGGGCGTCGGAAGGATCCGAGGGCGTCGGGAGATACGCGGACCCTCTCCGGTGGCACGCGCCGGTATGGCGCCCGGCTCCCGTGACGCCGTGTCGGTGTCTGCCTCCGTGCCCGTGCCCGCGTCCTGGTCCGCGGGGCCCATCATGGCTCGCTGGGCTGACGCGCTCGTACGGCGTGCACGGGCGCCTCGGGCCACAGGTGGGTACGGCGGGACCGGCGGGGCCGCCCGTGTCCACTCGGGCGGCCCTCCGGAGCGGGAGCGGCGGCTCAGACGTGCGCCGCCTTCCTCGCTCCCGGGTCGGCGTCCACCGCTGCCGCTTCGGCGGCCGGCCGACGAGTCAGTGCCTCGCCCTCCACGTCGATGTCGGGCAGCAGCCGGTCCAGCCACCGCGGCAGCCACCAGGCACGGTGTCCGAGCAGGGCGAGGACGGCGGGCACGATGGCCATGCGGACGACGAAGGCGTCGAAGAAGACCGCGATGGCCAGACCGAAGCCGATCATCTTGATCATGGACTCGCCGGCGCCGACGAAACCGGCGAAGACCGCCATCATGATCAGCGCGGCGGCCACGACCACCCGGGCGCTGTACCGGAACCCGGTGGTGATCGCCTGGCCCGGCCGGTCCCCGTGGACGTACGCCTCCCGCATCCGGGTCACGAGGAAGACCTCGTAGTCCATGGCGAGCCCGAACACGATGCCCACCAGGAAGATCGGCATCAGGCTCATGATCGGACCGGTGGACTCCACGCCCAGGAGCTCCGCGCCGTGGCCCTGCTGGAAGACCAGGACGACCGCGCCGAGGGCCGCGAGCACCGAGAGCAGGAAACCTGCGGCCGCCTTGAGGGGCACGAGCACCGACCGGAAGACCAGCAGCAGGAGCACGATGGCCAGGCCGACCACCACGACGAGGTAGGGGATCAGCGCGTCCTGCACCTTCTGGGCGACGTCGATGTTGACCGCGGTGGTGCCGGTGACCTCGAACGTCGTCCCGGTCTCCGACTCGATCCCCGGACGCTCGTCACGGATGCTCTGGACGAGCTCCTTGGTCCTCTCGTCGCTGGGGCCGGTGGACGGGACGGCCGAGAACACCGCGGTGTCGCGGGCCGGGTTGAACCGGGCGGGGGAGACCGAGACGACACCCTCCGTCGCGCCGATCTCCTCGGAGATCGTCCGCGCCGCGCCCTTGGGGTCGGAGGCCCCCTTCGCGTCCACGACGATGGTCAGCGGCCCGTTGAAGCCGGCCCCGAAGCCCTCGGCCAGCGCGTCGTAGGCGCGGCGCTCGGTCGAGGAGACGGGCTTGGCCTCGTCGCCCGGCATGCCGAGCCGGAGGTCCCGCACCGGCAGCGCCATCGCGCCGAGACCGACCACGCCGACCAGGAGTACGGCCACGGGACGGCGCAGCACGAACCGGGACCAGCGGCTGCCGCCGTTGTCCTCACCGCCCTCGTCGAACCGCCCGCTCCGGCGGGCGGACCGCGACAGCACCGCGTTCGGCCAGAAGCCGAGCAGGGCCGGGACCAGGGTGAGCGCGATGAGGACCCCGACGACGACCGCGCCCGCGGCGGCCAGCCCCATCTTGGTGAGCATCGGAATGCCCACCACCGACAGCCCGGCCAGCGCGATGACCACGGTCAGCCCGGCGAAGACGACCGCCGAGCCCGCGGTACCGGTGGCCAGGGCGACGGCCTCCCGCGGTGTGTGCCCCTTGGCGCGTTCCTCGCGGTAGCGGGAGACGACGAACATCGCGTAGTCGATGCCGACCGCCAGGCCCAGCATGGTGGCCAGCGTGCCGGTGGTCGCGGACAGGCCGAACGTGCTGCCCAGCGCCAGGATCGCGGCCATGCTGATGCCGACGCCGACGATCGCGGTCAGCAGCGGCAGACCGGCCGCCGTCAGCGAACCGAAGGTGATCAGCAGGACGACGGCGGCGATGCCGATACCGACGGCCTCGGCCGGTCCACCCGCCGCGGGCCGGGTCGCCAGCGCGTTCCCGCCCACCTCTACGGTCAGCCCGGAGTCCCGGACCTGGGCGATGGCGTCCTCGGCGTGCTTCTTGCTCGCGTCGGTGAGGTCGTCGGCCTTCGCCTTGAAGGTGATGGTCGAGTACGCCGTGGAGGCGTCCTTGCTCACGGCACGCGCCTGGAAGGGGTCCGCCGCGGCGGCGACCTGCGAGCCCTGGGAGGCCTCGTCCACGAACCGCTCGATCGCCGCCCTGTGGCCGGCGGCGGTGACCTTCTGGCCGTCCGGCGCGACGAACACGACCCGGGTACTGGCCCCGTCGGCCGCGGACCCGGGAAAGCGCTGCTCCAAGAGGTCGAACGCCCTCTGGGACTCGATGCCCGGCATGGAGAAGCCGTCGTCGGGTGCCGAAGGGGCCTTGACGGCGCCGAGGCCGACGGCGGCGAGCACCGCCACCCACAGGAGCGCGACGTACCAGCGTCGCCGGAAGGCCAGGCGGCCCAGTCGATAGAGAAAAGCAGCCACGGGTCGGAGGTCTCCACATCTGGTCTCGGATGACCGTCCAAGAGTCCAGGGGAGGGGCCCGTCCCGTCGTCGTGCGGCTGCCGACAAACTCACCTACTGAGAACGCAGTACGCGCGGTCCTCCGTGTCATCCGTGGGACTGACCACGGAGGGACACGGGGGACCACTCGTACGACCCGCCCTCAGGGCATGGCCGTCAGCTCACGTACTTCGCGTTCTGCGCCGTGGTGACCACCTTCTGTCCGTCGGCCCGGGAGAGCAGGCCCGCCGACACCCACGAGTCCACGGTCGCCCGCACCCGCGTCACCAGCGAGCCCTTGTTGCCGAACGGCGCCCCCGCCCAGATCTCGTCCAGGAGCGTCGTACCGTCGGACCTCGCCGGGTTGGCCACACCGGAGTCGGTGGTGCCGAAGACGACCTTGGGCTCGGAGCGCCGGACGTACGCGTGCGTGGGGTCCTCGGTGCCTTCGGAGAAGGGAGCGAACTCGGTGCCGCCCAGCGTGTAGTGGAGCGGCTTGCCCGACACGGGCGTCAGCGACGGCAACAGGTCGCCGGAGAGCGCCGCGTTGGCGTACAGCCCGGCCTGGAGGTAGCTGGTGCTCGTGTTGCGGCCGACCAGGTTGACCGGGCCGTAGAACAGCGTCTGCAGGGACGGGTCGTCCGGCGTCTTCTCCACCCGCAGCCGGAAGGGCATGGCGACGCGCACGGTGTCACCGCCGCGCCATGTCCGGGAGATGGTGAAGTAGCTGCCGGGGTTCGGAGTGCCGCCGACCGCACGGCCGTTGACGGTTACCTTGAAGCCGCTCGTCGCCCAGGACGGCACGCGCAGCTTCAGCTCGAAGGCCGCGCTGCCGCCGCCGATGGTGAGCGTGGAGCCCTGCTCCCTCGGGTAGTCCGTGGTCTGCGTGACGGTGACGCCCTTCTCGGACCAGGTCAGGGTGGACGGGCTGTAGAGGTTGACGTAGAGCGCGCTGCCGTCGGCCTTCCTGAAGTACACGGAGTCCTGGTATTTGGTGGCGCTCTCCATGCCCGTGCCCTCGCAGCAGGTCGTGCCCTGCTTGGGCGTGTAGTCGCGTACGTGTCCGGGCTTGAGGCCGATGAAGTACGTGACGAGCGGCTTCTCCGCGTCGGCCTTGTCCTGCTTGGAGCCGAGGACCTGGTTGTACAGGGCCCGCTCGTAGTAGTCCATGTACTTCGGGTCCTGGTCGTGGAAGAACAGCATCCGGCTCAGCTTGAGCAGGTTGTACGCGCAGCAGGTCTCGGCGTTGGTGTCGCTGATCGTGCCCGCGACGACCCCGCGCGCCTTCCAGAACTCGGCCGTGCTCGTGCCGCCGATGCCGTACATGCGGTGCGGGACGACCATGCCCCAGAAGTTCTTGGCCGCGGTGAGGTAGCGGGTCTCGCCGGTCGCGTCGTACAGCCGGACGTAGCCGGTGAAGATCGGGATGTGCTGGTTGGCGTGCAGGCCGTCCAGGGTGTCGGTGTTGGCGGCGCAGGCGTCGATGAGCTTGTCGAGGTCGAACAGCTTGGCCAGCGCGAGGTGTTCGGCCTTACCGGTGATCGAGTGCAGGTCGACGATCGTCTCGACGATGCCGCCGAACTCGCCGCTGGAGAAGATGCCCCACATCCGCTGCAGGGTGGCGTCGGGCAGCTTGGACAGCCGGGAGTGCATCCAGTCGCACATGCCGGACGCGAGGTCGAGCGCCCGGTCGTCGTCCGTGGCGAGGTGGGCGTCCAGCAGGCCCTTGAGGATCTTGTGCGCGGTGTAGTAGGGCGCCCACACCTTGGTGTAGTCGCCGCTGGTCATCGACTCCAGCGCGATGAACTGGGTCTCCGGGTACGCGGCGAGGAACCCGGCGTGGCTCGGTGCGCCCCAGGTGCGGCGCAGGGTGGCGGTCAGCCCGCGCCCCGAGGCGTCCGTGAAGGTGCCGCCCGTGGTCTCGGAGAAGTCGTACGACGCCAGGTCGCCCCGGCCGGCCGGGCTCTCGGAGGCCCGGTCGCCCTGCAGTGCCGTGATCTCGGCGGCGGTCAGGGCCCGCGACCAGACGTTGAACTCGTCGAAGGCGCCCGCGAACACGGGGTCGGTGGAGAAGTTGGAGCGGCCCAGCCAGTTGTTCGCCAGGGTGCCCAGGGCCGCCGGGTCGAGGGTCATCGACGTGTTCGTGGCGACGGCCGTGCCGTTGACGTGGAGGGTGCCGGTGCTGCCGCTGATCGTGACGGCGAGGTGGCTCCACTGGTTGAGCGGGAGCGCGGCGGTGCCGTTGAGGCCCTGCTCGCCGCCGGGTCCGTTCGTCGTGATGGCGAACCGAGGGACGCCGCTCCCGTTGCGGGCGGCCAGGTACAGGTATCGGGTGTTGTTGTCGCCGAAGTCGAAGATCCGGGTCCAGTTGGCGTCGTGCGTGGGCTTCACCCAGGCCGACAGCGTGATCGCCGAGGCACCTGAGAGCACGGTGTTCGGCAGGTCGACGTACTGGTACGAGCCCCGGACGTTCTCCTGGGCGGTGCCGAACCTCCCCGTCACGCCGAGCACGACCGGGTCCTCGCGCAGAGCCGCGCGCACGTCCGTCAGCGCGCCCACCATGGTCCGGATCCTGTCGGCGTACACCTGGTCCCCGGTGGACGCGTACGCCTGCGACAGCATGGTCAGGAAGTGCCCGGTGTAGTGGCCGCGCAGATTGCCGTTGGCCTCGCCGTCCAGCCCCTCCCAGCCGCCGGGGGCGACGGCACCGCCCGTGGAGAGCCCGGCGTTGGCACGGAAGACCTGCAGCAGCCGGTTCACGTCGTAACCGCGCCCGTGATCGAGCATCAACTGGCGCTTGGTGGCGAAGACGCCCTGGCCGAGCCTGACGTCCTTCAACTCGAACGGCCGCAGCGTCCAGGCGGACGGCGCCGGGACCGTGGCCGCGGCTGCCCGGCCGGTGGCGGAGTACGCCATCGCCGGTGCCGCCGTGGCGAGCAGCGCGGCCTGGAGGAGGGCTCGTCTGGGGAGGGCGGGTGCCATGCGTTCCTCGTCTCTGCACGGGGGTGGGGGACCGGCCTTGCCGGGCGGGGCCGCAGTGTGTTCGAAATACCGTACAGCGTACGGAAGTTCGACCAGAAGATAGGTTTGGAGAGCGATCACGTCAACGCTTCCGGCGCTTTCTGTTCCGGTTGGCAGCGTGCGGTGCGGGGGCCTGGTGCGTGCCATCCTCCGCGGCTCGTGGGGGTGTTGGAGGTAATCCGGTCGTAACGAGCCGTTGACTTCCGCAGGGTGGCGGCCCTAGCTTCAGCGCGCCGGTCGGTTCGGCAACTCGTTCAGCGTTCGGTATGTCGACCGGATCTCGTGTGTGCTCGGTTGTCGTGCCCTCCGGAAGGAACCCCCCATGCCCCTTGAGCAGTTCGTCCCCCGTGCAAGACGTCTGTGCAGAGCCGTCCTCGTCCGTACCGCGGTGCTCGCGACGGCCGCCGGCGCGCTGGTCGCTCTCCAGAACCAGGGGAGCGTCCAGCAGCAGGGGAGTGCCGATCTCGGCCGGACGCAACCGGTCGCGGTGACGTCGAACCAGATCGCGGTCCCGCCCGCGCCGATGGGCTGGGCCTCCTGGAACACCTTCGCCGCGAAGATCGACTACAACGTGATCAAGGCGCAGGTCGACGCGTTCGTCGCGTCCGGACTGCCCGACGCCGGCTACAAGTACATCAACATCGACGAGGGCTGGTGGCAGGGCACCCGTGACAGCGCGGGCGACATCACCATCGACGAGTCCGAGTGGCCCGGCGGCATGAGCGCGATCGCCGACTACATCCACAGCAAGGGACTCAAGGCGGGCATCTACACCGACGCGGGCAAGGACGGCTGCGGCTACTACTTCCCGACGGGACGCCCGGCGGCCCCCGGCAGCGGCAGCGAGGGCCACTACGAGCAGGACATGCTCCAGTTCTCGAAGTGGGGCTTCGACTACGTCAAGGTCGACTGGTGCGGCGGTGACGCCGAGGGGCTCGACGCGAAGACGACGTACCAGGCCATCAGCGACGCGGTCACGAAGGCCTCGGCCACCACGGGCCGTCCGCTGACCCTCTCGATCTGCAACTGGGGCAAGCAGAACCCCTGGAACTGGGGCGCCGGCATGGCCGCCCTGTGGCGCACCAACACCGACATCATCTTCCACGGCAACGCGCCCTCGTGGGACAGCATGCTCGCCAACTTCGACGCGAACACGCATCCGACGGCCCAGCACACCGGCTACTACAACGACCCGGACATGCTGATGGTCGGCCTGGACGGCTTCACCGCCGCCCAGAACCGCAGTCACATGAACCTGTGGGCCGTCTCCGGCGCCCCGCTCCTCGCCGGCAACAACCTGTCCACGATGAGCACCGAGACCGCGAACATCCTGAAGAACCCCGAGGTCGTCGCCGTCGACCAGGACCCGCGCGGCCTCCAGGGCGCCAAGGTCGCCGAGGACACCACCGGACTGCAGGTCTACAGCAAGGTCCTCTCCGGCACCGGCAAGCGGGCCGTCGTCCTGCTCAACCGCACCGCCGGCGCGCAGAACATGACCGTCCGCTGGTCCGACCTCGGCCTGACCAACGCCTCCGCGACGGTCCGCAACCTCTGGACGCGCTCGAACGTGGGCAGCTTCGGCACCAGTTACACCGTCTCCGTCCCCGCCAAGGACTCGGTGATGCTCACCGTCACCGGCGGCACCGAGGCGTCGAGCTCCACGTACGAGGCCGAGGCCACCGCCAACACCAAGGGCGGCTCCGCCGCTGACGCGACCTGCGCGAACTGCTCCGGCGGCACCAAGGTCGGCGGTGTCGGCAACGGCGGCGCCAACACCCTCCGCTTCAACAACGTCGCGGCCGGCGCCACCGGCACCAAGGTCGTCGACATCGCCTACACCAACGGCGGCACCGCGACCCGTACGGCCCTCCTCCAGGTCAACGGACAGCAGGCGACCACGGTCTCCTTCCCGCCGACAGGCTCCTGGACCACGCCCGGCACCGTCTCCGTCCAGGTCTCCCTCGCCAAGGGGTCGGCGAACACACTGACCTTCTCCAACCCCTCCGCCTGGGCACCGGACCTCGACGCCGTCCAGGTGCGCCCGCAGCCCGGCATGAACGGGACCCAGGTCGTCGGACAGCAGTCCAACCGCTGCCTCGACATCAACAACAACACCATCGCCAACGGCACCGACGCCCAGCTGTGGGACTGCCACGGCGGTGACAACCAGACCTGGACCAACGTCACCTCGCGCAAGCAGTTCGTGGTCTACGGCAACAAGTGCCTCGACGCCTACAACCGCGGCACCACGAACGGCACCCGGGTCGTCATCTGGGACTGCAACGGCCAGACCAACCAGCAGTGGAACGTCGGCGCGGACGGCACCCTCACCAACGTGAACGCCGGCCTCTGCCTGAACGCCTCGGGCGCGGGCACCGCGAACGGCACCAAGCTCGTGCTGTGGTCATGCAACGGCGGCAGCAACCAGAAGTGGACCCTGCCGTAAGGAGGGCGCCCGAGGTGAGAGGGGTCCGGTCCGCACCCGGATCGGGCCCCTCGCCCTTCCTCGCGGCCCATCGCCCGCCCGTCCCGCGACTGGCTTAATCTGATCGCCATGCGCACGTCCCTGCGGCAGGCACGGCGGGCCACGGTCCACCTCGCCATCGCCGCGGCCATGGCCTTCGGCACGATCCTCTTCATCACCGTGCTGCTGATCACCGCTGTCGGAACGCTGACGGTCGTCGGTGCCTGGCTGCTGCCCGAGACCGTGCTGCTGATCCGCCGGATCGCCGGTGCCAAACGGGCCACGGTGACCGCGTGGACGGATGAGCCGATCACCGAGGCGTACCAGCCGATCAAGGGCACCCTGCGCGAACGCCTGCGTATCGCCGTGCTTGACCCCGGCACGCTCACCGACCTGCGCTGGATGATCGCCCACTACGTGTACGGCTGCCTGCTCGTCCTCGCCCTGCCGCTGTGGCCGGTGGCCCTGCTGGTGGACGGCGTACGGAGCGGGCCGCTGCGCCGCGAGCCCGTCGTGCTGCCGCTGATCGTGCGGCTCGCCGACCTGGAGGCCCGCTGGTCCACCGCCCTGCTCAAGCCCTCGCCGAAGGCCCGGCTCGCCGAGCGGGTCGAGGAGCTGACCCAGACCCGGGCCGGCGCCGTCGCCGCGCACGAAGCCGAGCTGCGCCGCATCGAGCGGGACCTGCACGACGGCACACAGGCCCGGCTGGTGTCCCTGTCGATGCGCATCGGGCTGGCCAAGCGCGCCTACGACGCGGACCCGGAGGCCGCGCGCCGGCTCCTGGAGGACGCGCAGGATCAGGCCGAGCACGCGCTGACCGAACTCCGGCTCGTCGTGCGCGGCATCCACCCGCCGATCCTCACCGACCGCGGCCTGGCCGGTGCGGTACGGGCGCTCGCGGCCAGCAGCAGCCTGGAAGCGACGGTCCACGTCGAAGGGCTGGAACACGACGAGCCACGGGCCCCGGCCGCGGTGGAGGCGGCCGCGTACTTCGTGGTGGCCGAGGCGCTGACCAACGCCGCCAAGCACAGCGGCTCCCCGCGCGCGGACGTCCACCTCGCCCGCGTCCCCAAGGGGGTGCGGGTCACCGTACGGGACGAGGGCCGCGGCGGTGCCGAGGAGACCGGCGGCACCGGGCTGCTCGGTATGCGGCGCCGCGTCGCCGCCCTGGACGGCACGGTGCGGGTGACCAGCCCCGCCGGGGGACCGACCATGATCGAGGTGGAGCTGCCGTGCGTATGGTGACCGGGACCAACGGAAGAGACAGGGAGCGGCCGTGCGCGTCGTGATCGCCGAGGACAACGCCCTGCTGAGAGAGGGACTCGTCCTGCTGCTGACGTCGTCCGGGCACGAGGTCGCGGCCGTGGTCGGCACCGGGCCCGAGATCCTTCCCGCCCTCCTCGAACACCGCCCGGACGTCGCCGTCCTCGACGTGCGGATGCCGCCCGGCTTCCGTGACGAGGGACTGCGCGCCGCGCTGGAGGTCCGCAAGGAGATCCCCGGGCTGCCGGTGCTGGTGCTCTCGCAGTACGTCGAGGAGTCGTACGCCGCCGAACTGCTGGGCGGCGGAGCGAGCGGCGTGGGCTACCTGCTCAAGGACCGGGTGGGCCGGGTCGACGAGTTCCTGGACGCCCTGGACCGGGTCGCCTCCGGCGGCACGGCCCTGGACCCCGAGGTGGTGACCGAACTCCTCACCCGCCGCGCCGAGTCCCCGCTCGCCTCCCTCACCCCGCGCGAGCTGGAGGTCCTCACACTGATGGCCGAGGGCCACGACAACACCACCATCGCCAGGACCCTCGTCGTCACGGAACGAGCCGTCAGCAAGCACATCGGCAACGTCTTCCTCAAGCTCGGCCTGCCCCCGAGCGACAGCGGCCACCGCAGGGTGCTCGCGGTGCTGGCGTACCTCAATAACGCCTAGCGCAGGGCCGTGGCTGGAACTCGGCACGTTTTAAGTCAATTGCTTGACTTGGCTGAGGCGGGTGGGATTGCCTGGGCTCGCGGCGACCACCGGATCACAGGAGGACGCGATGAGCCCGATCACGGCGGGCAGGACGGTACGGGCTGAGCGGGCCGGTGCCACGCGCGAGCTCATCCTGACCGCGGCGGAGCGTCTGTTCGCCGAGCACGGCGTGTACGCCGTGTCGAACCGTCAGGTCAGCGAGGCAGCCGGACAGGGCAACAACGCCGCGGTCGGGTACCACTTCGGCACCAAGGCCGACCTGGTCCGCGCCGTCGCCCGAAGACACGAGGAGCGGATCGAGGAGATCCGCGCGCGACAGCTGTCCTCGATCGCCGGCTCCACGGACGTACGGGACTGGGTGGACTGCCTGGTGCGGCCGATCCCCGAGCACCTGGCCGCCCTCGGCAGCCCCACCTGGTACGCGCGGTTCTGCGCCCAGGTGATGACCGACCCGGCGCTCCACCGGATCATGGTCGACGAGTCCCTGGCCTCCCCATCGCTGCGGCGGATCATCGCCGAGGTGAACCGGCGACTGCCCGACCTGCCTCCGGAGACGCACGCCGAGCGCGGTGCCATGGCGCGTCAGCTCATCGTGCACATGTGCGCCGAACGCGAACGGGCCCTCGCCGAGGGCACCGCAACCCCGCGGGCCAGCTGGCAGGACACCGCCACCGGCCTCGTCGACGCCATCCTCGGACTGTGGTCGGCGCCGGTGACGCCTTCCGGGTGACGGCGCTCAGCTCCCCCGTTCGATTCCCCCCACCACACACGTCACGAGTCCCGTTGGGGGCTCGAGAAATGGGTGCATCCATGAGCATCACGTCGAACGCGACGGGAGACCGCGCGGCCGACTCCGGAACCCTGCCGTTTCCGATGGACCGGGCGGCGGGCTGCCCGTTCGACCCGCCGCCCCGGCTGCGGGCCCAGCAGCAGGAGAAGCCACTCTCCAGGGTCCGCCTCTGGGACGGCAGCACGCCCTGGTTCGTCACCCGGCACGCCGACCAGCGCGCCCTGCTGGGCGACCCCCGGGTCAGCTCCGACGCCCTGCGGCCCGGCTACCCGAGGTCGGCCCCGAGCAACGGCCGGAACACCATCAGCTTCATCCTCATGGACGACCCCGAACACGCCCGGCTCCGGCGGATGGTGACGGGATCGTTCGCCGTCAAGCGGGTCGAGGCGATGCGGCCGGCCGTGCAGAAGATCGTGGACGACCTGATCGACGAGCTGCTGGCCGGGCCCAACCCGGTCGACCTGGTCCAGGCGTTCGCGCTGCCCGTGCCCTCGCTGGTCATCTGCGAGCTGCTCGGAGTCCCGTACGACGACCACGACTTCTTCCAGCGCAACAGCAGCGCACTTGTCAAACAGAGCCTGCCCGTCGACGAGCGGACGGCGGCCCAGCACGCCCTCTTCTCCTACCTCGACGACCTGATGGGCGTGAAACTGTCCCGCCCCGGCGACGACCTGCTGTCCGGCCTGGCGATCCGGGTCAAGAACGGTGAGCTGACCCGGGAGGAAGCGGCCCAGATGGGTGTGCTGCTGCTCCTCGCCGGGCACGAGACCACGGCCAACATGATCGCCCTCGGCACGGTCGCTCTGCTGGAGCACCCGGATCAGCTCGCCGTGCTGCGCGACGCGGACGACCCGAAGGTGATCGCCGCGGCGGTGGAGGAACTGCTGCGCTACCTCAACGTCACGCACAGCGGACGGCGCCGGGTGGCGCTGGAGGACATCGAGATCGCCGGGGAGGTGATCCGCGCGGGTGAAGGGATCGTCCTCCCCAACGAGATCGCCAACCGGGACCCCGAGGTCTTCACCGACCCGGACCACCTCGACCTGGAGCGCGACGCCCGCCGCCACGTGGCGTTCGGCTTCGGGGTGCACCAGTGCCTCGGCCAGCCGCTGGCCCGGCTGGAGCTCCAGGTCGTCTACAGCACCCTGTACCGGCGCATCCCCACGCTGCGGCTGGCCACCGGCGTGGAGCGACTCCCGTTCAAGCACGACGGCGCGGTCTACGGCGTCTACGAACTGCCGGTGGCCTGGTGACCGCTCCATAAGAAGCGGCCCGTCGCCGAAAGAAGCGGCCCGTCGCCGACCTCGGGCCGGCGGCGGGCCGCTCTGTGCGGTGCCTTCCGCTCGTCCTCTACATCACACGGCGGCCCAGCCGTCGTCGACGGGCAGGATGGCGCCGTTGACGAAGGCGGCGGCGTCGGAGGCGAGGAAGACGATCGCGGCGGCCTGCTCCTCGGCGCTGCCCAGCCGGCCGATGTTGGCGCCGATGAACTGGCCCACGACCGCGGGCCCGTGGGCCTGCTGGTCCGCGTCGACCTGGATGCCGGTCATCGTGGGGCCGGGGGCGATGGCGTTGGCGCGGATGCCCTGCTTGCGGTACATGACCGCGAGGTTCTTCACCAGGCCGATGACGCCGTGCTTGGAGGCGGTGTACGCGGCGCCGGCGGCACTGCCCCGCAGACCCGCCTCGGAGGCGGTGAAGATGATGGAGCCCCGCTCGGCGGCCAGCATGTGCGGCAGGGCGGCCCGGGTCAGCAGGAACGGAGCGGTCAGGTTGACCCTGATGACGCGCTCCCACTCGGCGTCGTCGACGTCCGCGAGGGCGGACATGCGGTCCATGATCCCCGCGTTGTTCACCAGCACGTCCAGCCCGCCGAAGGCCTCGACGGCCCGCTCGACGACCGTGTCCACCACGGTCTGGTCGCTCAGGTCACCGACGACGGCGAGGGCGGTGCCCCCGGCGCTCTCGATCGACTTGACGGTCTCCTCGGCGCCCTCCGGGTTCAGGTCGGCGACGACGACCTTCGCGCCCTCCTCGGCGAACCGCAGGGCCGCGGCCCTGCCGATGCCGCCTCCGGCGCCGGTGACGACCACGCTGCGGTCCTGGAGCCCGGTGCTGCTCATGCTGTCTCCTCATCTCGGTGGACGGGGCGGAGATCCCGGCCGGTGACACGTGACGGCCGCCCCGCGCCTTAATTGAGTTAGGCAAGCATATGGATTTACTTAAGTCAAGCAATAGCCAGCAGATTGCTTGACTTAGGCAATTTCACGCTAAGGTGTTGTCCATGCCCACACCACCGCTGGCAGACGTCCCCTCGCCGGAAGTGATCGAGATCGAACGCGCTCTGACGCGTGCCACCCAGCTGATCGGCCGGGCCCGGCTGCACGAGCGCCTGATGGCGCCGACCGGATTGCCGCTGGACCGGGCCGCCGTGACGGTACTGCGCCAGATCGCCGACTCCGAGCCGCTGCGGCCGGGGGAGTTGGCCGACCGGCTGGCGGTCGAGGCGTCCCATGTCACCCGGCAGGTGCAGCAGCTCCAGAAGTCCGGTTACGTCATCCGCGTCCCCGACCGTGACGACCGCCGGGCCCAGCGCGTCGAGCTCACGCCCAAGGGGCGGCGCGCCGTCGACCGCGTTCAGGAGGCGAGGTGCCGCGGCATGGCGACGGCCATGGCGGGCTGGTCGCACGGAGAGCTCCAGAACTTCGCGGCCCTCGTTCACCGCCTGGCCGACGACTTCGTGACCCGCGGTGAGGCGGGCGAGGGTGAAGCGCGGGCCCGGGCCGTGCCTTCCGCCTGACGCGCAGGGGGTGGGCCCACCGGGCGAGCGGCCGTCCACGCGCCCCCGCGACGACGGCCTGAGCCGCGCCGCTCGCCCGGAACCGCCGCCGCCTCCCTCGCCCTTTCGCCCTCGCGAGGCCCCACAGGGCCTTCAGTGACGCCCGCGTGTGCCTGCCGCCGCCGTCCCGGTGTGTGGCGCGAGCCCTGGATGAATGGTCTTTCCCATGTACGGCAGCATCAGTGAGAAACCCTCGGTCGCCCGTGGAGAGGGGCAGTACGTCCTGATCGTCGCCGACGATCCGGGCACGTCCGAACTGCTCTCCACGACGCTGGAACTGGCGGGCTATCGGACCGGCGTGACGATGACGGTCGGCGAGGCGGTGGCACGGCTCGCCGAGGACCCGGTCGACCTGGTCGTCCTCGACACGACGCTGCCGGACCTGGAGGAGGTCGCCCAGGGCCCCCGCCCCGTGATGGCCCACCGCCCGCCGGTGCTCCTCCTGGCCGCGTACGACGAACTGGCCAAGATCGTCCCCGGACTGGGACCGGGGGAACTGGACTACGTCACCAAACCCCTGCGGATAGCCGAAGTGCTGGCCCGGGTCCAGGTGTTACTGCGCGGCAAAGGGCCCTCGCGGCGTGAGGATGCGTTGGAGTACGACGATCTGGTGCTGGACGATCTCACCTGTCAGGCGCGGCGCGGACACCGGGTGCTGGACCTCACGCCCGCGGAGTTCCGGCTGCTGCGCCATCTGCTGGGCAACGCGCACAAGGTGCTGTCGAAGGAGCAGATCGCCCGGTATGTCTGGGGGGAGTACCGCGGGGACAACGCGATCGAGCAGCTCGTCTCCCGGCTCCGGCGCAAGGTCAACCAGGGCGGGCCGACGCTGATCCACACCCGCCGGGGCTTCGGCTACTGGCTCGGCCGTTCGGGAGACGGAGCATGAGGTGAACCCTCTGTGGCGTTTTTCAAGGAGCAAATGCGTCACTGTCGCGGCGGATCGTGGGCCGTCCTTCGGTGCTCCGGAGCGCGGGGCGGGGATGGCCTGCTGGTGGCCCTTTCGAGGGCTCGCGCGGTCACTCGGCGCCTTGGCGTGGCCGGATGAACGGCCTTGCCGGGCTGGAGTGTTGGGTGTAAGTGTCCTGTTCTGCCGACTCCGTGCCGGGTGACCGGTGTGTGATCCGGGCCACGTCAGCTTTCTGTCAGGAAACTGTCCGGCAGGCGTCAGTCCACTCTGTTTGCATGTGCTCATCGAGGCCTCGACTTCACCCGGCGCTCCGCTCCGACCGGAGCCCCCACCACCGAGGAGAGACATGGCCGACACCCTGGCCGGCACCACGCCCGACCCCGCTCCGGCTGTCCCCGAGTATCCGATGCCCCGGGACCTGCGCTGCCCGCTCGCCCCGCCGCCCGCCCTGGAGCCCCTGCGGGACGGCGCACCCGTCTCCAAGGTCAGGCTCTGGAACGGCAGCACGCCCTGGCTGATCACCCGTCACGCCGACCAGCGGGCCCTCCTCACGGACCCTCGCGTCAGCAACGACGACCATGAGCCCGACTTCCCCCACGTCAACGCCCACCGGGCGGCGATCGCGCCCCACACGCCGAAGCTCATCACCAACACCGACGCACCGGAGCACACCCGGCTGCGCCGGTCGGTCAACGCCCCGTTCCTCGTCAAGCGGATCGAGGCCATGCGGCCCGGCATCCAGAAGATCGTCGACGACCTGATCGACGCCATGCTCGCCGGCCCCAACCCCGCCGACCTGCTCACGGCCCTGGCGCTGCCCCTGCCCTCGCTGGTCATCGCCGACCTGCTCGGCGTGCCGTACAAGGACCACGGGTTCTTCCAGGAGAACAGCAACCGCGCCCTCGACAGCTCCCTCACGGCGGAGGAGGCGTCGGCCGCGAGCCGGGCGTTGGGCCAGTACATGGGCACGTTGTTCCGGGAGAAGCTCGAGAACCCGGGCGACGACGTGCTGTCCGAGATGGCGGGCCGGGTCAAGGCCGGCGAGATGGCCCGCGAAGAGGCCGTCAACATGGGTGTCGCCATGCTGATCGCCGGTCACGAGACCACCGCCACGATGATCAGCCTGGGCACCCTCGCCCTGCTGCAGCACCCCGACCAGCTAGCGCTGTTGCGGGAGAGCGACGACCCGAAGTTCGTCGCCGGCGCGGTGGAGGAACTGCTGCGCTATCTGTCCATCGTCCACTCGGGTCTGCGCCGGGTCGCCAAGGACGACATCGAGATCGGTGACCAGGTCATCCGCAAGGGCGACGGCCTCCTCTTCGACCTGCACGCCGCCAACTGGGACCCCCAGGCGTTCCCCGAGAGCGAGCGACTGGACCTGAGCCGTCCCGCGCGCCAGCACAACGCGTTCGGCTACGGCCCCCACCAGTGCCTCGGCCAGAACCTGGCCCGCCTGGAACTCCAGGTCGTCTACGGCACGCTCTACCAGCGCGTTCCCACGCTGAGCCTGGCCGCTCCGATAGAACAGCTGCCGTTCAACCACACGGGCACCACCTACGGCGTCAAGTGCCTGCCCGTCAGCTGGTGACACCCCCGCGAAAGACCGACCCCCCACAGAGGAACGAGGAGCAGACCATGCGTGTGGAACTGGACGAGCCGAAATGCGTGGCATCGGGGCAGTGCGTGATGGCATCCCCCGAGGTGTTCGACCAGCGCGACGACGACGGCGTGGCGATCCTGCTGGAGGAGAAGCCCGGCGAGGAACTCCTCGACGGGGTGCGCGAGGCCGTGGCGATCTGCCCGGCGGCGGCGATCCGGCTGGTGGAGGAGTGAGGCGCGTCGTCGTGGTGGGCGCCTCGGCCGCCGGACTCGCGGCCGTCGAGACGCTGCGCCGCGAGGGCTACGACGGCACCCTCACCCTCGTCGGCGACGAACCGCACGCCCCGTACGACCGCCCACCGCTGTCCAAGCAGCTCCTCTCGGGGGAGTGGAGCCCCGAGCGGCTGGCACTGCGGCCCTCGGCCGACCTCGACGCCCTCGACCTCTCCTTGCGTCTCGGCGTCGCCGCGACCGGGCTGGACGTGCCGGACCGTACGGTGCGTCTGGCGGACGGCTCGGCACTGCCGTACGACGGTCTGGTCGTGGCCACCGGCGTGCGCCCGCGCCGGCTGCCCGGTGAGGGCGCCCATGTACTGCGGACGCTCGACGACGCCGTGGCGCTCCGGGACCGGCTGGAGCCGGGGGTGCGGGTGGTCGTCGTGGGTGCCGGGTTCCTCGGGGCGGAGGCCGCCGCCGTGGCGTCGCGGCTCGGCGCCGAGGTGACCCTGCTCGAACCGGCGCCGGTGCCACTCGCCCACGCGGTCGGCGAGGAGATCGGCCAGGTGCTCTCGCGGGCCCACCTGGACCACGGGGTGGATTTGCGCACCGGGGTCACCGTGACCGCGGTGACCGAGGACGGGGTACGGCTCGCGGACGGTGAACTGGTCGACGCCGACGAGGTGCTGGTGGCCATCGGTTCGCTGCCCAACACCGAGTGGCTCGCCGACAGCGGCCTGGCCGTCGGCGACGGACTGAACTGCGACGAGTACTGCGAGGCCGCCCGCGACATCTACGCGGCCGGTGATGTCGCCCGCTGGTACAACCCGCTGTTCGGGGTGCCCATGCGGATCGAGCACCGCACCAACGCCGCCGAACAGGGCATGGCCGCCGCCCGCAACCTCCTGCGCCCCGAGGCCCGCAAGCCGTTCTCACCGGTGCCGTACTTCTGGTCCGACCAGTACGACATGAAGGTGCAGGCGTACGGCTATCTGCGCGGCCACGACGAGGTCGCCGTGGTGGACGGGGACCTGGCCGAGCGACGGTTCGTCGCGGTCTACCGCACCGGCGACCACGTCAGCGGGGCCCTCGCGGTCGGTATGCCGCCCAAGGCGATCCGGTCGTGGCGGCAGGCCATCGCGGCCCGCGCGACCTGGCGTGAGGCAGTGACGGCGGGAGACGACGGCAATGGCCGCTGACATCAAGGAGGTTGACGTCGAAAAGGCCGGCATAGGGGAGGTCGCCATGGTGGATCGTCCGTCCGACGAGGGCCGCGACGTGGTCGTGGTCACCGGCGCCGGAGGAATGGGCATGGCGGTCGCGCGCCGGCTGGGCAGTGGGCGGACCCTGTTCCTCGCCGAGGCCTCGCGCGAGCAGCTCGACCGTGCCGTCACCGCGCTCACGTCCGAGGGCTACGCCGTGCACGGCGTGCTGACCGACGTGTCCGACCGGGCGTCGGTCGAGAAGCTCGCGGAGCAGGCCGCCGGCGCGGGCCGAATCGAGGCCGTCGTGCACACGGCGGGCGTCTCCGCCGCGACCGCGTCGGCGAAGACGATCCTCGCGGTCAACCTGGTCGGCACGGTGCACGTGATCGACGCGTTCGAGGAGTCGGCCACACGCGGCACGTCGCTCGTCGTGATCGCCAGTCTGGCGGGCCACCACGCCTCCCTGACCCGGGAGGACGAGGCCGCGCTCGCCACGACCGACGCGGAGGACCTCCTCGCGCTCGCCGCCGTCGCCGCCATCGGGGACGACGCGATCGCCGCCTACATGGTGTCCAAACGCGCCAACCACCTCCGGGTGGAGGCGGCCGCGCTCGCCTGGAACCGGCGCGGGGCGACGATCAACAGCATCAGCCCCGGTGTGATCGCCACCGCGATGTCGCAGGCCGTGGCCGAGACGCCGGTGGGCGGACACATGCTCGAGATGCTCGACGCGTGCGGCGCCGGCCGCACCGGCACAGCGGGGGAGATCGCCGAGGCCGTGGCGTTCCTCACCGGCCCGCAGGCGCGGTTCGTCACCGGCACCGACCTGCTCGTCGACGGCGGGCAGGCGGCCTGGATGCGCCGGCACATGCGCCACTGACCGGTCCTTCCCGTGATCAGCCGAGGCCACAGAACACAAGACACAAGAGAAGAGGGCAGCATGTCCACCCCCCACACCCCGTCCGCCGATGCCCCCCTCACCCCCGAGGGACTGGGCTTCGACCCGGACGCCCTGCGCGCGAAGTACCGCGCCGAGCGCGACCGCCGGATCCGGCCCGACGGCAACCGCCAGTACCAGCGCGTCACGGGCGAGTTCGGCTCGTACGCCGACGACCCGTACACCGAGTTCGCCGAGCGGGAGCCCCTGCGCGACCGTGTCGAAGTGGTCGTCGTCGGGGGCGGGTTCGGCGGCCTCCTCGCCGGCGCGCGGCTGCGCCAGGCCGGAGTCGAGTCGATCCGGGTGATCGAACAGGCCGGGGACTTCGGCGGCACCTGGTACTGGAACCGGTATCCGGGCATCCACTGCGACATCGAGTCGTACATCTACCTGCCGCTGCTCGAAGAGGTCGGCTACGTCCCGAAGTGGAAGTACGCGCCCGGCGAGGAGATCCGGCAGCACGCGATGGCGATCGGCCGGCACTTCGACCTGTACCAGGACGCCTGCTTCCAGACCCAGGTGTCCGGACTGCGCTGGGACGACACCGAGTTGGAGTGGATCGTCACCACCGACCGCGGTGACGAGATGCGGGCGCGCCACGTGGTGATCTCCAGCGGAACGCTCAGCCGGCCCAAACTCCCCGGCATCCCCGGTATGGAGACCTTCAAGGGGCACACGTTCCACACCAGCCGCTGGGACTACGCCTACACGGGCGGCGACTCGGGTGGCGGCCTGACCGGACTCGCCGACAAGCGCGTCGCCCTCATCGGCACCGGCGCGACCGCCATCCAGGTCGTGCCCCACCTCGGGGCCGACGCGCGGCACGTGTACGTGTTCCAGCGCACGCCCTCCTCGGTCGACGTACGCGGCCAGCGCCCCACCGACCCGCAGTGGGCGAAGTCCCTCGAACCCGGCTGGCAGAAGCGGCGGATGGAGAACTTCCTCAAGACCGTCACCGGCATCCGGGTGGACCAGGACCTCGTGGAGGACTCCTGGACCAGCAGCGCCCGGCTGCAGGAGAAGCTGATCCCGACCAACGCCTACACGGACGTCCCGCCCGACGAGCGGGAGCGGCTGTACGAGATCGCCGACTTCCAGAAGATGAACGAGATCCGCGCCCGCGTCGACGCGACGGTCGAGGACTCCGAGACCGCCGAGGTCCTCAAGCCCTGGTACCGCTACATGTGCAAGCGGCCCACGTTCAGCGACACCTACCTGCAGACCTTCAACCGGCCCAACGTCACCCTGGTCGACACCGCCGACACCCACGGCGTGGAGAAGATCACCGAGAACGCCGTCGTGGTCGGCGGGGTGGAGTACGAGGTCGACTGCGTCATCTTCGCGACCGGCTTCGAGGTCGGTGTCTCCGGAATCCTGTCCGGGCTGCTGCCGGTGTCCGGCAGGGACGGCGTCAACCTGCTGCAGTCCTGGATGACCGCCGGCCCGAAGACGCTGCACGGGTTCTACAGCCAGGGATTCCCCAACCTCTTCCAGCTCGGCCCGCTGCAGAACGCCTCGGCCGTGAACTACGTGCACATTCTCGACGAACAGGCCACGCACGTCGCGGAGATCGTCGCCGAGGCGCGCAAGCGGCGGGCCCGGTACGTCGAGCCGACCGCCGAGGCCCAGGACGCCTGGGTGGCCACGATCCGCGAGAAGGCCGCCGACCTGCACAAGTTCCAGGCCGAGTGCACGCCCGGCTACTACAACAACGAGGGCATGCCGAGGGAGCGCAGCGAGTCGTTCGGCGACGGCCCGGTCGCCTTCCACGAACTGCTGCGGCGCTGGCGCTCCGACGGCGGCATGCGCGACGTCCTGGTCGACGCCGAATGAGCCGGAAAGGACCCGAGACGATGACAGAGGCAGTGACCGCCCGTCCCACCCGGTTCGACGACACCGGCCGACGGCGACCCGTCAGCACCCGCTGGGAGGCGGAGCGGCTCAACCCGCCCAACCGGCTGTGGGGTTCCAACGGCGTGGCGTTCGGCCCGGACGGGCGGCTGTACGTCGCCCAGTTCCTCGCCGGGCAGATCAGCGCCGTCGACCCGGCCTCCGGAGACGTCGAGGTGGTCGTACCGATGGACAGCCCGGTCCAGTCGCCGGACGACCTGGCCTTCGGCGCGGACGGCTCGATGTACGTCGCCGACCTGGTCCCCGGCCGGGTGTGGCGGCGCAGCCCGCTCGGCGAGTACACCCTCGTCTCCGAGGAGGTGACGAACCCCAACGGCATCACCTGCGTCGGCGACCGGCTCTTCGTCAACGAGATGAGGCCCGGCGGGCGGCTGCTGGAGCTGTTCCCCGACGGCGGTGACCCGGTGGTCCTCACCGAAGGGCTGGCCCTCGGCAACGCGATGCAGCTCGGCCCGGACGGCCACCTGTACTACCCGCACATGATGAGCGGCCGGAACCCGATGATGACGGGCCAGGTCTGGCGGATACCCCCGGACGGCGGCACGCCCGAACTGGTCGCGGACGACGTGCACCAGCCGGTCGCGGTCCGCTTCGACCAGGGCGGTGTCCTGCACGTGCTGTCGCGCGGCGTGGAGGGCATCGTCACCCGTATCGACCTGCACGGCAGCGGGTCCCGCGCCCTCGTCACCAGCGGTGTGGTCGGGCTGGACAACGCGGCGTTCGACGCGGAGAACCGGATGTTCGTCTCCAGCTTCTCCAGCGGCGGCGTCACCGAGATGCACCCCGACGGGCGCGTCCGCGAGATCGTGCCCCGTGGACTCGACGGTCCGTACGGGGTGACGATCGATCTCGGCGGCACGGTCTACGCGGCCGACCACTACCGGCTGGCCACTCCGGCGGTCACCCACGAGGGCGAGCCGCACGACGTCACGGCCGACGGCGACGGCCGGGACGGCGCCGAGCCGGGCGGGGTGACCACGCGCAACCTGATGCACTTCCACCACGGCCTCACCGCCGACGGCGAACTGCTGCACTTCACCTCGCAGTACGGCAACGTCCAGACCCACGACCCCGGGAGCGGGACCACTCGGGAACGGGCGAACGGGCTGAAGCGGCCCCTGGGGATCGCGGTGGGACCGGACGGCTCGCTCGTCGTCGCCGAGACGGACGCCGGCCGGGTCGTGGCCATCGATGACAGCGACACCCTCACCGTGCTCGCCGAGGGGCTCGACCACCCCGTCGACGTGGCCTTCGACGCGTCGGCGCGCTGCTACGTGAGCGACGACCGGCTCGGGGCCGTGCTCAGGATCGAGGACGGCAAGGCGGTGGTCGTCGCGGACGGCCTCGGGGCGCCGCAGGGCCTCGCGGTGCTGGGCGACGACCTGTTCACGGTCGAGACCGGGCACCGCAGGCTCCGGGCGATCTCCCTGACCACGGGGGAGAGCAGGACCGAGGCGGAGGACCTGCCGGTCGGGCCGCCCCCGGGCGTCGTGCCCCGCACCGAGCCCGCGCTGTTCGCCGGCGGCATGCCCGGCGCGGCCCTCCGCTTCGCCGGCCTCGCGGTCACCCCGGACGGAGCCCTGCTGCTCTCGGCCAACGGCGAGGGCACGGTGCTGCGGCTGACCAGGTCAGGGCCCGACACGGCGACGGGACAGCGCCGTACCCCGCCTGAGTGAGCCTCCGGCCGGGCGCCGGGCGGGCCGGGGCTCACGCCGTGCGGTAGAGCTCCGTGAGCAGTTCGATCGCGGCCTGGGTGGCGGGATGCGGGTCGTCCCGCCACCAGGCGAGCCGTACGGCGATCGGTTCGGCGTCGCGCACCGGCCGGTAGACCACGCCCGCGCGCCGGTACTGGTGGGCGGTGGCCTCCGCCGTGACCCCCACGTACCGACCCGTGGAGATCATGACGAGCCAGTCGTCGACGTCGTGCGTCTCCTCGGTCGCCGGGCGGGTGTCCGGCGGCCACAACTCCGTCGTGGTGGTGCCCGTCCGCCGGTCGACCAGCAGGGTGCGCCCACTGATGTCGGCGAGCCGGATCGAACGGCGCCGGGCCAGGGGGTCGTCGGAGGCCATGGCGCACAGACGCCGTTCCAGCCCCACGATGGCCGAGTCGAACCGGTGGTCGGACGGCGGCCTGCGGACCACTGCGAGATCGCAGGCGCCCTCCGCGAGCCCGGCGGTCGCGTGATTGACGCGGACCAGGTGCAGGTCGACCTCGGGATGCGCGGCACGCCAGCGGCGCTGGAAGGCCGGAGTGTGACGGCCGAGGGCCGACCAGGCGTACCCGACCCGCAGCCGGGTGTGCCCCGACGTGGCCTCCCGCACGAGTTCGTCCACCTCGCCGAGCACCCGCCGGGCGTGCGCCAGCACGCGCGTGCCGATCGCCGTGGGGTTCACCTCGCGGGAGGTCCGCCGCAACAGCCGTACCCCGAGGGCCTGTTCCAGGGAGGCCAGTGTGCGGGAGACGGCCGCCTGGGAGACACCGAGTGTGATGGCCGCGTCCGTGAAGGTGCCCTCCTCCACGATCGAGACGAGACAGCGCAGCTGCCGCAGTTCCACACCTGATCCATCCATGACTCCAGCGTATGGATGAAACGGTGGATGCATTTCTCGCAAGTGCCGAGCGAGGCCACGATCAGGGCATGCACGCAGACGCCACAGCCCCGGTGACTCCCACGCTCCCGTCCGCCGCGCCCGACCTGGTGCCGCAGCAACACGACCGGCGGCGCCTCACCGGCGTGGTGACCATGCTCGGCAGCGGACTGTCCAACCAGGTCGGCGCCGCGACCGGGGCCCTCGCCTTCCCCGTGCTCGGCCCGGTCGGCGTGGTCGCGGTGCGCCAGTACGTCGCCGCGGTCGTCCTGGCGGCCGTCGGCCGCCCCCGGCTGCGCACCCTCACCTGGGCGCAGTGGCGACCGGTGCTGCTGCTGGCCCTGGTGTTCGGCACGATGAACCTGTCCCTGTACAGCGCCGTCGACCGCGTCGGTCTGGGGCTGGCGGTGACCCTGGAGTTCCTCGGCCCGCTCACCGTGGCCCTCGCCGCGTCCCGGCGCCGTCTGGACGCGTGCTGCGCGATGGTCGCGGGCGCGGGAGCCGTCGTCCTCATGCGCCCCCAGCCGTCGACGGACTACGTGGGGATGGGGCTCGGCCTGCTGGCCGCCGTCTGCTGGGCGTCGTACATCCTGCTCAACCGCACCGTCGGCCGGAGTATCCCGGGAGCGCAGGGCTCGGCGGCCGCCGCCTGTGTGTCCGCGCTGATGTTCCTGCCGGTCGGCGCCGTCGTCGTGGTCCAGCACTCGCCCACCGCCGGGTCCGTCGTGTACGCCGTGACCGCCGGTGTCCTCTCCTCCGCCGTGCCCTACCTCGCGGACCTGTTCACCCTGCGCCGTGTACCGGCGCGTGCCTTCGGCCTCTTCATGAGCGTCAACCCGGTCCTCGCGGCAGCGGTCGGCTGGGTGGTCCTCGGACAGGGCCTCGGTGGGGCCGAGTGGGCGGGCATCGGGGCGATCGTCGCCGCGAACGCGGTGAGCATCCTGGCGACGCGTTCCTGAGGCCGGTCGTGCAAGGGGCGTGTACACGGGCGAAGTATGTCGGCAAAATTGTTGACAATCCTGTTGGCCTAGATTTACGTTCGACAGGCACTCACTCAGGGAGGGCAGATGGCCAACGAAGCCCGTCCGGGCACCGGAGAGCAGGCCAAGCAGCTCGCGCTCGCGAAGCTGCGGCAGGCGATCCTGCGGGGCGAGATGGCGCCGGCTCAGCGGCTGGTGGAGAACGAACTCGCCGAGCAGTTCGGTGTGACGCGGGCCAGTGTCCGGGCGGCACTGATCGATCTGGCGTCCGAGGGGCTGGTCGAGCGGATCCCCAACCGCGGCTCACGCGTGCGGGTGGTGACCGTCGAGGAAGCCGTCGCCATCACCGAGTGCCGCATGGTCCTGGAAGCGCTCTGCGCGGCCAAGGCCGCCGTCGAGGCGAGCGACGAACAGCTCGCGCAGCTGGCCGAACTGGGCGAGGCGATGTCCAAGGCGGTCGCCGACGGAGAGCCGGTGACGTACTCGGAGCTGAACAACGAACTGCACAGCCGGATCCGGGAGTTCTCCGGTCAGCAGGTGGCCGTGGGGCTGCTGGAGCGGCTCAACGCGCAGTTGGTGAAGCACCGGTTCCAGCTCGCGTTGCGGCCGGGCCGGCCTCAGCAGTCCCTGGGTGAGCACCTTGCCGTGATCGAGGCGATCAGGGCGAGGGATCCGCGGGCGGCGGAGCACGCCGTGCGCGCCCATCTTGGGAGCGTGATCGAGGCGTATCGGGACTGACCCCTCCGGGGGTCGGCCAGGTTCGTCTGCCGGGTTTCCGCCGGTGGTCGGGTGCGGGTTTGTTGTGGCTGGTCGCGCAGTTCCCCGCGCCCCTTCCAGGGGCGCGCCCCCTGTCCAGAGGAGGACCCAAGCAATGACGCAAGGCGCAGCACCCGCCGGCCCCCGACCGCCACGCTCCACCCTCGTCGTCACCGCGCACGCCGGGGACTTCGTGTGGCGGGCCGGTGGGGCCATCGCTCTGGCCGCCTCGCGCGGGGTGAAGGTCACGATCGCCTGCCTGACCTTCGGTGAGCGCGGGGAGTCGGCCAAGGCGTGGCGTGAGGGCAAGAAGCTCGAGGAGATCAAGGGGATACGCCGGGAGGAGGCCGAGAAGGCCGCGGCCACCCTGGGCGCGGAGGTCGTCTTCTTCGACGCCGGTGACTATCCACTGGTCTCCACGCCGGAGTTGACGGACCGCCTGGTGATCCTTTGCCGGCGGACCCAGCCCGACGTCGTCCTCACCCACCCGCTCGACGACCCGTACAACGGCGACCACCCGGCGGCGGCCCGCATGGCCCTGGACGCGCGGGTCCTCGCCCAGGCCGTCGGCTACCCGGCCGAGGGCGAGATCATCGGCGCACCGCCGGTGTTCTTCTTCGAACCGCACCAGCCCGAGATGTGCGGCTTCAAACCCGAGGTGCTCCTCGACATCACCGCCGTGTGGGACACCAAGCGCAAGGCCATGGAGTGCCTGGCCGCCCAGCGGCACCTGTGGGACTACTACACCGACCTCGCCGTTCGCCGCGGCGTCCAGCTCAAACGCAACGCCGGCCCCAACCTGGGCCTCACCCACAGGACGATGGCCGAGGCGTACATGCGTCCCTACCCGCAGGTCACGGAGGTGCTGGACTGATGAGCGGTGTGATCGTCACCAATCCGCCGAAGGCGGACGCGAAGGACGTCGAGGCGCTCGCGGGCTTCGGTGTCGCGACCGTGCACGAGGCGATGGGCCGCACCGGACTGCTCGGCACCCACCTCCGCCCGATCCAGCAGGACACCCGGGTCGCGGGCACCGCCGTCACGGTGCTCTCCTGGCCCGGCGACAACCTCATGATCCACGCCGCCGTCGAGCAGTGCGGCGAGGGCGACATCCTCGTGGTCACCACCACCTCGCCCTCCACCGACGGCATGTTCGGCGAACTCTTCGCCACGGCGCTCGGGCGGCGCGGCGTACGCGGCCTCGTCATCAACGCGGGCATCCGGGACACCGCCGAACTGCGCGAGATGGGCTTCCCCGCGTGGGCCGCGGCCGTCAGCCCGCAGGGCACCGTCAAGGCGACCGGTGGCTCGGTCAACGTGCCCGTGGTCATGGGCGGCCAGGTGATCCGACCCGGCGACGTCATCCTCGCCGACGACGACGGAGTGGTCTGCGTGCCCCGCGAGCGGGCTCGCCGGGCGGCCGAGGCGTCCGAGGCCCGCGAGGCGAAGGAGGCCGCGTCCCGGGCGGCGTTCCTGGAGGGGCAACTCGGCCTGGACCGCTACGGGTTGCGCGAGACGCTCGCCCGGCTGGGGGTGACGTACGTGTCGTACGACGACCACACGCGCGACGGAGACCGGCCGTGACCCCGCCGCCCGAGGAGGTGCGCTGCATGCTCATGCGCGGCGGAACCTCCAAGGGCGCCTACTTCCTCGCCGAGGACCTGCCCGCCGACCCCGCCGCCCGCGACGGCCTGCTGCTGCGGGTCATGGGCAGCCCCGACCCCCGCCAGATCGACGGCCTCGGCGGGGCCCACCCCCTCACCAGCAAGGTGGCCGTGGTCTCCGTCTCGTCCGACCCCGATGCGGACGTCGACTACCTGTTCCTCCAAGTCGCGGTGGACCGGCCGGAGGTGACCGACCGTCAGAACTGCGGCAACCTGCTCGCCGGGGTCGGCCCCTTCGCCGTCGAACGCGGCCTGGTGGCACCCGGGGACGTCGAGAGCTCGGTGCGCATCCGCATGCTCAACACCGGGGGACTGGCCACCGCGACGTTCCCCACCCCCGGCGGGCGGGTCGCGTACACCGGCACCGTGGAGATCTCCGGCGTGCCCGGGACCGCCGCTCCGGTGGTGATCGGGTTTCCGCCGGGCGGCGGGCCGTTGTTGCCCACCGGGAACGTCCGCGACATCGTGGCCGGAACACCGGTGACGTGTGTCGACAACGGCATGCCGACGGTGCTGATCGCCGCCTCCGCGCTGAAGGCCACCGGCTACGAGGATCCCGCGGATCTGGAGAAGGACATGGCGTTGGCCGACCGGCTCCACGAGATCCGGCTGGAGGCCGGCCGGATCATGGGGCTCGGCGACGTCGAGGGCACCACTGTGCCCAAACTCAGCCTGCTGGCGCCACCCCGGCACGGCGGCGCGGTCATGACGCGCACGTTCATCCCGGTGCGCTGCCACACCTCCATCGGTGTCCTGGGCGCCGCGAGTGTCGCCGCCGGGCTGCGCCTGGCGGGCGGGGTCGGCGAGGGCATCGCCCGGCTCCCCGACGAGGGGGACCGGCTGCGCATCGAACACCCCACCGGCCACCTCGACATCGAGGCCGGTGTCGAGCAGGGCGTTCCGGGCGCGCGCACGCCCCCGGTGGCCCGCCGCACCGCCGTCGTCCGCACGGCACGCAAGATCTTCGACGGCACGGTCTTCGCCCGCCCGGCCGGCACCACCCCTGTACCGCAGCCACCCGCATCCGCATCCCCCCGGGTACCGCAATCCGCATCCGTACCCGCGCCCGCCCCCGCGCCCGAACGCCCCTAAGGAGAACCGGATGACTCCGCCGCTCGGAGACATCGCCCACCTCGGGCACGTCGAACTGCTGACCCCGGAGCCGGACCGCAGCCTGGCGTTCTTCACCGACTACCTCGGCCTGACGGTCAGCGGACGGCGCGGCGACTCGGTCTACCTGCGGACCTGGGACGACTACGAGCACCACAGCCTGGTCCTCACCGCGCACGAGACCTCCGGCATCCGCCGCACCGCGCTGCGGGCCTCCAGCGAGGAGGCCCTGCGACGCCGGGTCAAGGAGTTGGAGTCCGCGGGTCACCAGGGCCGCTGGGCCGAGGACGAGCCGGGCCTCGGACCGCTGTACGTCACCACGGACCCCGACGGCCACGAGATCGCCCTGTACTGGGAGTCCGAGTGGTACCGGTGCCCGGACGAGCTCAGGCCGGGCCTGAAGAACCAGCCGCAGGCCAAGCCGGGTCACGGCGTGGGCGTACGCCGCCTCGACCACGTCAACTACCTGGCGGCGGACGTCGCCGCGAACGCCGACTTCCACCAGCACGTCCTCGGCGCCCGGCCCACCGAGCAGATCCAGCTCGACACGGGCAGGATCGCCGCGAAGTGGCTGACGTTCACCAACAAGTCGTACGACGTCGTCTACACCGAGGACTGGACGGGCTCGCGCGACAGGCTGCACCACATCGCGTTCGCCACCGACACCCGCGAGGACATCCTGCGCGCCGCCGATCTCGCCCTGGACACCGGTGTGTTCATCGAGACGGGCCCCCACAAGCACGCCATCCAGCAGACGTTCTTCCTGTACGTCTACGAGCCGGGCGGCAACCGCGTCGAGCTGTGCAACCCGCTCACCCGTCTGGTGCTCGCCCCCGACTGGCCGCTGATCACCTGGACCGAGGAAGAGCGGAAGAAGGGCCAGGCCTGGGGCCTGAAGACCATCGAGTCCTTCCACACCCACGGCACACCGCCAGTCGCCTGACGGTCCGCCGAGGTTGTTGGGGCGTTCGGCGTCGACTTAATTGTCGCTGTGATTGTTGACAAAAATGTTGACTCTCTTCTCCGGCGTTTTTAGCGTCTGGTGCACCCAGACCCACTCCAGGGCACCCCTCCTGGACGAGAGGAAAACAACGATGCCCTCCGCTCCCTCCCCGTCCGCTCGCGGCGGCCGGCTGGCCGTTCTGGTCGTCGGACTGTGCTGGCTGGCCGTGCTGTTCGACGGCCTCGACATGTTCGTCTACGGCTCGGTGCTGCCGCACATGCTGGAGCGGAAGATCCTCGGGATCACCCCGGACCAGGCCGGGGACCTGGGCAGCTACGCCACCTTCGGCATGCTGGTCGGCGCCCTGACCGCGGGGACGGTCGCCGACCGCATCGGCCGCAAGAAGCTGATGGTCGCCTGCGTGACGCTCTTCTCACTGGCCTCCGGGCTCTGCGCGATCTCCGGCAGCGTCGCGGTCTTCGGCCTCGGTCGCACCCTCGCCGGTGTCGGTCTCGGCGGCCTGCTGCCCACCGCGATCAGCATGGTCTCCGACTACGCCCCGCGGGGCCGCGGCGCGCTCACCGTCGGCGCGCTGATGACCGCCCACCACGCCGGCGGCATCCTCTCCGCCTACGTGGCTCTGTGGGTCGTCGAACCGCTCGGCTGGCGCGCCGCCTTCTGGATCTGTGTGGCGCCGCTGCTCTTCGTCCCCGTGCTCGCCAGGCTCCTGCCCGAGTCGCTGAGCTTCCTGGTCGCCAAGGGCCGTACCGAGGAGGCCCGCGAGCTGGCCCGCCGCTACGAGGTCGGGCTGCCCGCCGCCGCGTCCGGCCGACGGGCCGCCGCCGACCGCTGGACCTCCCTCGTCAATCTGTTCCGCGGCGGCGAGTGGGTCCAGACCCTGCTGTACTGGCTGGCCTCCTTCGGCGGTCTGCTGCTCGTGTACGGCGTCGCCACCTGGCTGCCCACGCTGATGCGCGGCGAGGGCTACGAGCTCGGCTCCGCCCTGACCTTCGTCGTCCTGTTCAACCTCGGCGGCATCGTGGGCATGCTCGTCGCCGGCCGCGCCTCGGATCGTTTCGGCGCCCCGCGCGTCTCCTCCGTCTGGTTCGCGTTGACCGCCGCGGGCGTCTTCCTGCTCAGCGTCCACATGCCGACGGCGCTGACCTTCACGGTGGTCTTCCTCACCGGCGTGTTCCTCAACAGCGCCCAGGCCATGATCTACGCGACGGTCTCGATCCGGTCCACCCCCGACAACCGGGCCACCGCCGTCGGCTGGACCTCCGGCATGGGCCGCTTCGGTGCCGTCTTCGGCCCGTGGCTCGGCGGCCAGCTCCTCGCCGCGAACCAGGGCGACTGGGGCTTCACCGCGTTCGCGCTGGCCGGACTGTCGTCCATGGTCTTCATCGGCCTCGCCGCCCTGCGCGGCGCGCGGCAGACGTCGCGCGGCGGCACGCCGGAGAACCTGGTCACCACCGGTTGAGGACGCCGCTCCCGGCCCACCCGGCCCACTTGGTCCGCCGCGCGGACGGGCTCACTCGTCCGCGCCCGCCTTCGCCTCGGTGGCCCTGCGCACATGGTCCGCGATCAGGGCGTAGACCGGCCGGGCCGCCTCGGCGTCGTTGAGGTCGTAGCCGTGGTCGACCTTGGGGACGTCGTGGTGTTCGACCAGCGCCCCCGCCTTGTCCAGTCGCTCGGCGTAGCGCGTGCCCTCCGCGCGGAGGAGGTCGTACGCCGCGGTGATGACGAGCGCCGGGGCGATCCCCGTGAGGTCGGTGCTGTCCGCGGCGCCCGCCGGGGAGATCAGGCGATCGGATCGCCGGCGCGGATCCGGTACGTACGCGCTGTCGAAGATGTCGCCCAGCCAGGGGCGCAGCATCGGCTTGGCGATGGCGGCGCGTTTGTCCCGGGCGTTGGTGGCGAGGTCGAGCGGCGGGTAGTGGAGGACCTGGAGCGCGATCGACGGTCCGCCCTCCTCGAAGGCCTGGCGGGCCACCGCCGCCGCGAGGGCGCCGCCGGCGCTCTGGCCGCCCACGGTGAGCCGGCTGCCGTCCCAGCCCTGCTCGGCTCCGTGCTCCGCGACCCAGCGGACGATCTCGTACGCCTGTCGGGGCGGTGCGGGGAACGGGTGCTGCGGGGCGACGGCGTACTCCACGTTGACCACGGCCACGCCCGCTTGCGCGGCGAGGCAGCGGCACAGCGCGTCGTCCATCTCCGCTCCCGGCAGGACGAAGCCCCCGCCGTGGAAGTTGACGTGGACGGGGGGCAGCAC
The DNA here is from genome assembly GCF_040704615.1 of Streptomyces sp. NPDC046862. Taxonomy (NCBI): domain Bacteria; kingdom Bacillati; phylum Actinomycetota; class Actinomycetes; order Kitasatosporales; family Streptomycetaceae; genus Streptomyces; species Streptomyces sp. NPDC046862. The sequence goes on along the minus strand of NZ_JBEYXP010000039.1, from coordinate 72,021 downwards.
GCCTTCGGGGGAGTCGGGCACGTGGACCACGGCCGGGGCCGGGGCGACCGATGTCGGGATCGTCAGCTCGCGGGTGTCGCGCGGGAACTCGGGCAGGCGCTCCAGCCAGGCGGCCCTGGAGCCGGGCCCGCTGCGGCGGCGGGCCGCCAGGGCAAGGGCATGCTGCATCGTCCTGGCGGCGAAGGAGGCCACCGCGGGCCGGGCGAGAAGGGACATGCGGCTCCTCCGGTCGAGCTGACGTCCGGGCCGCGCGGCGCAGCGCGAGGGGCACACCCGGCCTTCTTGATCTGGTCAATCATTCTGTTCTTCGATGATTGATGACGTCAAGAATCAGTGCGCCGGTCATCCGTCTCAGTCCGCCGGGTATCCGTCTCAGGCCGCCACGGGCAGCCCCGGAGTCCGGAACACCCGCCTCTCGTCGTCCACGGCGAACACCTCGCAGCCCTCGCGGGACGCCGCCCACTCGACGCCCTCCGCGCCCATCGCGAACGCCGCAGTCGCGACCGAGTCCGCCTCGGTCAGCGACGGCGCCACGACGGTCATGCTCAGCAGACCGGTGGCCGGACGGCCGGTGCGCCCGTCGAGGATGTGGTCGCCGCGCTCGTACCGCGCGGAGGTCGCCACCGCGCCGTCGGTGATCTCCAGCACCGTGCACAGCCGGTCGGCCCGCTCTGGGTGGCGTACGCCGACCCGCCACGGGCCGTCGGTCGCGACCACGTCTCCGCCGGCGTTGAGGCAGAACCGCTCCGCGCCCGCCGCCGTCAACAGCTCCGCGGCCCGCTGCACCGACCAGCCTTTCACCACCGCGCACGGGTCGAGCCCGCGACCGGGCAACCGCACGTCGAACGCGCCACCGGTCGCCGCCCGGTAGTGCTCGCACAGGCCGAGCACCTCGCGCAGGTCCGCGCTGAGGTCGTCGCCCGACAGCTGGCCCCGGTCCAGCCGGGACACCTCGCTGTCGGGCCTGAAGGGGCTGAACCGGGCGTCGACCTCGTGCAGCCAGGCGAACACCGCGTCCACCGCCTCCTCGGCGACGTCCTCGTCGTCGACCCGCAGCGACACCGGGAGCCCCATGACGTGTTCGACGCGCCGCACGTCAGGCGTCGCTCGCGTCGATCGCGGCCTGGAGGGACTCCTTGTAGCCGTCGCTGGTGATCGTGGCGCCGGAGACGGTGTCGATGTCGGCGCTCTGTGCCGTCAGCGTCTCCTCGACCAGCTTCGGTACGGCGGCCGTGGTCTGCGGGTGATTCGGCTGCTTGAGCATCGTGACGGCGGTGATCTTCTCGCCGTCGAAGGTCACCTGGACCTGTACCTCGCCCTTCTCGGTGTTCACGGTGGAGCCCGAGACCACCCGGGTCGAGGAACCGGGGGAGGAGGACGCGGAGGGTGTCGAGGCCGGCGCGGCGGTCCCGGTGGTCGTCGTGCCGGTCGACGGCGCGTAACGCCACACCGGGACCAGGCCCGCGATGGTCAGGGCCAGGACAGGCAGTGCTCGCTTCACGGTGTTCTCCCCGTCTCCCTCAACCGGCCAGGCTGAAACGCTCGAAGTGGATCTGCGGCTTGGGCACGCCCAGCTCGCGCAGGCTGCCGAGGACGGCGTTCATCATCGGAGGCGGTCCGCACAGGAACACGTCCCGGTCCGCGACGTCCGGCACGAGCTTCACGAGCTCACCCGACGCCAGCTTGTCGGGGCTGACCGGCCCGGTCACCAGGTGCAGCTCGGCGCCCTTGGCGTGGGCGAGCTCCCGCAGCTCGTCGTAGAGGACCGCGTCCCGGTCCGTGGCCACCCGGTAGATGACCACGGCGTGGCCGTGCAGCTCCTCCAGCAGCGCGCGGATCGGGGTGACGCCCACGCCGCCGGCGATGAGCAGGGCCTCCGGCCGGGTGCGGTGCATCGCGGTGAAGGCGCCGTAGGGGCCCTCGGCGAAGACGCGCGTGCCGACCTTCACGTGCCTGAGGGCGGCACTGCCGTCGCCGGCCGCCTTGGCGGTCAGCCGCAGCGTACGGCCGTCGGGCGCGGCCGACAGGGAGAACGGGTTGGCCTGCCACCAGCGGTCCCGGGTCAGGAAGCGCCACAGGAAGAACTGGCCGGCCCGGGCGGGCATGCGGTCGAGGTCCTTGCCGGTCATGTAGATGGAGACCACGTTGTCGGCCTCGGGGACGACCGCGGTGACCCGCAGCTGGTGACGCCAGTTCCGCCACAGCGGGAGCACCAGCCGGCCCACGAACACCGAGGCGAGGGCCACGCCCCACACGCCGTACCAGTACGTCCTGGCCGCCGCCGACGAGGTGAACGTCGTCCCGGCCGCGACCTGGTGCGTGAACGCCAGCACCACGGCGACGTAGGTGTACAGGTGGATGAAGTGCCACGTCTCGTAGGCCAGCCGGCGCCGGGCGAAGCGGCCCGAGACGGCGCCGACGACGATGACGATCCCCAGCGCGACGACCGCCCGCAGCACGCCCTCGACGGTCTCGGCGAGGTCGACCAGCTGGTTCACCGGGTCCAGGGAGGACGACTCGGCGTAGCCGAAGGTGATGAAGACGGCGTGCGCGAGCAGCGTCCACAGGATGCCGAAGCCGACCCAGCGGTGCCAGGAGGTCAGCCGGTCCATGCCGATGCGGCGGTCGAGCCACGGCAGCCGCGCCACGAGCAGCAGCTGGAAGGCCATCAGGAGCGCGCCGTACAGACCGGTCAGCCGGCCCAGCACGATGAGGGTGTTCGAGGCGAACCCGGCCCGGACGAAGAAGTAGGCAACCACGGCCACGTTGGCGGCCAGCACGGCGTACAGGCCCGTGCGGGCCACCACCCTGGGGCGTATCGATGCTGTGGGAGGCGGCGCCACGCTTTGGACAGTCGTCACGGACACAAACTCCTCGACTCGGATCGTGGGGATACCGAGCCTGCCTGGTCAGAGCTGTCGTTTTGCTGTCGGTTAACTTTCAAGTTCTTAGCGATGTGCTTCCGGCCGGTCCAAGTGGGGGCCCGCTATGGCCTCATGAAGGACGTGAAGCAGTATGAGCACGTGGAAAGAGTGCGACTCCTCGTGGTGGACGACGACCCGCCCATCGCTGATCTCGTGGCGACGGTCGCCCGCTACGAGGGCTGGGACGCGGTCACGGCGAACTCGGGCGAGGAGGCGCTGCGCCGCGCCGGCGAGTTCCGCCCCGACATCGTGGTGCTCGACCTGATGCTCCCCGACCTCGACGGCTTCGGCGTGCTCGACCGGCTGAGGGCGTCGGGGACCATGGTGCCCGTGGTGTTCCTGACCGCGCGCGACGGCGTCGCCGACCGTGTCGCGGGCCTCACCCGGGGCGGCGACGACTATCTGGTCAAGCCGTTCGCGGTGGAGGAGCTCATGGCCCGGCTGCGCACCGTGCTGCGCCGCAGCACGGGCCCCGGCTTCCAGCGGTCCGTGCTCCAGGTCGCCGACCTGACCATGGACGAGGACACCCGCGAGGTCCGGCGCGGCGACAAACTGCTCACGCTCACCCCCACCGAGTACGAGGTGCTGCGCTATCTGATGCGCAAGTCGCCGACCGTGCTCACCAAGGCGCAGATCCTCGACCACGTCTGGGAGTACGGGTTCGGCGGGCGCTCCAACGTGGTGGAGCTGGTCGTCAGCCGGCTGCGCCGCAAGCTCGACGGCATCGACGACAGCGCCACGCCCCTGATCCACACCGTCCGCGGCGTCGGCTACGTCGTACGGCAGGTCACCCAGTGACCGGCCGGCTGAAGCGGTTCTACCACCGGATGCCCCTGGGTACCCGCCTGGCGCTGGGCCTCGGGGTTCTCTCCCTGGTGGTGTTCGCCGTCGTCGGCACGGCCCTGACGACGTACATGCGGGACTACCTGTCGGCCCAGCTCAACGATCAGCTGAAGCTCGCCCAGGGGGCCCAGTCCAAGAGCATCGCGGACCACGGCACGCTCCAGGGGAAGAAGTACTACCGCTGGTACTACGCCGTGTACGACGTGTCGGACGGCACTCCCGCCCTGCGCAAGCCGGAGGACCCCGGCGACCTGCCGCAGGACGTCGACGACCTCACGTCTCTGGCCCGGGCCCAGGCCGCCACGGACACGGAGATCATCCGCACCGTGCACCTCAACGGCGACGGCCAGTACCGGCTGCGCGCCTGCGAGGTGGAACCGGGAGTCGTCCTCGTCAGCGGCGCGCCCATGCAGGACATCGAGGACACCGTCGGGCAGCTGATCACGATCCAGGTGGTCACCTTCGCCCTGGCGCTGCTGGCGCTCGTGGTGTTCGGACGGTCGCTGCTGCGGCGGGGGCTGAAGCCGATCGGCGACATGGCGCACACCGCCCGCGACATCACCTCGCACGACCTGACGACGGACTCGGCGCGACTGCCGGTGCGCGCCGACGGCGGGAAGGGCGGACCCGAGGTCGAGGAACTGCGCACCGCCTTCAACAGGATGCTGGAGCACATCGACGACGCGCTCGCCGTCCGCACCGAGGCCGAGCAGCGGCTGCGCCGTTTCGTCGCGGACGCCTCGCACGAACTGCGCACACCCCTGATGTCGGTGCGCGGCTACGCCGACCTGTTCCAGTACGCCGCCGCCAACGAACCCGAGGAGCGGGACAGACACCTGGCGCGGCTGCGCGCCGAGGCCGCGCGCATGGGGATCCTGCTGGACGACCTGCTGCTGCTCGCCCGCCTGGACGCCGCCGACGTCGAGACGCCGCTGCGGCCGGAGGACGCGGACCTCGCCGAGCTGGTCCGCCAGGCCGCGGACGCGTTCCGCGCGGGCCGCCCGGACCACCCGCTGACCGTGACGGCGGGCTCCGACCCCGCACGGCTGCGCATCGACCCCCTGCGTATCCGGCAGGTCCTGGACAACCTGCTCACCAATGCCGCCGTGCACACCCCGGCGGGCACGAAGGTGGCCATCGAGGTGACCACGGAACAGCCGGCCGGGGAAGGCGCGGACGGCACGGCCGTGGTCAGGGTCACCGACTCCGGGCCGGGGATCCCGGCCGCCGACCGGGACCGGGTCTTCGACCGCTTCTACCGGGTCGACAAGGCCCGCAGCCGCGACCGCGGCGGCAGCGGCCTGGGCCTCGCCGTCGCCCGCTCCCTGGTCGCGGCGCACGGCGGCACGATCGACCTGACCAGCGAGCCCGGCTCGACGACGTTCGTCCTCAGGCTGCCGAAGCGCGCGCGAACGGCGACCGGAGAACTTACTTGAGTTAGGCAACAAGATGGTAAAGTGGGCCGTATGTCCACACCACCGCTCCCCAACGTCCCCGCCTCGGCCGAAGTGATCGAGATCGAGCGCGCGCTCACCCGCATCACCTATCTGAGCACCCGAACCCGGCAGCACGAACGCCTGATGGCCCTGGCCGGAGTGCCGCTCGACCGGGCCGCCGTGGCGCTGCTGCGACAGATGGCCGACTCGGAGCCCCTGCGCCCGGGGGAGCTGGCCAACCGCCTCGGCGTCGAGGCCTCGCACGTCACCCGCCAGGTGCAGCAGCTGCAGAAGTCGGGCCACGTGGACCGCATCCCCGACCCCGACGACCGGCGCGCCCAGCGCATCAAGCTGACCCAGGCCGGCCAGGACGCCGTCGACCGCATCCGCGAGGCCGGCGCCCGGGGTATGCAACTGGCCCTGGACGACTGGTCACCCGAGGAACTCCGCCAGCTCGCCTCCCTCTTCCACCGCATGGTCGACGACTTCCTGCGCCACGGCGAGGAACTCGTCGAGCAGGAGAAGGCCGCCTCGGCGAACACGGTCTGAAACCGCCCACGCCCCGGGGCGACGCCCGCTCACGTCGCCCAGGAGCACGGCAGGACCTACCAGGACCTACCAGGGCGTCGGCGCGTATCAGGGCTGGGGCAGCGCGTGGAAGGCCACGGTGTCCCGGTCGAGCAGCAACCGGTCGCCGTCGGCGGTGAGGCGCGCCAGCTGCACGACCGAGCGGCGCGGTCCCGGCCCGTGCCCGTCATCGGGGGCGGTGTCCCGCTGGGGGTGGGTGAAGTAGAAGACCCAGGCCGCGTCGGGCCCCGCGACGACATCGGCGTGGTGTCCCACGCCCTGGTCGTCCTCGCGGGTGCCGGACCCGTCGAGGATGCGGCCCGCAGGGACCCATTCGTCGAGGTCGGTGGAGCGGAACACGTCCTGGCCGTCCCAGCAGTCCACGATCATCCAGTACCGGCCGCCCAGCGTGAAGACGTTGGGCCCCTCGTGCGGCCGGTGCTCCAGGACCGGGCCCCGCACCCGCCAGTCGTACAGATCGGTCGAGTCCGCGGCCCAGGTGTGGGAGCCGTGGGCCTCGTCCTTGTACCACATGCGCCACCCGGAGCCGCCCGGCAGTGGGTGGACGCAGGCGTCGATGACCTTGCGGGAGCTGAGCGGCACCGGTCCGACGTGGACCCAGTGCCACAGGTCGCCGCTGGTGTAGTGGACGATCTGCCGGTCGTGGCCCTCCCAGCGGTCCGGCACCCCTCTGATGTAGCTGACGTACATGTGGAACACCCCGTCGGGGGCACGCACGATCTCCGGAGCCCAGAACGTGTTGGTCCCCGGTTCGAACGGGAGGCTGTCCAGCACACCGCGGTAGAGCCAGTCGTGGCCGTCGGCGCTGGTGGCGACACCGATCGCGGTGCCGTGCACCCAGGCGACCCCGGGCGCGACCGCGTCGGCGCGACGCTGTGTGTAGAACATCCACCATCGCCGACCGTCGTGCAGGACGACGGGATCGGTCGGGCCCGCGTGGACGGGGTCCTCGTACAGGGGCGCCGGGGCGGGAAACGGAGAGGTCATGACGACCTCCGGGCGATGGCTGAGGGCAGGGACGGAGCGGAGGGAGGCATGGTTCTCCGGGGAGATCAGCGGCGGCAGGGGCGAGCGAGGAACACTGCGTGCGGCGAGCCGGCCGTCGCTACCAGGAGGCCAGCGAGCCGTCGGCGTTGCGCCACACCGGGTTGCGCCAGCGGTGGCCGCGTTCGGCGGCGGCGCGGACCGCGTCCTCGTCGATGGTGATGCCGAGCCCTGGTGCGGTCGGTCGCTCGATGTAGCCGTCGCGGAACGCGAAGGTCTCGGGATCCACGAGGTAGTCCAGCAGTCCACTGCTGTCGCCGTAGCCGATGCCGAGCGCCTGCTCCTGGATGAGGAAGTTGGGGGTGGCGAAGTCCAGTTGCAGGCTGGCGGCCAGCGCGATCGGGCCGAGCGGGCAGTGCGGCGCGACCAGGACGTCGTACGCCTCCGCCATCGAGGCGATCCGTCGTGTCTCGGAGATGCCCCCGGCGTGGCTGATGTCGGGCTGCGCGACGGCGATGCCGTCCGACAGTACGGAGCGGAAGTCCCAGCGGGAGAAGAGCCGTTCACCGGTCGCGATGGGGATCGACGTGGAACGCACCACGGCCCCCAGGTCCTGGGTGAACTCGGGCAGCACCGGTTCCTCGACGAACATGGGCAGCAGCGGCTCCAGCAGCGGCAGTACGCGCCGGGACATCGCGCCGCTGAAGCGGCCGTGGAAGTCCAGCGCGACGTCACGGTCCGGGCCGATGGCCTCGCGGACCGTGGTCACGCTGTCCACGATGGCGTTGATCGCGGCGGCCGTGGCGAGCGGCTCCAGCTGTCCGCAGGGGTTGAGCTTGACCGCGGTCATGCCCTTGGCGACCTGTGCGGCCGCCGACTCGGCCAGCTCCTCCAGGGTCTCCCCGCCGACCCAGCCGTAGACACGCACCCGGTCACGCACATGGCCGCCGAGCAGCTGGTACACCGGCACGTCGTGGGTCTTGCCCGCGATGTCCCACAGCGCCTGGTCGATACCGGCCAGGGCGCTGTTGAGCACGACGCCCCCGCGGTAGAAGCCGCTCTTGGCGAGCACCTGCCAGTGCTCCTCGATACGGGCCGGGTCCTGCCCGACGAGGTAGTCGAACATCTCCTCCACGCACTGGGCGACGGTGTGCGCCTTGCCCTCGACGATGGGCTCTCCCCAGCCGGAGATGCCCTCGTCGGTGTCGACGCGCAGGAAGAGCCAGCGTGGTTCGACGAGGAAGAGTTCGTATCCAGTGATCTTCACGGTGCGGACCTCCGGGTCCTGTGCACGGCTCGACGGCCGGTGCGTGCGGGTGTGAGTGAAAGGAGTGCGCGGGGGCGTGGGTGCGGACAAGCGGAAGGGGGCGGTGGGGCTGGGGGAGCGGGGGCCCTGCGGGCCGTTCGCGCGGCGGCGCGCGCGTTCGGCGCGCGCCCGTCCCGTCCTACTCCTGGGAAGTGATGCTGCGGCCGCCGTCCACGAGCAGGTTCTGCCCCGTGATGAAGGCGGCGTCGTCGGAGGCGAAGAAGGCCACGGCGGCCGCGATGTCCTCGGGGGTGCCGAGCCGGCCGACCGGTGTGCGTGCGGCGGTCCGGTCCCGGTATTCCTGTGGCGTCCGGGCCCACAGGGCCGTGACCACCGCGCCGGGGAGGACCGAGTTGAACCGGATCTGTCCGCCGTACTCGACGGCGAGCTGGCGTACCAGGGCGCCGATACCGCCCTTGGCCGCCGCGTACGCGGGGAAACCCTTGAAGCCGACGGCCGCGTGGATGGAGGAGGTGATCACCACCGCGCCGTGGCCGGTACGGAGCAGCGGGACTGTCGCCCGTACGCCGTAGAACACCGAGTCGAGGCAGAGCCGCAGCTGGTCGTGCCAGGCGGCGTCGTCCAACTCGTGTGCCGCGCCGGGCAGGTTGCGCCCGGCGTTGAGGTGCAGGACGTCGAGGTGACCGGTCCACGACGTCACGTCTTCGACGGCCTCGGTCCACGCGTCGACCGAGGTGACGTCGAGCGCGCGGTGCCGGGCCCGGCCGCCTTCGGCGCCGATCTCCTCGGCCACCCGGCGGGCGCCTTCGCCGTCCACGTCGGTGACGAGCACCGAGGCCCCCTCGGCGGCGAGCCGGTGGGCGGTGGCCTCGCCGATGCCGGACGCGGCCGCGGTGAGCAGGGCGGTACGTCCCGTGAAGCGTGTGAGACCGGCACGGCTCATGGAGTCTCTCCCGGACTTGCCGTGGAGCCGCGCAGCACGAGGCGCGGCTCGGTGGGTACGACGACGTCCCCCATGGGCTGCCCCTGGATCGCGGCCACCAGCGCCTCCACGGCCGCGGTGCCCAGCTCGTACAGGGGCATCGCCACCGTGGTCAGCGGGGGCGAGAGGTGGCCGGCGACGGGCAGGTCGTCGTTGCCGACCACGGAGACGTCCTCCGGGATCCGCAGGCCGAGGTCCCGGACCGCGGCCATGGCACCGATCGCCTGGGCGAGAGAGCTGGTGTAGAGGGCGGTGACCGGTGGGCGCGTACCGCCGTCGGCCGGACGCAGCAGCTCCAGGGCCGCGCTCACACCGCCGTCCTCGGTGAAGTCCCCGGACGCCACCGGCGCGGCGGACAGTCCGAGTTCGCGGGCGTGCCGCAGGAACGCCTCCTTGCGGACCTCACTGGGAGTGATGCCCTGCGGGCCCGCGATATGGCCGACCGCGCGGTGACCGAGGTCGTGCAGGTGGTCGAGGGCGGTGACGCTCGAACGGGCCACGTCCATGGTGACGTTGCGGCCGGAGCCCGCGACCGAGCGGTTCAGGAAGACGTGCGGGACGCGGCTGCGGCCCAGGGCGTCGAGGAGGGGGTGACCGGGGCGTGCGGAGGCGATGAGCAGTCCGTCGACCCTGCCGTCCTGCACCAGGTCGTTGAAGGACTCGTCGGCTTCCTGGCCGTCGAAGTCCTCTGCCAGCAGGGACAGATAGCCCAGCTCACGGGCGCGCTGGTAGGCGCCGCGGGCGATGGTGACGTAGGTGGGGTTGGCGAGGGCGGGGACCAGCAGGGCCAGCGCGTGCGTGCTCGCTCCGGCCAGGGCCCGGGCCCCCGAGTGCGGGCGGTAGCCGAGCGCTTCGGCGGCCTCGTGGATGCGCCTGCGCGTCTCCGGTCGTACGGAGAGATCCTGGCGGCCGTTGAGCACCTTGGACACGGTGGCCTTGGAGACCCCCGAGGCCTCTGCGACGTCAACCAGCCTGGCCCTGACGGGCGGTTCGGGCATCTGACCCCCTCCATTGCGCGGTGCGTCCGGAGCCGTTCGGCGTGTCCGGCGGTGGCGCGTTCCAACCCCTTGACACCTTCTGGCGCCGCAACCTAACGTTCGCCAGCAGTTCCAGTCAACCGGTTTCCTCGGACGGAAATAAGCGATAGGTCCGAGCAGAGCCAGAGAAACCGGTCATCTCGTCCACAGCACCATTCAGCCATCACCGGCCATGGGTCGGGTGCGCCATGAGACGCCCCCTCAGGCCTGCCGCGGACACGACCACCGTCGCCCCCGCGGCCGGCCGACGCCGATGCCGTCACACGTCTGCGACGACGTGTGCGCCCCGCCTGGACATCTCCCCCCATGGATGAGCGAGTCCGCCGCTGCCTGCCGGCTCGGCTCCGTACCCGCTCAGTCCCCCTCCGCTCCCCGCGGCCGCTCCGTATGCGCCCGCACGCGTCGTAGTCCCCGTAGAAAGGTTCACCAGCATGTCCGTCCCGACCACCGGGTCTCTCGACAGACGCCGTTTCCTCACCTACTCCGGTGTCGCCCTCGGTGCGACCGCGCTGTCCGGCTGTGCCGCCTCCGTGGGCGGCTCGGGTTCTTCCGGCGGCGGCAAGAAGACCCTCACCGTGATGACGGTGGCAGACGAGTGGGACAAGAAGACCAAGGCCCAGATCGAGCAGCTGTTCAATGTGCACCTGAGCGTCATCACCTACGACATCGCCAAGCTCAACGCCATGCTGGCCAGCAAGAACCCGCCGGACGTGGTGCGCAGCACCGGCGCGACGCAGACGCCGTACTTCGCGGCGCGCGGACTGATGACCGACCTGGACCCGTACTTCGCCAAGAGCAGCGTGCTGAAGGCCTCCGACCTCGACCCCGTCAACGACGTGTGGCGTTACGACGGCGAGAAGCAGGGCGCGGGTCCCCGGTACGGCCTCGCGAAGGACTACTCGCAGGACGCGATGCTCTGGTACCGCACCGACATGTTCGACGCCGCGAACGTGGACCTCCCCAGTGACACGAAGCCCCTGTCCTACGACGAGTTGCTGGATCTCGGCAAGAAGCTGGTCAAGCGCCGGCTCGGCAAGGTGAAGGTCTACGGGCTGAACGCCACCGGCATGGGCGTCTTCGCCCAGCTCACGGGCATGACCGCGTCGGCGGGCGGCAGCGTGTTCAGCGACGACCTGACCACGGTGGACTTCTCCTCGCCCGAGGCGCTCAAGGCGCTCGGCTGGTACCTGGAGTACGCGAAGGCCGACATCGGCCCGAACGTCGTCAACCCGAACCCGGACGGCTGGGACGGGCCGACCTACCAGGCCAACCGGATGGCGATGAGCTCCAACGGCTACTGGTTCGGCGGGGTGATCGGCGGCGACGCCAAGCTGTCCAAGGTCTCGCGGTTCGCGCCCGCACCGCAGCTCGGCAGCCACCGCGTCAGCCCCTGCTTCGGCGCCACCGGTTTCTGGATCCCCAAGGACGCCAAGAACAAGGACACCGCCTGGAAGCTCTTCGAGTGGTACTTCGCCGGCGACCCCGCCAAGGCGCGTGCCTCCAGCGGCTGGGGCATCCCCTCTCTGACGTCGCTGCGCTCGCAGATGCCGCAGGGCACGGCCTTCCAGAAGCAGGCGTTCGAGGTCCAGCACCGTGAGACCCCGTACTTCTCGGTGCTGCCCTTCTCCCCGTACGCCCAGGTGGACGCCCTCGACGCGGTGCTCAGCAAGGTGCTGCCGGACGCCGTCAAGTCCGGCACCTCGGCCGGGAAGGTCGCCGACGAGCTCAACTCCCGCATGAACGACCAGCTCGCCAAGGGCAAGGAGCTGGTGGGGTGAGCACCGGTCAGCTTCTCGGACCGGCCGCCGGGCCGGGTGCGCCGCCTCCCACCGCGGAGACGGCCGCCCGGCCGGGCGCGCGGCGGAGCCGCGGCCGCTCGCTGCGGACGCGCAGGGCCTGGGCCTTCTATGTGTTCCTCGGCCCCTGGACGCTGGGCTTCCTGGCCCTGACGGCCTTCCCGCTCGGGTACGCGCTGTGGCTGAGCTTCACCAACTCCGACGGGCTCTCCCCGAACTCCCGCTTCGTGGGGCTGGACAACTACCGGGAGCTCTTCAGCGACCCGGAGACCATCCAGAGCCTGGTCCGCACCGGAGTGTTCACCGCGATCACCGTGCCGCTGACGATCGTCGCGGGACTGTTCCTCGCGGTGCTGGTGAACCAGCCGATACGCGCCCGCGGACTGTTCCGCACCCTGTTGTACCTGCCCGCCGTGGTGCCGCCGGTCGGTGCCGCCCTCACCTTCAAGCTGATCTTCGACCGGGACTCCGGCGCGGCCAACGGTCTGCTGGACGCCTTCGACACCAACGGGGTGACCTGGCTGGCCGACCCGTACGCCCGCTGGGTGCTGATCACGCTGACGATGTGGGGTGTCGGCAACGTCATGATCATCTCGCTGGCGGGGCTCCAGGACATACCCAAGGAGCTGCACGAGGCGGCACGGGTGGACGGCGCGAGTCCCTGGCAGTCCTTCACCCGGATCACCCTGCCGCTGCTCTCCCCCGTGCTGTTCTTCCAGGTGGTCACCGGGATCATCGCCGCCCTGCAGACCTTCGCCCCGCTGCTCATCTCGCTCGACCCCACCCCCAAGGGCGTCTCGGCCGTCCCCGAGAGCAACTACCTGTTCATGATCAACGTGTTCGCCCAGTACTTCGCCAACGGACGCTACGGGTACGCCTCCGCCCTGCTGTGGGTGCTCTTCGCGATCATCGTCTTCGTCACCTTCCTCGTCTTCAGGCTCAGCAAGGGCGTGGTCTTCTACTCCGTGGAGCCGGAGTCGGCGAAGAACAAGCCCCGCACGATCGGAGGCAAGTGATGGTGTTCGCCAGACGCCATGTCGTCTACATGCTCCTCGTCGGAGTGCTCGTCCTCTTCCTCGGCCCCTTCGGCTGGCTCGCGATCACCGCACTGAAGGCGCCCTCCGAAATACGCGCCCTCCCCGTCCACTGGTGGCCCCACCACCCCACCCTGGACAACTTCCAGCACGCCCTGACCTTCTTCGACTACCTCGGCTTCGCCCGCAACTCGCTGATGGTCGCCGGCACCTACGCGATTCTGGTCACGCTGGCCTCCGCCTGGGCCGGCTACGGTCTGGCCCGGCTGGACGCCCCGGGCAAGCGCGTGGTCTTCGGCGTGATGATGTCGACGATGATGCTGCCCCAGATCATCACGCTCATCCCGACCTATCTGCTGTTCGCCAGGGCCGGCCTGGTCAACACCTATGTGCCGTGGGTGCTGTGGGGTCTGTGCGGCGCCCCGTACCTGATCTTCCTGTTCCGGCAGTTCTTCACCAACATGCCCAAGGAACTGGAGGAGGCGGCGATCGTCGACGGCTGCGGGCAGATCCGCATCTTCTGGCGGATCTTCCTGCCCCAGTCCTGGCCGGTCATCGCCACCAGCCTGATCCTGTCCTTCAGCTGGACCTGGGGCGACTGGGTCGCGCCCGCCCTGCTGCTGGACGACGACCACACCACTCTCGCGGTCAAACTCGCCACCGGTTACGTCAACCAGCACGGCGGCATGCTCTTCAACCTCGTGGCGGCGGGCACCGTGATGTACGTGGTCCCCGTGCTCGCGCTCTTCCTGATCATGCAGCGCGGCTTCATCTCCGGCATCGCCACCTCCGGCCTCAAGTGACCACGGGATCACCGAAAGTTTTCACGCGTTTACCGACGCACCGTGCTGCAAAGGAATCTCGCATGACCGACACCCAGGGAACCGGCAAGTCCCCCGCGGCGGTGGGTTCATGACGGCGCGTCCCGCTCCGACCCCACAGCTGGACCGGACCCGTGTCATGGCCATCCTGCGGTCGGCCGACGCCACGGGACTGCCCGCCGCGGCCCGTGCCCTCGCGGCCGGGGGCATCACCTGCCTGGAGGTCACGCTCACCACCTCGGGGGCGCTCGACGCGCTCGCCCGCATCCGGGATGAGCTCGGCCCCGAGGTAGCGGTCGGTGCCGGCACCGTCATCACCACGGGCGACGCCCGGGACGCGCTCGCGGCCGGCGCCGAGTTCCTGGTGGCCCCGGTCGTGGACACGGACGTGATCCGCGACGCCGCCGACAGCGGCATCCCGTGCTACCCCGGAGCCTGGACACCCACCGAGGTGTTCACCGCCTGGCGGGCCGGTGCCGCCGCCGTCAAGCTCTTCCCGGCGAGCACGGGCGGGCCCGCCCACCTTCGGCAACTGCGGGCACCGCTGCCGGACGTCCCGCTCGTCGCCGTGGGCGGCGTCGGTGTCGACCAGGCCCGCGACTACCTCGACGCGGGCGCCCACGCGGTGGGCATCGGCTCCCCGCTCCTCCGCGGAGCGGACCGGAACCCGGCACCGGACGCCCTCGACGCCCTCACCGCGAGGGCGCGCACGTTGCTGGCCACGATCCGGGCCAAGCCCCGCGATCAGGAGGTGGGCTCGTGAACGGCCCTTCTCAGGAACGCTCCTTGGTGACCGTAGGAGAGGCCCTCGCGGTTCTCGCCGCACCCGACGCCGGTCCGCTGGCCGTGGGTGCCGGCCTGCGCCTGGGCCTCGCGGGGGCCGAGTCGAACGTGGCGGTGGGCGTCAGCCGGCTCGGCGGATCCGCCACCTGGATCGGCCGGGTCAGCGACGACCCGCTCGGCGACCTCATCCTCCGCGAACTGCGCGCGGAAGGCGTCACCACCGTCGCCCCCCGCGATCCCGCCCCCACCTCCCTCCTGCTGCGGGAACGCCGTACGGTCACGCACAGCCGCGCGCGCTACTACCGCACCCACACGGCCGGTTGCCGGCTGTCCGCCGAGGACGTTCCCGAGGACCTCGTCGCCGGTGCGGCCGTCCTGCACATCACGGGCATCACCCCGGCACTGGGCGAGGGACCGTCCCGTGCCGTCACCCGGGCGGTGGACATCGCGGTGGATGCCGGAGTGCCGGTCTCACTGGACATCAACTACCGCTCGCTGCTGTGGAGCGAGGAGGACGCCGCGCGCACGCTGCTGCCGCTCGTGCGCCGCAGCGACCTGGTCTTCGCGGGACCGCACGAGGCCCGGCTCGCGGTGCCCGGCACCGACGACCCGGAGGAACTCGCCAAGGGGATCTGCGCCCTCGGGCCGAACGGGGCCGTCATCAAGCTGGGTGCCGAGGGCGCGTACGCGCTCCTCGACGGCAAGGAACACCGACAGCCCGCCGTCCCCGTCACCGTGCTCGACTCGGTGGGCGCGGGAGACGCGTTCGTCGCCGGCTACCTAGCGGAACTGCTCGCCGGCGAACCACCGGAGAGGCGCCTGCGGACGGCGGCCCTGCTCGGCGCCTTCGCCGTCAGCACCACGGGCGACTGGGAGGGCCTGCCCAGGCGCCACGAGCTGGAACTCCTCGACCACCACGACGACATCGTCCGCTGACCCGACTTGGCCGTCCGGCCCGGCCGCCCGGGCCCGTCGCCCGACCACCCCTGCCGACCCGGCCCGTCGCCCGACCACTCCGGCTGACCCGACCCCCCGACCACCCCGTCCGACCCGGCCCAGCCGCTCGGCCCAACCGTGCCCGCCTGCCTCAGCCTGCCTGGCTGACTCGACCACCCGACCACCCGACCACCCGACCACCCGACCACCCGACCACCCCGTCCGACCCGGCCCAGCCGGTTCGGCACGACCGTGCCCCATCGCCCTATTGCCCCAGCCGGCCTGGCCGACCCGCTCGGCCCGTCGACCCGACCGTAGTGACCCGGCCTGCCTGGCCGACTGTCTGGCCGGCCGTCTGGTCCGACTGGTTCGGCCCGTCCGCTCCGGTCTGGTTGATCGCCCCTACCGCCCTACCGCCATACTGCCCCTACCGCCCCGACCACATCGGCGGACCTGTCCGACTGGCCGGTCCGGTCCGGTCCGGTCGGACCGACGCGGCCGGACCGACCTCGCCCGACCCCGAACGCCCCGGTCGCTCGACCGCGAACGCCGCGGTCGCCCGGCCCGTCCCGCCGGCCGACCCACCCGCCTGCCAACCGCCCGGTCCAAACTGCCGGTCGCCCGGCCCGACCTGAACGCCCGGACTTCCGGCCGCGCCGATCGACCCAGCAGTCCGGACACGGACGACCCCAAGTCCCCATCCCCGCTCCGCCCACGCCCGCCCGTCCCAAGGAACCCCCGGAACCCCCATGCCAACGCCCGCTTCACACCCCCCGGTTCACGTCCTCGTCGGCTCCTACACCCCCGACACCGGAGGTGAGGGCACCGGGCTCTCCGCCCTGCGGCTCGATCCGTCGACCGGCGGACTGGCGTACGACACCGGGGTGCCGCCGCTCCCCGTCAGCGGTGCGTCCTTTTTGGCCGCCCACCCGACCCTCGACGTCGTCTACAGCACGAACGAGACCGACTCCGGCACGGTCAGCGCCGTCGCCCGGCGCCACGACGGCGTCCTCACCACGCTGGGAGCCCCGGCCGACAGTGGCGGCGCCAACCCGTGCCACCTCACCGTCCACCCGGACGGAAACTGGCTCCTGACCGCCAACTACGGCAGCGACAAGGTGCCCGGCAGCGTGGCCGTGCACCGCCTCGACGCGGACGGGAGCCTGCTGGAGCCGACCGACTTCGTGGTCCACGAGGGCTCGGGTCCCGTCACCGGACGGCAGGAGGGCAGCCACGCGCACCAGATCCTCGTCGACCCGGCGGGCCGCTTCGTCCTGGCCACCGACCTGGGGGCGGACGCGGTGTTCACCTACCGCCTCGATCCCGGCACGGGAACCCTCGAACGGACGGCGGTGAGCCCGCTGCGCGCCGGCTCCGGCCCCCGCCACCTCGCCTTCGCCCCCGACGGGGAACGGGTGTTCAGCGCCGACGAGTTGTCCTCCACCCTCACCTGCCACCGGTACGACGCCGCCACGGGCACCCTCACCGCCCTCGCCACCGTGCCCGCCACCACGGCCCGGGACGTCGTCAACCAGCCTGGCGGCATCGTCGGCTCACCCTGCGGGCGCTACGTCTGGCTGACCAACCGCGGCGCCGACACCGTGGCCGCGTTCGACGTCACCGGCATCACCCCGGAACCGATCGGCGAGACATCGAGCGGCGGCACCTGGCCCCGCGGCCTGACCTACGCGGCCGGTCACCTGCTGGTCGCCAACCAGCACAGCGGCACGCTCGCCGCGCTGCGCGTCCTGGACGACGGAGCGCTTCAGCCGCCGGACCAGCCGGACCAGGTGGTGTCCGCTCGGTCCGTGGTCTGTGCGCTCGCCCTCTGACAGCCCCCTCAGAAGCCAACCAGAAGCCAACCCCAGAAGCCAACCAGAAGTCACCGAGAGGCAGTCATGTCCGACCCCCGCCCCCTCACTCCCGCCCGGTTCACCCTCGACTCGGCCTTCGGCGTCGGAGCCGTCCACCCCCGGCTGTACGGATCGTTCGTCGAGCACCTGGGCCGCTGCGTCTACACGGGCGTCCACGAGCCCGGCCACCCCACCGCCGACGCCGACGGCCTGCGCCAGGACGTCCTGGACCTGGTCCGTGAGCTGGGCGTCACCACCGTGCGCTACCCGGGCGGCAACTTCGTCTCCGGCTACCGCTGGGAGGACACCGTGGGCCCGCGCGAGGAACGGCCCACCCGGCTGGACCTGGCCTGGAAGACCACCGAGACCAACGAGTTCGGTCTCGGTGAGTTCATGGCCTTCTGCGAGAAGACCGGCATGGAGCCGATGATGGCCGTCAACCTCGGCACGCGCGGGCTGGAGGACGCCATACGGCTGCTGGAGTACTGCAACCACCCCGCCGGCACCGAGCTGTCCGACAGCCGCGTCGCCCACGGAGCGAAGGAGCCGTACGGCATCAAGATGTGGTGCCTCGGCAACGAGATGGACGGCCCCTGGCAGATCGGGCACAAGACGGCCGAGGAGTACGGGCGGCTCGCCGCCGAGACCGCCCGCGCCATGAAGATGATCCAGCCCGGCCTGGAACTGGTCGCCTGTGGCAGCTCGGGCTCCGGCATCGAGACGTTCGCCGCCTGGGAGGCCACCGTCCTAGAGGCCACGTACGACCTCGTCGACCACATCTCGCTGCACGCCTACTACGAGGAGGCCGACGGCGACCGGGACTCCTTCCTCGCGTCCGCCGTCGACATGGAGCACTTCATCGATTCGGTCGTCGCCACCTGCGACCACGTCCGCGCGCGGCTCAAGCGGCAGAAGCGCATCAACCTGTCCTTCGACGAGTGGAACGTCTGGTACCAGAGCCGTCCCAACCCGCACCAGGTCGAGGACTGGCAGCAGGCGCCGCGTCTGCTGGAGGACGTCTACACCGTCACGGACGCCGTGGTCTTCGGCTCGCTGATCATCGCGCTGCTGCGGCACGCCGACCGCGTCACCGCCGCGTCCCTGGCCCAGCTCGTCAACGTCATCGCGCCGATCATGACCGAGCCGGGCGGCCCGGCGTGGCGGCAGACCACGTTCTTCCCGTTCGCGCAGGCGTCGGCGTACGGGCGCGGCCGGGTGCTGCGCGTCGAGGTGGACAGTCCCACGTACACCACCGCCAAGTTCGGCGAGGTGTCGCTCCTGCACGCCACCGCCGTGACCGACGACGCCACCGGTGACGTCACCGTCTTCGCGGTCAACCGAGGCCAGAGCACCGCCCTGCCATTGGAGATCGACCTGCGCGGAGTCGACGCCCACACCGTGGTGGAGCACCTGGCCCTGGCCGACGCCGACCCCGAGGCCCGTAACACCCTGGACCACCAGGACCGCGTCACTCCGCACGCCGCCGTCGGCACCACCGTCACCGACGGAGTGCTCCGCGCCGAACTGGAGCCGCTCTCCTGGAACATGATCCGCCTGTCACGAGCCCAGAGCTGACCCGCAGCCCCCCCCGGCACCCCCCCCCGGCAGCTCCGCCTCCCAGAGCCGAAAGGACATCACCACCGTGACCGTGCCCGACGCACAGCAGACCATCCGCTGGGGCCACGAGGCCCTCGAACTGGAAATCGGCATCGATGACGACGGCACGGTCCGGCTGGTACGCCTCGGAGCCCCCGGCGAGGCGACCGTCGAGCAACGCCCGGGCGCCCCACTGCCGCTGGTGGAGGTGACGGCGGCGGGGCACGGCCGCACCTGGTCGGGAAATCGCTTCATCGACACGGCCATCGGCGAACGGCTGCGCCACCGCTCCCACCGGACGGGCCGTGACGGTGTCTGGCACACCCTCACCGTGGAGCTGTACGACCCCGTCAGCGGCCTGGCCGCCGAGGTGACCTATCGTTCGCCGGACGGCGTCCCCGCCCTGCGCGGCGAGGTCGTCCTGCGCAACGAGGGGGACGGGACGCTCTCCCTCGAGTCCGTCACCACACTCGCCGCGGGCTGCCTGACCAGCGGCGGAGCGGAAGGGCTCGGCACCTCCGACCTACTGTGGGCCGAGAACGACTGGCTCGCCGAGTGCCGCTGGCAGCGCCGCCCCCTGCGCCTCACCTCGCCCGCGCTGTTCGGCCGCATCCGCTCCCACGACGGCCGGGGCACCTTCGAACGTGCCGGTCAGGGCGCCTGGTCGAGCTGCGGCTCGCTGCCGATGGGGGGTCTGACCGACCGCCTGACGGGCCGGACCTGGGTGTGGCAGATCGAGCACAACGGGGGCGGCTGGCGCTGGGAGTGCGGTGAACGGGAGGACGCGGCGTACGTCGCCCTGTCCGGGCCGGGCGACTCCCACCACAACTGGCGCCAGGCCCTCGCGCCCGGCGAGTCGTTCCGCACGGTCCCCGCGGCGCTCGCCCTCTCCACCGACGGCGGCCCGGACGGCGCGTTCGCGGTCCTCACCCGCTACCGCCGCGCGCTGCGGCGCCCGCACCCCGACCACCAGCGGCTGCCGGTGATCTTCAACGACTACATGAACTGCCTGATGGGCGACCCCACGACGGCCAAGCTGCTGCCGCTGGTCGACGCCGCCGCCGAGGCGGGCGCCGAGTACTTCGTCATCGACGCGGGCTGGTACGACGACGCCGACGGCTGGTGGGACAGCGTCGGTGCCTGGGAACCGGCCGCCTCCCGTTTCCCCGGCCCGCGCGGCATCCACGAGGTACTGGACCGCGTCCGGGACCGGGGCATGATCCCCGGCCTGTGGCTGGAGCCCGAGGTGGTGGGGGTGCGCAGCCCCCTCGCCGAGAGCCTGCCCGAGGAGGCGTTCTTCCGCCGCGCGGGCGTACGCCTCGTCGAGCACGGCCGTCACCACCTGGACCTGCGCCACCCCGCCGCCCGCGGCCACCTGGACCGGGTCGTGGACCGCCTGGTGGGGGAGTGGGGCGTCGGCTACCTGAAGCTGGACCACAACATCAACCCCGGCTCCGGCACCAGCGCCGACCCCGGTGAGGCACCCGGTGCCGGACTCCTCGGCCACAACCGCGCCCACCTCGACTGGCTCGACGGCATCCTCGACCGCCACCCCCACCTGGTGCTGGAGAACTGCGCCTCCGGCGGCATGCGCATGGATCACGCACTGCTCTCGCGCGTCCAGCTGCAGTCCACCAGCGACCAGGAGAACCTCCTGGAGTACGCGCCCGTCGCGGCCGCCGCCCCCACCGCGGTCACCCCCGAACAGGGTGCCGTCTGGGCGTACCCACGGCCCGAGGACTCCCTCGACGAGGTGGCGTTCACCATGGCGAGCGCGCTCCTCGGCCGTATCCACCTCTCCGGGCGCCTCACGGAACTGTCGCCCGAGGCCCGCGCCCTGGTCCACGAGGCGGTGGCCGTGTACAAGGAGATCCGCGCCGACCTCCCGGAAGCCCTGCCGCTGTGGCCGTTGGGCCTGCCCGCCTGGGACGACACATGGCTGGCCCTGGCCCTGCACGCTCCGGGCGCCACCTACATCACCGTCTGGCGCCGTCCCGGCGGCGACCAGGACGTGACCCTCTCGCTGCAGCACCTGAGGGCCGGCGAGGTGCGCGTCGACGTCCTCCACCCCTCCACGCACCGGGCCACCACGACGTGGGACCCCGCCACCGCCGAACTCTCCCTGCACCTTCCCGACGCCCCGTCCGCCGTCCTCCTCCGCCTCACCTGACCCTCGAAGCACGCGATACCTCTGGTGAACGGTGACTCGTAGCTCGATTTGCCCGTATCCTCGTCAATGCCAGGAAGTTTCGAAAGTTACTAGTTTGTCCGAGGAGTAGGTATCCCGGGGAGTGAGTGGGGCGGAACGTGGTTCGTTCCGGCGAAACGCCGATAGCGGCGGGGCGCGCGGCAGGTGGCGCGGCGCCCGCGCACAACCGCGAACGGTTCATGCAGGGTGAGCCGGTCGACGGTGGAGTGCGCCCATCGATCCTGAACTCCTGGCAGCGCAGCCGCGCCCTGGGCCTGTCGCCGGACCAGAGCGAGCTTCCCTTCCGGGAGGACTTCGACGCGGACGGCCGGCTCGTCCGGGCCGCCACTCCCGTGGTCGACCGGCTGCAGCGCAGGTTCGCGGGCAGCAGCATGAACATCTCCGTCGCCGACGCGAACGGGACCGTCCTGCTGCGCCGCTTCGGAGAGGCCTCCATGGCCCGGAGCCTCCCGGCGATCCAGAGCGTCCCGGGATTCGTGTTCGCCGAGCAGGTCGCCGGCACGAACGGAATCGGGCTGGCGCTCGCGGACCGGCAGCTCATCCGGGTGCACGGGGCCGAGCACTTCGCCGAGCGCTCCCAGGCGAGCGCCTGCCGCGCGCTGCCCGTCCGCGACCCCCTCAGCGGTACCGTCGAGGGCGTCCTGTGCCTGGGCTATCCGCGCTCCGCCGAGGACCCGGCGCTGGTCACGGTGATACGCAAGGCCGCCGAGGCCATCGAGGGGCGGCTGCTCGGCC
Organism: Streptomyces sp. NPDC046862; assembly: GCF_040704615.1. Taxonomy (NCBI): domain Bacteria; kingdom Bacillati; phylum Actinomycetota; class Actinomycetes; order Kitasatosporales; family Streptomycetaceae; genus Streptomyces; species Streptomyces sp. NPDC046862. The sequence goes on along the minus strand of NZ_JBEYXP010000039.1, from coordinate 50,197 downwards.
AGAGCTCCGCACGGGAGCGCGCTCTGCTGCGGACCTACCTGGACGCCTCCCTCCCCGCGGCGGGCGCCGCCGCCGGGCTGGGCCGCACCGTGGGAGTGGACGAGCTGTCCCGGGAGCTGCGCCCCGGCGATCGGGCGGTCCTCCGGCAGAAGGCCGCCGAGCTGCTCTCCTCCGGGCTGCGGGCCGCCGTGGACGTGGCGCTCTCCGACGGTCGCCGGGTGACGCTGATGAGCCACCCCATGACGAGCTCCTCCGGGGTGGAGGGCATCGCCATCGAGGCCGTCCTCCCGGGCCTCGCCCCCCGGCAGCCGTTCCCCGTCCCGCGCCCGGCCGACCGGCCGACCCGTTCCCGCGCCGCGGCCCTCGCCCTCCCCGGCGGGCCGTCGGAACCTTCCGCCGTCGCCCTGCCGCACGGGCACGGGCCGCTCACCGCACCTTCGGAACCGCTCTCCGGCACCTCACGGGCCCCGGGCGCCACCGGCACCGACGGAGGCGTGCCCCACGGCCCCGGCGGAACCGACGGCTCGGGCGCCGGCTCCGCCGACGCCTCCGCGCCGACCGGAGGGCTCGTGCTGGTCGGCGAGCCGGAGGTGGCGAAGTACGCCCTGGCCGCACGACGCCGACTGGAGCTGCTCTCCGAGGCCAGTACCCGCATAGGTACCACCCTGGACGTACGCCGCACGGCCGAGGAACTCGCCGAGACGGCCGTCCCGCGCCTGGCCGACTTCGTCACGATCGACCTGTCCGAGGCCGTCCTGCGCGGCGACGAGCCAGCGGACCCTCCCGGCGACCTGCTGCGCACGGTGGTCCAGGGCATCCGTGACGACCTCCCCTTCAGCCCCGTGGGCAAACGGATGGACTTCCATCCGACGACACCCCAGCTGCGCTGCCTGTCCACCGGGCAGGCGGTACTGGAACCCGACCTGAAGGCCGCCGCGGGCTGGCTCGCCCAGGACCCCGAGCACTCCGAGCGGCTGCTCGCCCACGTCCACTCCCTCATCACCGTCCCCCTCGCCGCCCGCGGTGTCGTCCTCGGTGTCGCCAGCTTCTACCGCGGACAGGACCCGGCGCCCTTCGCGGACGACGACCGTGCCCTGGCCCTGGAACTGGCCACCCGCGCCGCCCTCTCCATCGACAACGCCCGGCGCTACACGCACGAGCGCACCATGGTCCTGGCCCTGCAGCGCAGCCTGCTACCGCGTGGTCTGCCCGAGCTGGACGCCGTCGAGGTCGCCCACCGCTATCTGCCGGCCGAGTCCGGAGTGGGCGGGGACTGGTACGACGTCATCCCCCTCTCCGGCACCCGGATCGGCCTGTTCGTCGGCGACGTCGTCGGTCACGGCATGCACTCGGCCGCCACGATGGGCCGCCTGCGGACCGCCGCACGCAGCTTCGCCGAGCTCGACTTCCCTCCGGAGGAAGTCCTCACCCACCTCGACAACCTCGTGGTGCGCCTGGACCGCGAGGAGGGCAAGGACGACCCCGCGGCCGACAGCATGGGCATCATCGGCGCCACCTGCCTCTACGCCATCTACGACCCGACCTCGAAGCGGTGCGCCATGGCCCGCGCCGGCCACCCACCGCCGGCGCTGGTCCGCCCCGACGGCACCGTCTCGCTCCTCGAACTGCCCGCGGGGCCTCCGCTCGGACTCGGCGGACTGCCCTTCGAGACCGCCGAGATCGACATCCCCGAGCGCAGCCGGCTCGTCCTCTACACCGACGGGCTCATCGAGGACCGGGAGCGGGACATCGACGAGGCCCTCGACCACCTGTGCGAGGCCCTGGCCCATCCGGACCACACACCCGAGGACACCTGTCAGGCCGTCCTGGACACCGTGGCGCCCGCCCACCCCGCCGACGACATCGCGCTGCTCGTCGCGCGCACCCACGCCCTGGACCCCCGCCGGATCGCCACCTGGGAGCTGCCCTCCGACCCCGCCCGGGTGGCCGAGGTCCGCACCGCCGCCACCCGTCAACTGGCCGACTGGGGACTGGACGAGATCGCGTTCTCCGTGGAGCTCCTGCTCAGCGAGCTCGTCACCAACGCCGTCCGCCACGGGGCCGGGCCCATCCGGGTACGGCTCCTCCACGACCGCACCCTGATCTGCGAGGTCTCCGACACCAGCAACACCGCCCCGCACCTGCGCCGCGCTGCCACCCTGGACGAGGGCGGCCGGGGCCTGTTCCTCGTCGCCCAGCTCGCCCAGGCCTGGGGAACGCGCTACATCCCGGAGGGCAAGGTCATCTGGGCCGAATGCTGGCTCGACACGCCCTGAAGCCACGACAGACCCAAGGATCATGACGGGATCCTTAATGTCGCCTATGTAATGATCGGTCCCACTGGTACCGCTCGTGCACCTGTGCACCTGTGCACCTCGTGCATGTCGGGAAGAACTCGCCAGGCCGACCCCCGGAGATGTCCGTGCAAGACACTCCCGACACCTCTGCGACGGCGCCCCCGCCCTTCGGCGCGGAGCCGCTGGTCCGCATTCGCGGCCTCAGCAAACGGTTCGGCGGTACCCGCGCCCTGAAGGGCGTCGACCTCGACATCCCGGCCGGCAGCGTCCTCGCCCTCCTCGGCCCCAACGGCGCCGGAAAGTCGACACTCATCAAGGTCCTCGCCGGGGTCCACCGCGCCGACGCGGGACGGATCACGGTGGCCGGGCACCCCCTCGGCACCCCTGCCGCCACCCGGAGCATGTCCTTCATCCACCAGGACCTCGGGCTCGTGGACTGGATGACCGTGGCCGAGAACATCGCGCTGGGCGCCGGATACGCACGCCGGGCGGGGCTGATCTCGTGGCGGCGGACCCGGGAGACCTGCGTCGAGGTCCTGCGGACCGTCTCCGGGCGGCTCGACCCCGACGCGCGCGTCGCCGACCTCGCCCCCGCGGAGCGCTCGCTCGTCGCCGTCGCCAGGGCTCTGGCGACACGGGCGCGGCTCATCGTCCTCGACGAGCCCACGGCCCGCCTCCCCGCCGCGGACTGCGCCCGCCTCTTCGATGTCCTGCACACCCTCCGCGACAGCGGACGCGGCATCCTCTACGTCAGCCACCGCCTGGACGAGGTGTACGAGGTCGCCGACACCTTCGCCGTGCTGCGCGACGGCCGCCTGGTGCGCCACGGACCGCTGGCGGGGCACAGCCCGGCCCGCCTGGTGCACGACATCGTCGGCGAGGAACCGGTTGGCCACCGTCCCGCCGCCGTTCCCGCCGACGGCGCCGCCGTCCTGACCCTGGACGGCGTGCGCACACCCGGCGCCGGCCCGGTCGGCCTGGACGTCAGGGCCGGGGAGGTGCTCGGCCTGGTCGGTCTCACGGGCGCCGGGCACATGGACCTGGGCCGGGCCCTCGCCGGCTCCCGGCCCCTCCTCGAAGGGACGGCGCTGCTGGGCGGCCGGCCGTACCGCCCCCGTCTGGTCGCCGACGCCGTCGGGCTCGGCGTCGGATTCGTGACCGGCGACAGACAGGGGGAGGGCTGCGCCCCCGAGCTGACCGTACGGGAGAACCTCCTGGCCAATCCCCGTGCGGGAGGCCTGCCGGCACTGCGCTGGATCAGCCCCCGCCGGGAACGCGCGGAGGCCACCACCCTGATCGAACGGTTCTCGGTCCGTCCCCGCGACAGCGAGGCGCCCATCGCCACGCTCTCCGGCGGCAACCAGCAGAAGGTCGTGATCGGCCGCTGGCTGCGGGTTGGACTGCGTCTGCTGATCCTCGAGGAACCCACCGCGAGCGTGGACGTCGGCGCCAAGGCCGCGATCCACCGCCTGCTCGACGAGGCGCTGTCCGCCGGCCTCGCGGTGCTGCTCCTCTCCACGGACTTCGAGGAGGTCGCGGGCGTGTGCAGACGCGCCCTGGTCTTCGTCCGCGGCACGGTGACAGCCGAACTGAGCGGCGCGGACCTCACCGTCACCGGGCTCACCCGGGCGGCCTCGGCCCTGCCCCCTTCCGGAACCGCGACGAGCCGATGACCACCCCGCCCAGCCCCTCCTCACCGCGGGGGACCCGGCCACGCCGACCGGTCCTGCCCGGACGGCTGCGCGGGCTGGGCGTTCCGGTCGGGCACCTCATCGGCACCTACGGCCTCCTCGCCCTCACGGCCCTGCTCTTCCTGGTCTTCTCCCTGGCCCTGCCCCGCACGTTCCCCACCCTGGACAACGTCGACTCGATCCTGTCCAGCCAGTCGATCCCGGCCATCCTCGCGCTGGGCGCCATGGTCCCCATCGTGACCGGGCAGTTCGACCTCTCCATCGGGTACGGCCTCGGCCTGGCGCACGTCATGGTGATGCAGCTCGTCGTGAACGAGGGATGGCCCTGGCCCCTCGCCTGCCTCACGGTGATCGCCGGCATGACGGTCGTCGGTGTCCTCAACGGCGTCGTCGTCGAGTTCGGCCGGATCGACTCCTTCATCGCCACGCTCGGGACCGGCAGCATGATGTACGCCGTCACCGGCTGGATCACCGACGGCGGACGGATCGTCCCCGGCCCCCGGGGCCTGCCCGCCGCCTTCACCGACATCTACGACTCCACCTTCCTCGGCCTCCCGGTTCCGGCGTTCTACGTGCTCGCCCTCGCCCTCGTGTTGTGGCTGCTGCTGGAACGGCTGCCGCTCGGCCGGTACCTGTACGTCATCGGCTCCAACCCCCGGGCCGCCGACCTCGTGGGCATCCCGACCCGCCGGTACTGTGTCTACGCGTTCACCGCCTCGGGACTGATCGTCGGCTTCGCGGGAGTGCTGCTGGCGGCCCAGCAGCAGATCGGGAACCCCAGCGTCGGCCTCGACTACCTGCTGCCCGCCTTCGTCGGCGCCCTCCTCGGCTCGACCGCCATCAGACCCGGACGTCCCAACGCCCTCGGCACCCTCGTCGCCGTCGCCGTCCTCGCCGTCGGCCTCTCCGGCATCGGCCAGCTCGGCGCGGACTTCTGGGTGATCCCGCTGTTCAACGGGGCCACCCTGCTGATCGCCGTCGGCCTGGCCGGCTGGTCGGCCCGCCGACGGCTGAGCACCGGCGCCACCTCGGCCCCCGACACAACCACCGGACCGTCGTCCGCCCCGTCCTCGTCCCCTCCGGACGGAAGCACACCAGGGACCAGCCCATGAACCGCACCACCGTGCCCACCGGCTTCCCGACCCGGCTCGCCTCCGCGGCCCTGCTGGTGGCGGCGGCCCTCCTCGCCGGCTGCGAACGAGGGTCGTCGACCGGCCCGGAGAACCCCACCTCGGGCCCCGACGGCTGCCCCGCCGTGCACGCCCGTGCCGAGGCCGCCGTGGAACGGGCCCAGCGGACCGACGTCCCCTGGAACGGGCCGACGAGCGGTCCCGCGGCGGTGTCCGGCAAGAACATCGTCTACGTCGCGCAGACCATGACCAACCCAGGAGTGGCGGGCGCCGCCAAGGGAGTGAGGGAGGCGGCGAGGGTCGTCGGCTGGAACGTCCGGGTGATCGACGGCGGTGGCACACCCGCCGGCATCCAGTCGGCCTTCGGCCAGGCCGTGGCGCTTAAGCCCTCGGGCATCGTCATCGGCGGCTTCGACCCCAACTCGACCTCGCGGCAGGTCCAGCAGGCGAACGCCGCGGGCATCCCTCTGGTCGGCTGGCACGCGGTCGCCGCCCCGGGCCCCAGCGAGAAACCCAGGCTCTTCGCCAACGTCACCACCAGGGTCCAGGACGTGGCCCGGATCAGCGCCCAGTGGATCATCGCTCACTCCAACGGCAACGCCGGGACCGTCGTCTTCACCGACGCCTCCATCCCGTTCGCCAAGTTCAAGTCCGACCTGATCAAGAAGCAGCTCGCCACCTGCTCCGGGGTGCGGCTGCTGGCGACCGAGAACATCCCGATCCCCGACGCGAGTACCCGGACCCCCCGGCAGGTCTCCTCCCTCCTCTCGCGCTTCCGCGGCGAATGGACACACTCCGTCGCCATCAACGACCTGTACTTCGCCGACGCCGCCCCAGCCTTCCGCGCCGCCGGCGAAGCGAGTGAGGGCCCTCCCTTCAACATCGGTGCCGGCGACGGCGACCCCTCCGCCTTCGAGCGCGTCAACAACAAGCAGTACCAGTCCGCCACCGTGCCCGAACCGCTGTCCCTGCAGGGCTGGCAGATCATCGACGAGTTCAACCGCGCCTTCTCCGCGACGCCCGCCAGCGGATACGTCGCCCCCGTCCACATCAGCACGGCCGCCAACAGCAAAGGCGCCACCACATGGAACCCCTCGGGCTACCAGGAGGGTTACCGGCAGATCTGGCACCGGTAAGGGTCGCGCCACCCCGGGCGCCTAGGGTGGGCCGCGTGACGGAGCAGAACAGCGGTCCGCGGGCCGCCGCGCGCGAGGACGGCCGGCCTCTCGCCGTGTTCGACCTGGACAACACCCTCGCCGACACCGCGCACCGGCAGCGGTTCCTGGAGCGCGGGCCGCGCGACTGGGAGGCGTTCTTCGCGGCCGCGCCCTACGATCCGCCGCTGGCGCGGGGCGTGGCGCTGGTGAAGGAGAGCGCCGAGGAGTGCGAGGTGATGTACCTGACCGGGCGGCCCGAGCGCTGCCGGCGGGACACGCTGGACTGGCTCGCCGCGCACGGGCTGCCCCAGGGGCGCGTGTTCATGCGCCGCGACGGTGACCGCAGGCCCGCCCGCCGCACCAAGCTGGAGATCCTGCGCCGCCTCGCCCTCACGCGCGAGATCCGTCTCCTCGTGGACGACGACGAGCTGGTCTGCGAGGACGCCGAGCGGGCGGGCTTCACGGTCGTACGGGCACGGTGGGCGGCCGCGTCGGCCGCGCTGAAGGTGGCGCAGGAACGGGAAGGACGGACCTGACGGCGCCGTAGCGGCACCGCGTGCCCGGAGCGGTCAGTCCGTGTCCGGGTCGGTCAGTCCGTGTCCTCCAGCCGGAAGCCGACCTTCAGCCCGACCTGAAAATGCTCGATCTCGCCGTTCTCGAGGTGACCCCTGATCTGCGTGACCTCGAACCAGTCCAGCTGGCGCAGGGTCTGGGAGGCGCGGGAGAGCGCGTTGCGGATGGCCTGGTCGACGCCCTCGGGCGAGCTGCCGACGATCTCGGTGACGCGGTAGGTGTGGTCGGACATAGGGGTGCTCCTCTCGGCCGTGGCCGCTGTGCCACGCGTCACTCCACGGTGCCGCAGAGCGCGGCGGTGCGCGAGACGTCGGGAGACCGAAGGCGGGACACCCTTGACGTCCACCAATGGTCTATACCAAAATCCGGCCAACCCGTACGAGCGACGAGCTCGTCCCCCACGTCGGGCGCACCCTCCCTGTCCGGATCTCCGGCAAGGCAGAACAGGACCCCCTCGTGAGACGTCGCTCCAGTCGTGCCGCTGTCGTGTTCCTCGCCCTCTTCCTGCTCACCTCGTGCGGGCTCCTGCCCGGCGGCGACGAGCGGACCGTCACCGTGTGGCTCATGAAGGGCAGTGCCTCGGGCGCTTTCCTGAAGCGGTTCACCGAGGACTTCGAGCGGAAGCACCCCGACATCCGGCTCGACTTCCGCATCCAGGAGTGGGGCGGGATCGGCGACAAGGTGAGCAAGGCGCTCAAGGCGGACGACGGCACCGGGCCCGACGTCATCGAGGTCGGCAACACCCAGGTCGCCCAGTACGTCGACGAGGGTGGGCTGCTCGACCTGACCCTGGAGTCGATGCGTGACTGGGACATGAACCACTGGCTGCCCGGCCTCGCGGAACCCGGCCGGTTCCTGGGCCACCAGTACGGCATCCCCTGGTACGCCGCCAACCGCGTCGTGGTCTACCGCAAGGACCTGTTCGCCCGGGCCGGCATCAACAAGCCGCCGAAGACACGGGCACAGTGGCTCGCCGACACCAAGAAGCTCGACTCCGGGCAGCAGCAGGGCATCTATCTCCCCGGACAGGACTGGTACACGCTGGCCGGGTTCATCTGGGACGAGGGCGGTGAACTCGCCGAGGAGTCCGCGGCCGGCTCCGGCCGGTGGACGGGCACCCTGGACACGCCCGCGGCCCTGCGGGGCATGGACTTCTACCGACGCCTCCAGGCGCTCGGCGACGGGCCCAAGGACACCGACGAGGACAACCCGCCCCTGGTGGGGGTGTTCGCCAAGGGGGACATCGCGCAGGTGGTGGCCGTGCCCGGGCTCGCCCAAGTCGCCGTGCACCAGAATCCCGATCTGAAGGACGACCTCGGGTTCTTCCCCGTCCCCGGCGAAACGGCCGCCAAGCCCGGCGCCGTCTTCACCGGCGGCTCCGACCTCGTCGTGCCCGAGAGCACGGACGACAGCGCGGGAGCCGTCGCCGTCATCTCCGCCCTCGTCGGCGCCAAGTGGGACACCGAACTGGCCCGGTCGATGGACTACGTGCCCAACAAGACGACCCTCGCGGGCCGGGTCGCGGACAAGTCCGGCGTCGCGGCCATGGCGGCGGGCGCGGCGGAGGGCCGGGCAACCCCCGCCTCACCCCAGTGGGGGGCCGTCGAGGCCAACAACCCCATCAAGGAGTACATGACCGCCGTCCTGACCGGCTCCGACCCCACCACCGAGGCCAAGCGCGCCTCCCGCCGGCTCACGGAGGCCCTGACCGAGAACATGTGAGCCGCGGGACACCGGGCCGGTCACGCGCGGCGGACCGGCCCGGCGGGGCGCCTCACCGGGCGACGCTCAGCGACAGGGCGAACCTCCCCTCGCGGTCCGTCCACCAGTGCGTCAGCTCCAGTGCGGCGGCGGCCAGTTCACCGCGCACACCGTCCTCACGGAACTTCGCCGAGACCTCGGTACGCAGCTCCTCCCCGGCGGCGAAGTCGACGGCGAGGCCGACCGCCGGGATCTTCACGGTCTGCGCCGTCCGCGACCGCAGCCGCATCTCGATCCACTCGTGCTCCGTGTCCCACAGGGCCACATGGTCGAAGGCGTCCAGGTCGAAGTCCGCGTCGAGCTCGCGGTTGACGACCGTCAGCACGTTCTTGTTGAACTCGGCCGTCACCCCGGCCGCGTCGTCATACGCGGCCACGAGCACCGACGGGTCCTTGACCAGGTCCGTGCCGATCAGCAGCGCGTCGCCGGGCGACATCAACGCCCGCACGGACGCCAGGAACCCCGCGCGCTCGACGGGCAGCAGATTGCCGATCGTGCCGCCCAGGAACGCCACGAGCCGCGGCCCGGGTGTGTCCGGCAGGGTGAGCGCCGCGGTGAAGTCGGCGATCAGCGCGTGCACATGGAGGCCGGACCGTTCGGCGATCAGCGCCTCGCCCGCCTGCCGCAGCGCGCTCTCACTGACGTCGACGGGCACGTACGTGTGCAGGTCGGGCATGGCGTCGAGCAGGTGCCGGGTCTTGTCCGAGGACCCGGAGCCCAGCTCTACGAGGGTGCGGGCGCCGGTCGCGGCGGAGATCTCCGGAGCACGGGTCAGCAGGATCTCGCGCTCGGCACGCGTCGGGTAGTACTCGGGCAGTTCGGTGATCCGCTCGAACAGTTCGCTGCCGTGCGCGTCGTAGAACCACTTCGGCGGCAGCGTCCTGGGCGTGCGGGTAAGGCCGTGCAGGACGTCGGAGCGCAGGGCCGCGTCCGTGGCGTCCTCGGGCAGGGTGCGGGTCAGATGGAACGGGCTCACGCGATGGGCTCCTTGGGTGGTGCGGGTGCCGTGTCGTCGGGTGCCGCGATGTGGGCGGTGTGCGTCGCCCGGTCGTCCGGGTCCTTGAGCGGGGTCAGCAGGACGTCCGTACGGCTCGCCACGAGCAGCGTGCGGTCGGGCACCTCCTGCCAGTGCGGATCGTCGTCGTACGGCTCGGACGCCACGACCGTGCGGCGGCCGGGCTCGGCCAGGTACCAGAGCGTGTCGCCCCAGGCCGTGGCGGCGATCGTCTCGCCGTTGGTGAGCAGCAGGTTGAGCCGGGAGCCGGGTGCGGCCTCGGCGACCTCCAGCACCGTGTCGGCGAGTGCCTCGCCCTCCTCCTGACCGCCGCGCAGCCGGCCGAGCACCAGCGCCCAGACGAACGCGGAGTCGGAGCGGGCCTCCAGCGACAGCAACTCCACCGGAGGGAGGGACGGCACCAGGGAGGCCAGGGAGCGCGGCCATCCGGCGACGGCCCCGTTGTGGCTGAACAGCCAGGTCCCCGCGGCGAACGGCGCCGCCGCGGCCTCCCCGTCCGCCCCCGCCAGGGTCGCGTCCCGCACCGCGGCCAGCAGCCCGGTGGTCCGCACCACCCGGGCCAGGTCCGCGAAGCTCTGGTCACCCCAGATCGGCCCGGCCCGCCGGTAGCGCCCGGGCACCGGATCGCCCTCCGCGTACCAGCCGATCCCGAAACCGTCGGCGTTGACCGTCCCGTACCGCTGCCGTCGCGGCGCCCACGACTGCCGGAACAGGCTGTGCGGCGGGTCCACGAGGAGCCGGCCGAGCGGCTCCTCGGGCCCCAGGAACGCCAGGTGGCGGCACATCAGTCGAGCTCCGACAGTTCCGGCGAGGCGTCCCGCGCCGTGCGGAAGCCCGAGAAGATCTGCCGCCGGATCGGATAGTCCCAGTTGCGGAACGTCCCCCGGCACGCCACCGCGTCCACGGCGAACGCACCACCGCGCAGCACCTTGTACTCCGGGCCGAAGAACACCTCCGAGTACTCCTTGTACGGGAACGCCGTGAACCCCGGATACGGCAGGAAGTCGCTCGACGTCCACTCCCACACGTCACCGATCAACTGCCGCACCCCCAGCGGTGACGCGCCCGCCGGGTAGCTGCCCGCCGGTGCCGGGCGCAGGTGACGCTGGCCGAGGTTGGCGTGCTCCGGCCCGGGGTCGGCGTCGCCCCACGGATAGCGCCTGGAGCGGCCGGTGGCCGGATCGTGGCGGGCCGCCTTCTCCCACTCGGCCTCCGTGGGCAGCCGGCGTCCCGCCCAGCGCGCGTACGCGTCGGCCTCGTACCAGGACACGTGCACAATGGGCTCGTCCGGCGGCACGACCTCGGTGACGCCGAAGCGCCGCCGCAGCCACTGCCCGCCGTCACGGCGCCAGAACAGGGGCGCCTCGATGCCGTGTGCCTTGATGTGGTCCCAGCCCTCGGGCGCCCACCAGCGCTCGTCGCCGTAACCGCCGTCCTCGATGAACGCCTGGTAGGCGCTGTTCGTCACCGGAGTGGTGTCGATGTGGAACGGCGGGACCAGGCGCCGGTGCGCGGGCCGCTCGTTGTCCAGCGCCCAGGGCTCGGTCGAGGTGCCCATCATGAACGGGCCGCCGGGCACGAGCACCTCGGAGGGGCCCGTGAACAGCGGCACCGGCTCCGGATCGGGAGCCGTCAGGGCGGCGCCGCCCTTCCTGAGCTGGTGGGTGATCAGCATCGTCTCGTCGTGCTGCTGTTCGTGCTGGGCGATCATCCCGAACGCGAAACCGGCCTCGGTGAGCCGGGTGCCGCCGTGGAACGCGGCGCTCTCCAGCACATCGAGCGCCCGCCCCCGCACCTCGGCCGCGTACTGGCGGGCCTCGGCGGGCGGCAGCAGCGGCAGCGAGGGCCGCTCGGCCCGCGGGTGCTCGAACGCGTCGTAGATCCCGTCGATCTCGGGCCGTATCGCCTCACGTCCCGCGACGGTCCGCAGCAGCCACAGCTCCTCCTGGTTGCCGATGTGCGCGAGGTCCCACACCAGCGGGGACATCAGCGGCGAGTGCTGGGCGGTCAGCTCGGGGTCCTCGACACAGGAGGTGAGCAGCGCGGTGCGGACGCGGGCCCTGGTCAGCGCCTGAAGCGCGCGCTCACGGAGTATCTCCGGGTCGGTCGTCTCGGGCGCGGTCATGTGCGGATGTCCTTCCCGTGAAGCTGGCTGAGCAGATCGTCGGCGGGGCAGCGGCCCCGGGCCACGTAGCGGTCGGTGAAAGCGGCGACTGCCGCCTGTACGCCGTCGCCGGCGCCGAGCCGGGGCAGCGCCTCGACCGCCGCGTCGAAGCAGGCGAGAGCCGCCTCGTGCAGCTCGGGGTCGGCGAGACCCGACCGGGCGGCCGCGATCCACAGCGGATTGCGCGGAGCCGGCAGCGAGCCGGCCCGCTCCGCGAGGGGCTTGACGGTCCGGTAGGCGATCTCCGCCGCCTCGGGGTCCTCGAACAGGGCGGCCGTCACGGCGAGCGGCACGATCCACCCGTCCTCGCCGGGCTGGGCGTCGATCATGCGCAGTTCGAGGTGGCCGCGGGGCCGAACGGGTGGAAAGAGAGTCGTCAGGTGGTAGTCGAGATCCGCACGGCCGGGCGGATCCGACGACCGGGTCCAGTCCCGGAAACTCACTCCCTCCGGGACTCCCCAGGGGCCCTCGTCGGCCCGGACGCACATCACCGGCGCGTCCAGGACGTGCCGCGCCCAGACCGTCCGCGGATCACCGTCGAGCCGGGGAGCGCCGGCCCGGCCGGGGTCCATCGCCGCCCACAGGGACTGCCGCGTGGAACGCCAGCCGGTGACACGGCCACGGGCGAGCGGGGAGTTGGCGAACGCCGCCAGCAGGACCGCGCCCAACTGGTACGACAGCCACCAGCGCCGCCCGTAGCCCAGGGGGCCGGGCTCCTCGTACCCGGCGTCCAGGCACACCTGGACGGACGCGGAGGTGCACATCATGGCCCGGCCCTCGGGCCCGAAGCGGTCGAGGCACTGCTCCATCGCGTCGTAGCGGGGCTCATGGAGGTAGCGGCGGGGAGGGTTCCAGGGATCCTGGCCGAAGCCGTTCAGGACGAGTCCCGCCTCGCGCAGTACCGCGCGGACGGCGTCCAGATCGGCGGCGACGGACGTGATGACGTCCGTCAGGGAGGTGGCGGGCGCCGAGCTGAGCTCCAGCTGGCCGCCGGGTTCGACGGTGAGCGCCGAGGAGAGGGGCAGGGCCCGCAGTGCGGCGTAGGCCGCTTCGAGACGTTCGGGTGATACCGGGAGCCGCGGGTCGCGCGACTCGTGGACGAGCCATTCCACTTCGACACCGAGGGTGCGGGGCGGGCCGGTCTTGAAGCAGATGCCGCGGACCAGCGCCTCGACCTCTGCCTCGGTGACGGCGGAGCGTTTCTCCGTACAGCCACTGGGCGAATCGGACATGTAGGGATCCTCCTGAGATTCCACCATGCCGCCGGTCCGATGTCGGTTGGGTCCGGACCGGCAACGCTCGTCCCACCCAAAACCCTCGCGCCGGTTCGCACAAGGGCGCACATCGTGTCTTTTGGTATTCGAGAACCTCTCCTTCAGGGGGCCAGAGGCCGTGTTTCAGCAGCTTTCACAGGCCGTTCCGGAGCAGGAAATCCCGTTGCGGCTCAGAACCAGCATCGCTCAGGATGCGTGCATGAGCACGACGGGGGAGGCGCCATGAGCGCGCGCCTGCGCGGAATCGCGCGGGACACGGAGGAGATCGTCGCCCACGGCGTGTACCGAGCGGCCGACGGGCGCGAGGTGTCCATCGCCGCCGCGGTCGCGGCGGCGCGGGCCGGAACGCGGATGTTCGGCCCGGACCCGGTGCAGGCACCGCGGGCCGACCCGGTCCCCGCCCGGACCGAGGTCACCGAGGAGAGCAGCCTGGAAGCGGCACGGCGGCTGACCCTGGCCGACGGCTCGCCGGTCGCCGTCCTGAACTTCGCCTCGGCACGCAACCCGGGCGGCGGTTTCCTGAACGGCGCGCAGGCCCAGGAGGAGGCACTGTGCCGCGCCTCCGCGCTCTACGCGTGCGTCCGTGAGGTGCGGGCCTTCTACGACCACCACCGCACCCACCGCGATCCGTTCTACACGGACCGTGTCATCCACTCACCCGCCGTGCCCGTCTTCCGCGACGACCGGGGACGGCTCCTGGACGAGCCGTACACGGCCGGCTTCCTGACCGCCGCCGCACCGAACGCGTCGGTCGTCCGGCGTACGTCACCGCAGCGCGTCCCCGAGCTGCCCCACGCCCTCGCGCTCCGCGCCGAACGGGTACTGGAGACGGCGGCGGCGTGCGGTTACCGCCGGCTGGTGCTGGGCGCGTGGGGGTGCGGGGTGTTCGGGAACGATCCGGGGCAGGTGGCGGAGGCGTTCAGGGAACTGCTGGTGAAGGGGCGTTTCGAGGGGTACTTCGAGCACGTGGTGTTCGGGGTGCTGGACCGTACGCGGGGTGCGGTGGTCCGAGGCGCCTTCGAACGCTTGTTCAGCAGTGTGTAGGGGCGCGGGGCTGTCACATTGTGCGGCACCGCCGCGTGGGCGCGACCAGCCACAATCAACCCGCACCCGGCCGACCGCTCAAACCCACCCGTACCGCTCCCGCAACCGCCGCACAACGGAGTTGAACCGCATCCGGTCCAACGCACACGCCTCCCGCCGCATCCCCGCCTCATGCAGCCGCAGCACCCGGTCCACGTCCACCCACGAGTCCCGCCCCGTCCGGTCCCACGGCCCGCTTCCGATCGGCACCCACTCCCGCTCGCCGTCGTGCCGTTTGCTGGACAGCTGCACGGCGAGGAAGGTGCCCGAGGGCTCGCGGGCGACCACCAGCACGGGCCGGTCCTTGCCCCGCCCGTCGTTCTCCTCGAACGGCACCCACGTCCAGACGATCTCCCCGGGATCGGGGTCACCGTCGTGCGCGGGCGAGTACTCGGTGCGCACCCGGCCGACCCTGCGCGGGTCGGCCTCGGTGGTGGCGGAGGGGCCGTGGCGGCCGGGGACGTCTTCAGCGGCGAACGCAGTCACGCGGCCACGTTAAGCCCCCGTCAGCCCTCGGTACGCGCCAGGCCCCCCTCACCTTCCTTACGTCACCTTTCGTCCTTGTCCACGTCCACCGGCACGGTCTCCGTCCGCGGCGGCGCGAACCCGTTCAGCACGGCGGCCGAGGCGTTGCCGTTGCCGCCCGCCGTGGCGCCGTTCTGGTTCATCGACGCCAGGAGCTGACGGGCGAGCCCCAGTCCCGTACCGCCCATGGTGAGCGCCTTCGCGAACACGTCGGCCATGCCGTCCGCGCCGTTGAGCAGCACCATGTTGTCGACATTGCCGAACGCGCTCGCGCCCGCCTGCACGATCTCCGGCCACTTCTCGGCGAGTTGCTGGGCGACCACGGCCTCCTGGTTCTCCGCGAGGGCGGCGGCGCGTGCCTTGATGGCCTCGGCCTCCGCGAGACCCTTGGCCCGCGCGGCCTCGGCGACCGCCAGGCCCTTCGCCTGCTGGGCCGCGGCCTCCGCCTCACCGGTGGCCCGCGTCGCGGTCGCGGCGGCGGCACCCCGCGCCTTCGTGGCCTCGGCTTCGGCGCCCGCGGCCGCCTTGACCCGGGTCGCCTCGGCCGCGGCCGCCAGCTCCGTCTCCTTCGCGTTGGCCTGGGCCGCGGAGATCCGCGCGTCGCGCTCGGCCTCGGCCAGCGTGCGCTTCTCGTACGCCTTCGCGTCCGCGGGCTTGCGGACATCGGCCTGGAGCTGCTGTTCCCTGCGGTGGGCCTCCAACTCGGCGACCCGCGTCTCCTGGACCACGACCTCCTGGCGGGCCGCGGCGTCCTCCAACGGTCCGGCCTGCCGGGACCGCGCGGCGGCCTTGTCGCGTTCGGCCTGGTAGCCGGCCTGGAGGATCTCGCTGTCCCGGGTCGCCTCGGCCATACGGGCGAACGACTGCTGCTCGGCCTCCGTGGCCAGACGGTTCGCCTCGGCCTGGGCTATGCGCGCGTCCCGCTGCACGGCCGCCGCGTGCGGCATGGCCAGGTTCTGGATGTAGCCCGTCGGGTCCTCGATCTCGTGGATCTGCAACGAGTCGACGATCAGCCCCAGCTTCTCCATCTCCGTACCGCAGGCGGCCCGGGTCTGGCCGGTCAGCTTCTCCCGGTCGCGGATCATGTCCTCGACCGTCAGCCCGCCCACGATGGAGCGCAGGTGACCGGCGAAGACGTTGTGCACCCGCTCCGACATCATTTTCTGCTGGTCCAGGAACCGGCGGCCCGCGTTGGCGATGGACACGAAGTCGTCGCCGACCTTGAAGATGACCACGCCCCGCACCTTCAGCGGGATGCCCTGGTGGGTCACGCAGTCGACGGACAGCTCGGTCTCGTTCAGGTCCAGCGACAGCTTGCGCACCGCCTGAACGCCGGGCAGCACCAACGTGCCGCGCCCGGTGACGATGCGGAAGCCCATGCCTTCCTCGAGGCCCTCGGTCCTGTGCTTGGAACCGGAGATGATCAGTGCCTCGTTGGGCTCCGCCACTCGCCACATGAGCTTGAAGACCCCGACGATGAAAATGAGCGCGAGGACGACAGCCCCCGCGACGACGCCGACGAACATCGGCACTCGCCCCCTTTGGATGGTGCCCTGACGGCACCGAACGAACGCGAGTGTCCCTCCGCGCACGCCCCGGGTACAGACGCCGGTGAAACCTTGCCGCAACCTTGACGCACACCGCTCTCACCTGGAGCGGAGCGCACTCAACTGTCGTACGCCGCCGTCACGTAGACGGTCCGCGGCGGCAGGTGCTCCACCACCATCACCACGGTCCCCGGCTCGATGCGCTCCTTCGCGGACGCCGCGTACGCGAGGAAGTGCTCGGCGCCGCCCCGCACCCGGACGATCACCTCACCGACCAGCCCGGGCCCCACCGTGCCGGTGACCCGCCCCATCAGCCCGACCATCGACACGTCGTCCATGGTCACAGCGTAAGGGCGCGGGTCCCCGCCACGGTATGGGCGGGCACCTCCGCCCCGCCCCTCACGCGGCAGCCGAATCGGTGGCGGACCGTACGGGCGGCCACCGTTCGTGCCACCGCTGGTCCGCCTCCAACTGCGCGGCCAGCGACACGAGAAGGGGTTCGCTGTTCGCCGGGCCGAGCAACTGGGCACCCACGGGCAGGCCGTCGACGAACCCGGCGGGGACGTTCACCCCGGGCCAGCCCAGCACGTTCCACGGCCAGGCGTACGGGCACGCCGCGATCATCGCCCGGTCGGTGCCGAGTCCGCCGAGGTGCAGCATGGCGCCGATACGCGGTGGGGGAGCGGCGGTCGTCGGGGCCAGCATCACGTCGTACGAGGTGAAGAGCGCCCCGATCCGCCGGTGCAGCGAGGCCTCCGCGCGGCGGGCCACCCGCAGGGGCGCCCCGGCCAGCAGCCGGCCCAGGCGGGCGGAGTCGCGGGTGCGCCGGTCGAGCAGGTGCGGGTGGGGGACCTCGCGCACCCACTCGGCGATACCGGCGGTGGCGCGCGGCACGAACGTCAGACCGATCCGGCCGTAACTCGGCTCCGCCTCCTCCACCACGTGTCCCAGCGCCGCCAGCCGCTCCGCGAGGGCCAGCACGCGCTCCCGCACCTGGGGATCGAGCCGCGCGGGCAGTGCCGTGAACGGCGGTTTGAGGGACACGGCGATCCCGAGCCGGCCGGGGTCGCGGCCCACCGCCTCCGAGACGCTCAGCGCGGGCGGGCGGTGCAGGTCACCCTCGTGGTTGCCGCTCGCCGCGTCCAGGAGGAGGGCGGCGTCGGCGACCGTGCGGGCGAGTGTGCCGTTGACCGTGATGCCCTGGAAGGACTCCGGGCGAGGCCAGGTCGAGATGCGTCCGCGCTGCGGCTTGATGCCGACGAGGTGGGTCCAGGACGCGGGGATGCGCACCGAGCCGGCGCCGTCCGAGCCCAGCGCGGCCGGGACCAGGCCCGCAGCGACCGCGGCCGCCGAACCTCCGGACGAGCCGCCCGGGGTGTGGTCGTGGTGCCACGGGTTGCGGGTGGCGCCGAAGGCGGGCCCCTCGGTGAACGGCCACTGGCCCAGCTCGCAGGTGTTGGTCTTGCCGACGACGACCGCCCCGGCCGCGCGCAGCCGCCGTACCGCCTCGCCGTCCTCGGCACGTGGAGGGAACTCCCCGCAGCAGCCGAACGCGGTGGGCTCGCCGGCGACGTCCATGTCGTCCTTCACGGCCACCGGCACCCCGAGCAGCGGGCGCCGCTCAGCTGCCGCCAGTGCCCTGTCCGCGGCGTCGGCCTCGGCGAGGGCCGCCTCCGTCCGCACCCGGCGGAAGGCGTTGACCGTCGGCTGGGTCGCCTCGATCCGGGCCAGCGCCCGCTCGACGAGCGTCCGCGACGTCACCTCCCCGGCGGCCAGCGCGCGAACGCACTCCGCCAGACCGGCGGAACGGTCGGGAGCCATACGGGACACCTCCGGTGGGACGTTCCGGCAGGACGTTGTCTACCGAACGGTAACGTCCGGGTGGGCGCGGGGGCACGAGAAGCGGAACATCGCAGGCGGGGACGGCGGTTCGCGCCGCGGACCGGCTCGTCCCCTACCCCCGCGCCAGTCGCCGCATGGCCAGGGCGAGCTGCAGCCGCAGGCGGCCCTGAGGAGTGCGGACCGGCCAGCCGAGGAGCGACTCGGCGTGGGTCAGGCGGTCCTGGAGCGTCGAGTGGTGGACGTTGGCCTCCGCGGCCGCCGCGCGCAGGCTCGCCGTGGAGGCGACGGCGTACAGGGTGAGGAGCATCCAGGGAGCGTCGGCCGCCGCTCCCTCCAGGGCGTGGACGTCGGGCGGCGGCTCCGCGCCCGCAACGACGAGATCGGCGAGGAGGGCGATACCGCCCAGCTCGTCGGCGTGCACGACCCGGGAGCCCGGATCGCGCGCGGTCCCCTCGGCGGTGAACCGGAGGGCGGTACGGGCAGCGGTCCAGGAACGGGGCAGGTCGAGCAAGGGAACGGCGGGGCCGACACCGAGCCGGCCCACGGACACGGGCAACCGGGTGTCGGCCGGGCTCTCTGCCATTTGCGCGGGCAGGATCCGTGGCGGGCCGTCGAGGGGTGCGAGGGCGCGGGCCCGCGTGGCGGGGTCACCGGTGTCGAGGCCCGGGCGCCGGGCCGTCTGCGCGGGCAGGATCCGTGGCGGGCCGTCGAGGGGTGCGAGGGCGCGCGCCCGTGTGGCGGGGTCACCGGTGTCGAGGCCCAGGCGCCGGGCCGCGTGCAGCCGGACCCGTTCGGTGGCGGTGGCGTCGAGAACGGTCTCGACGAGGGCCGGGTCGTCGGCGGGGGAGACGGGCGCCCGGCCGCGGGTACGGTCCAGGACCAGCCTGATCGCGCCCGCCGCCCGCTCCAGGATCACCGCGTCGACCACGCTCGGGCCGGGCGCGGCGCGCTCCAGCCACAAGGCCGCGGCGCCGTCCGGCGTCAGCTCCTCCGACGGCCAGGCCGGGTCCGGCGGGAGATCCGCGGGGTCGTCCCGGCGGCTGCCGTCGGGTTCGACCCGCACGCGCACCCGCCGTCCGCTGTCGACGAGTCGTGCGGGGCAGCCGGCCAGCACGGCCGCGCCACGGACCAGCGCCTCCAGGCCGGCCCGGGACTCGGCCAGTCGGTCGAAGTAGGCGATGACCCGTACGGCGGCGCCGGCGTCCGGGTCGAGCGCGGTCAGGCGCCCGGCCAGCTCTTTCATGTGCCCATGGTGCGGTACGCCCGCCGGATGTCGTAGGGCCACGGGGGTTTTTCGCCCCCGCCGCCGCTACACGTGTCGGTTCGGGCCCGTGTCCGGGTGCCCGGGTATGCGCGGGCCCGCGCTGTGGACTATTCCTCTCGGGTTGGACGGAGTACCCGGCGCACGGCGCCACGCAGCCACTGGTGGGCCCCGTCGGCGGTGTGGCGCGGGTGCCAGGCCATGCCGATCGTCAGTGGTGGCAGCGGCAGCGGGATCTCCAGCAGGCGCAGTCCCAGCGCGTGCGCCGCGTGGGTGAGTGGTGAAGGGGGCTCGCCCGGCAGCGCGGTCGGCACCAGACAGACCACGTCGCCGACCGCGGCCAGCGCCATCGCCGCCAGATGTCCGGGCAGGGCGGCGCTGACCCGCCGGCTGAGCCCTTGCTCGGCCAGGGCCGCGTCCAGCGGGCCGGTGAAGCGTCCCCTGCGGCTGACCGTCACGTGCTCGGCCGCGGCCAGCCTCGCCGCTGTCAGGGTTCCTTCGGCGAGCGGGTGCCCGGCCCTGACGCCGGCCGCCATCCGCAGCGTGACCAGCTCTTCGACCCGGGTCTCCGGGTCGACGTGGTCGATGGCCCCGATCTCCAGATCGATCCGGCCCTCGCGCAGCGCGGGCCCCGCCTCCCACTCCTCCGCCAGCACCCGCAGCGAGACGCCCGGCGCCCGGTGCCGGGCCAGTCCGAGAAGGCCCGGCGTCAGCGCCGCGCCGACCAGGTCGGCGGCCTGGATGGTGAAGGTGCGCCTCAGTGTGGCGGGGTCGATCCCGCCACTCGGGGTGAGCAGTGCCTCCAGCCGGCGCACCACTGCGGCGGCCTCGCCCCGCAGCGCCTCGGCGCGGGGTGTGGGCACCATCGCCTGCCCCGCCCGCACCAGGAGCGGATCCTGGAGCACCCGTCGCAGCCGGGCCAGGGTGCGGCTCATCGCCGCGGGGGAGGTGTGCAGCCGCGCGGCGGCGCGGGTCACGCTCTGCTCGGTCAGCAGGGCGTCGAGGGCGACGGCGAGGTTGGCGTCGAGGTTCGGGGAGGAGCTGCTCACCGGCAAAATTCCGTTTCAGGCAATGATTGGATGCTGAAGTTCCCATTGTGGCAATGCTGTTGGCGTCCGCACGATGAAAGGGCGTACCGATCCGACACACACCACGAGGTTTTCATGATCGTCATTACCGGCCCCACCGGGAACATCGGCCGCCGACTGCTGTCGCTGCTGGTCGAGGCCGCGCCCGCACACGGAGAGGAGTTGCGCGTCGTGGTCCGCGATCCTGCCCGCCTCTCCGAGGCCGTGCGCGAACGGGTCGAGGTGGTCACCGGTTCGCACGGCGACGCCGCGACCGTCGAGCGTGCCCTCACCGGGGCCGACGCCGTTTTCTGGCTGGTGCCGCCGGACGCCTCGGGCACGCCCGACGAGGCGTACAGCGGCTTCACCCGCCCGGCCGCGCGGGCGTTCGCCGCCCACGGCGTCGGCCATGTCGTCGGCGTCTCGGCGCTGGGCCGCGGCACGCCCCAGGCCGCCCGGGCCGGGCTGGTCACCGCCTCCCTGGCCATGGACGACCTGATCGCCGACTCCGGCGTCGCCTACCGCGCCCTGGCCAACCCGTCCTTCTTCGAGAACCTGCTGGAGGAGGCCGACTCGATCCGCGAGCACGGCGTCTTCACCGACACCGTCGCCGCGGACCGCCCGGCCCCGCTCGTGGCCGTCGCCGACATCGCCGCGACGGCGGCCGGACTGCTGCTGGACCGCTCCTGGACCGGCGTCGCCAGTGTTCCGGTGCTCGGCCCGCAGGACCTGTCGCCCAACGACCTGGCCCGCATCATGACCGAGGAACTGGGCCGTCCGGTCCGCTACCGGCGCCAGCCGCTCGACGAGCTGCGGTCCACCCTGCTCGGCCACGGCCTCAACGAGGCGTTCGTCGAGGGCATGGTCGACATGAAGCGCGCCAAGGACCAGGGCCTGGACTCGGGCGTCGACCGCTCGGCGCAGGCGGGCCCGGCCACCGGATTCGCGCAGTGGTGCGCGCGGACCCTCAAGCCCGCCGTCCTCGCCACCCCGGAGGCAGTCGATGCCCACTGACCGAACCGAGCCGCCGGTCACCGCGTTCATGCTGGTCAAGACCACACCCGAGTGGCTGGCGATGACCGTGGCCGAACGCGTCCAGGCGTTCACCACCCAGGTCGTCCCGGTGATCGAGGCCCGTACCCGCGGCGTCCGCTCCCGCTTCTACGACACGGAGTTCTACTCGGCGCGGGTCACCGACATATGGGTCTGGGAGGCGGACGACCACGACGCCTACCGGCTGCTGATCGACGCACTGCGCGAGACCCCCTTCTGGGACCGCTACTTCAGCGTCGTGGACCTGCTCGTGGGCACCGAGAACGGCTACGCCCGCACGTATGGCCTGGAGCCGGTGGCCACCCTCGCTACCTGACAGTGCCCCGTAAGGGGCGCGGGGAACTGCGCGACCAGCCACAGACAACCCGCGCACCACCCCACCCACCCCCAGACGCCCCCCACGGGGGTCTGGGGGCGGAGCCTCCAGGGGCAGGATGGGACGGTAGAGGCGGCGGAGGCGAGGTCACTCGCCCACGAGCCGCCGCAGCCACGCCAGCCGCGCCCCCACCGTGGCCTGGGAAACGGCGGCCTGCGGCGCGAACCCCTCGTAGCCGTGGAAGCCGCCGGGCCAGACGTGCAGCTCGGCGACACCCCCGGCCTGCCAGATCCGCGAGGCGTAGGCGACCGTCTCGTCCCGGAAGGTCTCCGCCGACCCGACGTCGAGAAGGGCGGGCGGAAGCCCGGACAGGTCCTCGGCCCGCGCCGGAGCCGCGTACGGGGACACGTCCGGCCCACCACGCCGGTCGCCGAGCAGCGCGGTCCACCCGGTCTCGTTGGCCGCGCGGTCCCAGACACCGAGCCCCGCCATCTGGTGGGAGGACGGAGTGTCGTTGCGGTCGTCCAGCATCGGGCACATCAGCATCTGCCCGATCGGCCGAGGACCCCCGCGGTCGCGGGCCAGCAGCGCGAGCGCGGCCGTCAGACCGCCGCCCGCGCTGCCTCCCACGATGACGATCCGCTCCGGATCGCCGCCGATCTCCTTGGCGTGCTCCGCCGTCCACAGCAGACCGGCGTAGACGTCCTCGACCGGCGCCGGATGCGGATGCTCCGGAGCCAGCCGGTACTCCACGGACACCACGACCGCGTCCAGCTCCCGCGCCCAGTCCAGGGCGAGGTCGATCCCGATCCTGTTGTTGCCGAGGATCATCCCGCCACCGTGGGTGTTGTAGATCACCGGCCGCCCGCCGGCGGACCCGGCCGGCCGGCAGATCAGCAGTGAGATGTCGGGCGCGCCCTGCGGCCCCGGCACCGTCCGGTCCTCGACCTCGAAGAACCCGTCGCGGCTCAGTGCCTCCTCGGGCTGGTCCATGGAGGCCAGGCCCTGGCGCAGCTCGGCGATCCCGTCGAGCGTGAAGGACGAGGGCAGCGACTCGGCGACCACCTCCAGGGCGGCGGCGAGCTCGGGGTCGAACGGCGGCGGGGTCAGCGTCATGGGGTTCTCCTCACACGGGGGTGCCGTGCCGGCGGCTCGTACGGCCCCATGGTCCGCGCGCCGGGCCCGACCCCGCAGCCCGCCGCACGGCGGCACCTGCCCGCCAACCGGCGGGTGGCACCGTACAGGCGGGCCGCGGCCGGAGCCCTCAGCCCTTCGAGGGAGCCGCGTCCGCGCGCATCATCACGCAGTCGAACTCGACCACGCGACCCGTGCTCTCCTCGCGCGTCACCGGGTACATGCCGGTGATTCCGAACCCGCTGCGCTCGTAGAGGGCGATCGCCTCGCTCATCTCCGGACTGCCCTCGTACAACCGCAGCGCGGCGACCTCCGACTGCAGGCCGACGAAGTCCGCGATCCGCTCCCCGGCGCCCGCGAAGACCTCCAGGTCGTAGCCCTGGGTGTCCATCTTGAGGTAGGGGCGGGGATCGGCGATGCCGTCCAGGGCCTTCTCGATCACCCCGTCGAGCCGCCGGATCTGGATCTCCTCCGTCTGCGTCTTCGCGAACCGCTTGTAGCGGCCCCGGCCGTAGTCGCTCGGCGGCAGCAACGAGTTCATCGAGTTCCAGCCGGTGTGGATGGACTGCGTGGTCTCCTCGCGCCCCAGGGCGAAGTGGTGCACGTGCCACTCGGGGTCGTCCGCCGAGGCCCGTTCCAGGCGGGAGAAGGCGTCCGCGGTGGGCTCGAAGGAGAGGATCCGGCCGGTGTAGCCGAACCGGCGCAGCCGCTTGGCGTACTGGCCGGCGTTGGCCCCGACGTCGAAGACGCAGTTCACCTCGTAGGCCGCCAGCATCCCCGCCACGTGCTGGGAGCACAGGTACTCCCCGGCCGCGAGCTGGAAGCGGCGCTCGTCCGCCGTCGCGCTCTCGGTCATCAGCAGGTGTGCGCCGGTGTCGCCGAGGCGGACGTCGGTCCACTTGCCGGGCGACTGCGCGGCCTTCTGGGCCTTCTTGTCGAGGACCACCCACGTGCCCTTGCCGGCGCGGGTCACGGAATACCGGCCGGCGCCACTGGCGAGCAGGTCCGCACCCGGCTGGAGCGGAATCCGGGCGGGCCCGCCGCGCCGGGAGACCACCGCGGTCCCCGGGCCGAGGTCGGTGACCTGTACACCCATCCGGGGCATCAGCCTGAGCAGTCTTCTGTAAAGCGTCTCCATCCGCCCACCCTTGCAGAGATGGCGCGAAACGGGTGCACGCTTGAGCGAATTCGAGTCGTGCGTCGCTCGCCTGCCCGACGTGAGGCGCGGACCGCCGGCCGATGATCCGTTCCAGGGGCTCCTCGGCCGGCCGGGACGGTCAGCCGCCGGCCGAGCCGCACGGTTCGCGCACCCCCGCCGGGGCGGGGGGCCGGCTGCGGGAGACGACGCGCATCCCGCGCTCGTCGACGACGCGGACCTGGAGCGAGCCGCACCCGCAGCGGATCCAGGCGGTGTGGCCCGCGGCCGTGACGTGCCGGGACACGACCCGGAAGGGCTCGGCGTGGTCGGGCCAGCCGCAGTGCGGGCAGGCTCCGGCCATCGTGCTGGTCATGGCAACTCCTTGTGGTGCGGACATGGTTGACCGTCGCGACACAGCCAGGGTGGGCCGAAGCCGACGTACACGTCCAGGTTGACTTTCTGGACCACACCTTGAAGCGTAGCCTTCATGATTGACCTGCGCCGACTGCACGTCCTGAGGGCGGTCGCCCACTACGGCACGGTCACCGCGGCCGCCAACGCCCTGCACTTCACACCGTCCGCCGCCTCGCAGCAGATCCGTCAGCTCGCCCGCGACCTGGACGTCGTCCTGCTGGAACCGCAGGGCCGCGGCGTCCGGCTCACGCCTGCGGCACAGAGCCTGCTCGCGCACGCCGACGCCATCCAGGCCCGCTGGGAGCAGGCCGAACTCGACCTACGGGCCGACCACGGGTCCCCGGCCGGCATCCTGCGCACGAGTGGATTCCCCGTCGCCGTCTCGGTGTTGCTCGCCCCGATGGCGGCCCGCCTGCGAACCCTCCACCCGCGCCTGTCCGTACGGATCCAGGAGGCGGGAGTGCCCGAGAGCTTCGACCTGCTCTTCGAGGGGGAGATCGACCTGGCGGTCGTCGAGGCGACCCCGCACAACCCGCCCCTCGCCGACGAGCGGTTCGACCAACAGCCGCTTCTCGACGACCCGTTCGACCTGGTCGTCCCCGACGACCATCCCCTGGCGGGCCGCGAACGCATCGACCTCGCGGACGCGGCGCACGAGGACTGGATCGCCCCGGTGGCCGACAGTCCCTGCCGTCCCCACGTGCTGTCGGCGTGTGGTGGTGCCGGATTCAGCCCCAACATCGTGCACCATGCACTGGACTGGAACGTTTCGGCGCATCTGGTCGCCCACCGGCTCGGTGTCGCGCTCGTTCCGCGCCTCGCCCAACTGACCCCTCACCTGCCCATCACCCGCGTCCGCTGCGCCGGCAACCCCCATCGCAAATTGCTGACGTGCACGCGCGGCGGCGGCGCCCAACGGCCCGCCGTCGTCGCGGCGTTGGCTGAGTTGCGTATGGTGGCACCCACGGCGGTCGCGTGACCGTCCCGCAAGGGACCGGCGCGCGCTACCCCGTCACCTGCCCTGCCACCCCCCCGACCTCCCCTGCCCGAACGCCCGTCACAGCTTCTGCAAAGATGCGTACGTCATGGTCCAGATACCGAACCAGCCCGCTCCTTCGTCGCCCGCACAGCGATCCGTGCCGACCAGTGCAGATGTGGCGCGCCTTGCGGGCGTCTCGCGCGCGACCGTCAGCTACGTCCTGAACAACACCAGCGCCGTCCGGATCAGCGAGCCCACGCGTCGCCGCGTCCACGAGGCGGCCAAGGAACTCGGATACGTGCCGCACGCGGCCGCCCGCAGCCTGCGCGCCGGACACAGCCGCCTGGTGCTGATGCCCGCTCCGCACGTCCCCGCGAACCCGCTGTACAGCGGGTTCATCTACGAGATCCAGTGGGCGCTCAGCCGCCTCGACTACACCGTCGTCCAGTACGGCAGCCTCGGTCTCCACGGTGACGAGGCCGCCCGGGCCTGGGCCGAACTGCGCCCGGTCGCGGTCATCGTACCCGGGGCCGGACTCGGCCCCAAGGGTGTCGCCGTCCTCAAGCGGTCCGGGGCCCGGGCCGTGGTCACCATGGGACCCGAGCCCGTCGAGGGCTCGCACGGGATGCTCCTGGACCACCGTGAGGTCGGGCGCAGCGCGGCGGCCCACCTGCTGGCCCGCGGCCGCCGTCGCATCGGGGTGGTCATGCCCGAGGAGCGGGGCCTGAGCGTCTACTCGCGCCCCAGGCTCGCCGGTGTGCGACAGGAGTTGCAGGACACCGACGCCACGGTGACCGAACTGCCGCTCGCCTACGAGGAGAACGCCGCGGTCGAACTCGCCGGGCGCTGGCGCTCCCTCGGCCTCGACGCCGTGTTCGGGTACAACGACGAGTACGCGATGCTGCTGATGCGTGCCCTCCAGGACGAGGGCATCGCCGTTCCCGAGGAGACGGCCGTGATCGGCGCCGACGACCTCGTGCTCGGCCGGCTGCTGCGGCCCCGTCTGAGCACCGTTCACCTGGAGCTGCCCGCCGGGCGTGAACTCGCCGACCTGGTGGACCGGGTGGTCCGCGATCCCGGCGGGGTCCCCGAGACGAACCACGTGCTCGGGTTCCGCGTGGTGCACCGGGAATCGAGCTGACGGGCCGCCCGCCCGCCGACTGCCGCATCGTGCGGACCGAGGTCCTGAAGGGCCTCGCCGACCCCCGAGTCGCCCACGGCACATCACTGTCGTCCGAGGGCCGAGTCCGCCCGACTCCTGGGCGGACAACCGAACTCGTGTGTCGATCTGGTGTGGCGGGCAACACGTTTCTCCTATGACATGACTAGGATGTTGCGCGCTCAACAAGATGGGGCGTCTTCGACCACCGCCCTCAGCCCGCGCGGCTGCGGCGGATCACGGCGTCCCGCCACGCGGCCGCCGCACCGGCCGCCAACCACACGGGACTCCCGTTCGCGCCGCGAGCCCCCGGGTACGAGCCCGGTTCGTGCGACGGGAGTCATCAGTCCCACCGGTGATCAGTGACCGATCGGAGCGCCGTCATGCCGCTGCTCGACCCGAAGACCTGGCAGTCCCGCACCCTGTCGGGGGGTGAGTACGCCGTCACCGAGCCGGCGACCGGCGAGACGCTCGCCACCGTCACGCTGGCCGCCGCCGCCGACGTGGCGACGGCCGCGCGTCAGGCCCGTGCCGCGCAGGCCGAGTGGGCCCGCACCCCGCACTTCGTCCGCGCCGGAGTGCTGCGCAGGGCGGGCGACCTGTTCACCGCGCACGCCGAGGAACTGCGCGACTGGATCGTGCGGGAGTCCGGCTCCATCCCCGGCAAGGCCGAGTTCGAACTGCACGTCGCGGCCCAGGAGTGCTACGAGGCCGCCGCGCTGGCCTCACGCCCGGCCGGCCAGATACTTCCCTCCGAGGCGCCCCGGCTGTCGTACACGCGCCGGGTACCGGCGGGTGTGGTCGGGGTGATATCCCCGTTCAACGCACCGCTGATCCTGTCCATCCGCTCCGTCGCCCCGGCCCTCGCCCTCGGCAATGGCGTCGTCCTGAAGCCCGACCCGCGCACCGCCGTCTGCGGCGGGCTCTCGCTGGCCGCCGTCCTCGCCGAGGCCGGGCTCCCCGAGGGACTGCTGCACGTGCTGCCCGGCGGTCCGGAGGCGGGCCAGGCGCTGGTCGCCGACCCGCTCGTGCCCGTCATCTCCTTCACCGGGTCGACGGCCGCCGGACGCGCCGTCGGCGAGGCCGCGGGCCGCCACCTCAAGCGCGCACACCTGGAGCTGGGCGGCAACTCCGCGCTCGTCGTGCTGGAGGACGCCGACATCGACGCGGTGATCTCCACGGCCGCGTGGGGGTCGTTCTTCCACCAGGGCCAGATCTGCATGACCACGGGCCGCCACCTCGTCCACGCCTCGCTCTACGAGGAGTACGTCGAACGGCTCGCGGCGAAGGCCGACGCGCTCGCCGTCGGCGACCCGTACCGCGAGCAGGTCCACCTCGGCCCCATCATCGACGACAACCAGCTCGCCAAGATCCGGGGCCTGGTGGAGTCCAGCACGGCACAGGGCGCCAAGCTCGCGGCGGGCGGCACGCACGAGAGGCTGTTCTACCGGCCGACCGTCCTCGCCGGAGTCGACGACGCGACGCCCGCGTACGCCGAGGAGGTCTTCGGTCCGGTCGCGCCCGTGCGCTCCTTCAAGGACGTCGACGAGGCTGCCGCCCTCGCCGCCGACGGCCCGTACGGGCTGTCCCTGGGCATCGTCACCCGCGACACCGCACGCGGCCTCGACCTGGCCGAGCGCATTCCGACCGGCATCGCCCACATCAACGACCAGACCGTCAACGACGAGGCCGTCGCCCCGTTCGGCGGGATCGCCGCCTCCGGCACCGGCGCCCGCTTCGGCGGCGAGGCCAATCTGGAGGCCTTCACCGAACTGCGCTGGACGACGGTGCGCGGGGACGTGGCGGCGTACCCCTTCTAGGCGACCGGTTCCGGAGACCGATTCAGGAGACCGGTTTCAGGCGACCGGTGCCGGGTGACCCGCCCCCTCGGGTCGCGTGGTCTCGCGCGGGACCTACTGGACCTGGCCGTTGCCCTCGGCCTGGGCCTGCTGCTCGACGACCGCCTTGCGGACCTCGTCCATGTCCAGGTTCCGGGCCTGCCCGATGACGTCCGTCAGGGCGGACTCGGGCAGGGCACCGGGCTGTGCGAACACGGCGACCTGGTCACGAACGATCATGAGCGTCGGGATCGACTGGATGCCGAAGGCCTGGGCCAGCTCCGGCTGGGCCTCGGTGTCCACCTTTCCGAACACCAGGTCCGGGTTGTCGTCGGCCGCCTTCTCGTAGACCGGTGCGAACTGGGTGCACGGCCCGCACCAGGACGCCCAGAAGTCGATCAGGACGAATTCGTTGTCCGTGACCGTCTGGTCGAAGTTCTCCTTGGTGAGCTCCACGGTGCTGCTCATCGCGTGTATCCCTCTCCTGGTGGTTCGTGGCCCGGAGGCCGAGCCGGTGTAGACAACGTCGCCGTCGGGCGGCGTATTCCGCGCGCGTACCCGTGTGGCCACGGCGCACACCACCAACCAGACTGACCTCATGACGGACACGGAATCCGCAGAACACACAGCATCCAACACATACGACGTCGTGGTGCTCGGCGCCGGGCCCGTGGGGGAGAACGTGGCCGACCGCACCCGCGCGGCCGGCCTGTCCACCGCGGTCGTGGAGAACGAACTCGTCGGCGGCGAGTGCTCCTACTGGGCCTGCATGCCCAGCAAGGCCCTGTTGCGCCCGGTCATCGCCCGAGCGGACGCACGCCGCGTGCCGGGCCTGCGACATCTGGTGCAGGGGCCCCTCGACGCGGCCGAGGTCCTCGCCCACCGCGACTACGAGACCTCGCACTGGAAGGACGACGGCCAGATCCGGTGGCTGGAGAGCATCGGCGCGGACCTGTACCGGGGCCGCGGACGCCTCGACGGCACCCGCCGGGTCACGGTCGACGGCCCGGACGGCACCCGCCAGGTACTCACCGCCCGGCACGCCGTGGCCGTGTGCACCGGCAGCCGGGCCGTCGTGCCCGACCTGCCGGGCCTGGACCGGGTACGGCCGTGGACGAGCCGTGAGGCCACCAGCGCCCACGCCGTGCCCGGCCGGCTGGTAGTGGTCGGCGGCGGCGTCGTGGCCGTGGAGATGGCCACGGCCTGGCAGGCGCTCGGCTCCCGGGTCACCATGCTCGTCCGCGGCAAGGGCCTGCTGCCCCGCATGGAGCCCTTCGCCGGGGAACTGGTCGCCGAGGCGCTGGGCGAGGCCGGCGTGGACGTGCGCATGGGGACGTCGGCCGAGTCGGTCAGCCGCGAGAACGGAACCGTCGTCGTGCGCACCGACGCCGGGGACCGCGTCGAGGCTGACGAGATCCTTTTCGCCATCGGGCGCGCCCCGCGCACGGACGACATCGGCCTCGACACGGTCGGCCTGGAGCCCGGTTCCTGGCTGCCGGTCGACGACAGCCTCCGCGTCACGGAAAGCGACTGGCTGTACGGCATCGGTGACGTCAACCACCGGGCGCTGCTCACCCACCAGGGCAAGTACCAGGCTCGAATCGCGGGCGCCGCCATCGCCGCCCGCGCGGCCGGCGTACCCCTCCTGGAGACCGACTCCTGGGGCGCGCACGCCGCCACCGCCGACCACGTCGCCGTACCCCAGGTCGTGTTCACCGACCCGGAGGCCGCGGCCGTGGGCCTCTCCCTGGCCGAGGCAGAACAGGCCGGCCACCGCGTCCGCGCCGTGGACGTCGACCTCGCCTCGGTCGCCGGAGCAGGCCTCTACGCCGACGGCTACCGTGGCCGCGCGCGCATGGTCGTCGACCTGGAGGCGGAGATCCTGCGGGGCGTCACCTTCGTCGGCCCCGGCGTCGGCGAACTGATCCACTCGGCGTCGATCGCGGTCGCCGGACAGGTCCCGGTCAGCCGTCTCTGGCACGCGGTCCCGTCCTACCCGACGATCAGCGAGGTCTGGCTGCGGCTGCTGGAGGCGTTGCGGGACACGTGAGCCTGTGCGTGCCGGTGCCGGTGCCGGGGTCGGCACGACGATACGGAGCCGGTCGCTGGTCGCCGGTCGTCAGCCGGGCAGCGTGAAGCCGAGGGACCGGGCCGCCCGGTGCGGCACCGGCTCGTTCCAGAGGTCGGCCATGGCCTGGTTCGAGGACAGCGAGCGCAGTTCGGCGCGGTCGAGGTAGAGCGTGCCGTCCAGGTGGTCCGTCTCGTGCTGGACGATACGGGCCGGCCAGCCGGAGAACTCCTCGTTCACCGCGCGGCCGTGCTCGTCCAGCCCCGTGAGCCGTACCCGGGCGGGCCGGGCCACCACGGCCTGCCAGCCCGGCACGCTCAGGCAGCCCTCGAAGAACGCGGCACGCTCGCCGCCCACGGCCTCGTACTCCGGGTTGACCAGGACGCGGAACGGCTGAGGCTCCCGGCCGCGGGCGAGCCGCACCTCCTCGGGCACCGGCGCCGGATCCTCGATGACGGCGATCCGCAGCCCCACCCCGACCTGCGGCGCGGCGAGCCCGACACCGGGCGCGGCGTGCATGGTCGCGCGCAGGGCGACGACGAAGCGGACGAGGAGCGCCGGATCCAGCTGGCCGTCGAAGGGCTCGGCCGGCCGGCGCAGCACGGGGTCGCCCGCGGCGACGATCGGCAACGGGCCCTCGTGGGAGAGGAGTTGCTCGACCCGGTCACGGAGCGGGAGGGAGGTCGGACGGTCGCTCTCTGATGCCATCGCGCCAGCATGCCAAGACGCGTCGCGCGATGTGGGGCGGATCGGCCGGAAGAGGTACAGACCACACTGTCACAGCGCCGATCTCCGGTGTGATGGGCGTCACGCGCGCGGCCGGGAACTCGATGCCCTCCGGCTCCGACTACTGGACCGCAACGACGTTCCCTTCCTCCCCGGAGTAGCCCGCCGATGTCCACCGCTCCCACGACCGAGACGGGCGAGTCCCCGAAACCCGTCCCCGACGCACCGGAACCCCGGGCCGCCGCCCTCAGGACGCTCAGACCGCTCGTGCTGCGGCTGCACTTCTACGCCGGTGTGCTCGTCGCCCCGTTCCTGCTGGTCGCCGCGCTGACCGGCATGCTGTACGCGGCCTCGTTCCAGGTCGAGAAGATCGTGTACGCGGATGAGCTGACCGTCCCGGTCGGTGACCGCGAGCTGCCGATCTCCGAGCAGGTGGCCGCCGCCCGCAAGGCCCACCCCGAGGGCACGATCTCCGCCGTACGGGTGTCGCCGGAGGACGACGCCACGACCAGGGTGCTGCTGTCCGGGGTTCCCGGCGTCGACGAGACCCACGTGCTCGCGGTGTTCGTCGACCCCTACACCGCCAAGGTGCGCGGCTCGCTCGAACAGTACGGCTCGACGGGAGCGCTGCCGCTGCGGACGTGGATCGACGAGTTCCACCGCGACCTGCACCTCGGGGAGAACGGCCGCCTCTACAGCGAACTCGCGGCCAGCTGGCTCTGGGTGATCGCGGCCGGCGGAATCGCGCTGTGGTTCGGCCGTCGCAGGGCGCAGCGCAAGGTGCGCGGCACCAGCGGCCGGCGCCGCACCCTCGGCCTGCACGGCACCGTCGGCGTGTGGGCGGCCGCCGGGTTCTTCTTCCTCTCCGCGACGGGCCTGACCTGGTCCGCGTACGCCGGGTCCAACATCGACACCCTGCGCACCTCGCTCGGCCAGGCGACCCCGGCGATCTCGGCGGCCGCGGGCGACCACGCGGGCCACGGCGACGGCGGGGGAGCGTCCGGCAAGCCGGCCGAGGGCGACCTCGACAAGATCCTCGCGGCGGCGCGCGCCAAGGGCCTCGGTGACCCGGTCGAAATCGTGCCGCCCGCCGACGCGGCCTCGGGGTACGTCGTGCGGCAGATCCAGCGCAGCTGGCCCGAGAAGCAGGACGCGGTGGCCGTGGACCCGGCGACCAACGAGGTCACGGACACCATCCGGTTCGCCGATTTCCCCGTACTCGCCAAGCTCACCCGCTGGGGCATCGACGCCCACACCGGCGTCCTGTTCGGCCTGGTCAACCAGCTCGCCCTGATGGCCCTGGCGCTCTCGCTGATCCTCCTCATCCTGTGGGGCTACCGGATGTGGTGGCAGCGGGGTCGCGACTCGGCCTTCGGGCGCCCCATCCCGCGCGGCGCCTGGCAGCAGGTACCCCCGCAGATCCTGGTCCCGGCGCTGGCGGCCGTCGCCGTCCTCGGCTACTTCGTCCCGCTCCTGGGCATCCCGCTCGCGGCCTTCGTCGTGGTGGACGTCGTGCTCGGCGAGATCGCGTACCGGAAGGGCAGGCGGACGTACGCGCAGTAGGGCGATGTGCGCGCGTACGGCGGCGGGCTCACCTCAGGGGTGAGCCCGCCGTTCGTGCGATGACCGCTCCGTTTCCCGGGTTCTTTGAACGCTCTGTCAGAGCTGCTCGAAGTCGCCGGCGAGGGCGGAGGCGATCCGCAGGTGCGACTCCGCCTCCTCGTGCCGCCCCTGCCGCTCCAGGGTGCGCCCCAGCATCAGCCGGGCGTAGTGCTCCACCGGATCGCGCTCGACGATCACGCGCAACTCGGCCTCCGCGCGGCGCAGCTGGGCCGAGTGGTAGTACGCGCGCGCCAGCAGCAGCCGCGGTCCGGTCTGCTCCGGCACCTCCTCGACCAGCCCGCCGAGGGTCCGCGCCGCGGCCGTGTAGTCCTTGGCGTCGAAGAACATCCGCGCCCGCTCCCAGCGCTCCGCGGCCGTCCCGTGGTCGTAGTACGTCGTGTCCACTCGTGACCTCCTTCGCGGCGTACAACCCTCGGAGGCGGTTGAACATTCCACTACTTGCCCCGGGACGGTGAGCTCGACCGGGCCGCATCCGAACGCCCTTCCGCAGGCAGGGATGGCCTGACGTGGAGGGGGCGACGGGTCTAGGTTGAGCGCATGAGCAATCTTGATCGTGAGGCCGTGCCCGCGATGTGCGGTGGGCGGGGTTTCGTGGTGGCCGAACCGGTGCGCGAACTCCTCAGCCCCCGTCGGGTGCAGCTCGGCGAGTCCACCGAGGTCCGCCGGCTGCTGCCCAACCTGGGCCGCCGCATGGTGGGGGCGTGGTGCTTCGTCGATCACTACGGCCCGGACGACATCGCCGACGAGGCCGGCATGCAGGTCCCGCCGCATCCGCACATGGGCCTGCAGACCGTCAGCTGGCTGCACGAGGGCGAGGTGCTGCACCGCGACTCCACGGGCAGTCTGCAGACGATCCGCCCGCGCGAGCTGGGCCTGATGACCTCCGGCCGGGCCATCAGCCACTCCGAGGAGAGCCCCCGGTCGCACGCCCGCTTCCTGCACGGCGCCCAGCTGTGGGTCGCGCTGCCGGACGGTCACCGCCACACCGACCCGCACTTCGAGCACCACGCCGAACTGCCGGTCGTCACGGCACCCGGCCTCAGGGCCACCATGGTCCTGGGCACCGTGGACGGCGCGAGCTCGCCCGGCACGACGTACACCCCGATCGTCGGCGCCGACCTGTCCCTCACCCGCGGCGCCGACGTACGCCTGCCGCTGGAACCGGACTTCGAGTACGCCGTCCTCTGCATGTCCGGCGAGACCCACGTCGACGGCGTCCCCGTCCTCCCCGGCTCCATGCTCTACCTCGGCTGCGGCCGCACCGAACTCCCGCTCCGCGCCGAGTCGGACGCGGGCTTGATGCTCCTCGGGGGTGAGCCGTTCGAGGAGGAGCTGATCATGTGGTGGAACTTCATCGGGCGTACGCAGGAGGAAATCGAAGCGGCCCGGAAGGACTGGATGGAGGGCTTCCGCTTCGGTGAGGTGAAGGGGTACGACGGGGGTCCGCTGGCTGCTCCCCAACTGCCGCCGGTGGCGCTGAAACCGCGGGGGAGGGTGCGCTGAACTGCGGTGGTGTGCCGTGGGTGCGTCACCGTCAGGTGCCTTGTCTCCCGAGCGACCTGCTCGGCCATGACCAGGCAGGTCTCGCTTCTGCCGGGCTTGCTGAACGGGACCCGCACCTACTCAGGCATGCGAACTCCCGTGCAGCAGGCGGGATTTGACCTCGGTCTTGAGAACCTTGCCGACCTTTGACCGGGGGAGATCCGGCCATACCTCGACCTGTTTGGGGGCTTTGACGCTCCCGATGCGGGCCTTCACGAAGGCACGCACCTCGTCGTCGGCGACGCCCTGGCCGGGGTGGAGTTGCACGACCGCCGTCACCCGCTCGCCCCACTTGTCGTCCGGGAGTCCGACGACCGCGCAGTCCTGGACGGCCGGGTGCTCCATCACGGCCTGTTCGACTTCGGCGGAGTAGACGTTGAAGCCGCCGCTGATGATCATGTCCTTCGCGCGGTCGACGATGAAGAGGTAGTTGTCTTCGTCGAGGTAGCCGATGTCCCCGGTGTGGTGCCAGCCGTGCCGGGAGGCCTCCTCGGTGGCTGACGGGTTCTTGTAGTAGCCGGCCATCACCAGGGATCCGCGCACCACGATCTCACCGCGCTCGCCGGGCGGCAGCAGTCGGCCCTCGCGGTCCATGATGGCGACGGTCACGAGGGGGGCGGGGTGCCCGGCGGAGGTGAAGCGCTCGACGGCGAGCGAGCCGTCGGCGTGGAAGTGCTCCTCGGGCGCCATCGTTGAGATCATCATCGGCGCCTCGGACTGGCCGAAGAGCTGTCCCATCACCGGGCCGATCCGGTCGATGGCCTCCTCCAGCCGTGCAGCCGACATGGGGGCCGCGCCGTACCAGAGGCAGCGCAGGGATGTCAGGTCGGTGGATGCCAGAGCGGGGTGGCCGAGGAGCATGTAGATCAGGGTCGGGGGCAGGAAGGTGTGGGTGACGCGGTGGCGTTCGACCTGTGCGAGGAAGTCGGTGAGGTCGGGGGCCGGCATGATGACGATCTCGCCGCCGAGGGTCATGACGGGGAAGCACAGCACTCCGGCGGCATGGGTCAGCGGGGCGAGCGCCAGGTAGACCGGGCGGATGCCGAAGGGGTAGCTCATCAGTGTCAGCGCCGACATCGTCTCGATGTTGCGGTCGGTGAGCATGACGCCCTTGGGACTGCCGGTGGTGCCACCGGTACCGACGAGCATGACGGTGTCGTCGGCCGGCGATGCGTCCCATGGCTCGACGGGCACGTCGGCCAGCCAGCGCGCGAAGGGGATGCCCAGGCCCGGGGATCCGTCTGTTCCGTCGAGGCAGACCAGCGTGGTCAGTTTCGGCAGGTCCGGGAGGATCTTCGCGACCAGGGGGGCGTAGGCCTTCTGGAAGATCAGGCAGGTGCAGTCGAACAGGTCCAGCAGGTCGCGGTTCTCGGCGGCCTCGTTGCGGGGGTTGACCGGGCACCACACGGCGCCCGCCCGGGAGATGCCGAAGACGCAGGAGAACGCGGTGGGATCGTTGGCGGACAGGACCGCCACTTTGTGACCCGGCCGTACGCCTGACCGGTCCAGGGCTCGGGCCACCCGCCAGGACAGTTCCCGCACCTCGCCATAGCTGAGGGATCGGTCCCCCGTGGTGAGGCAGGGCGCTGAGGAGCCCAGCGAGGCGCCCTTGTCGAGGTAGTCGGTCAGACGCACGGCAGGACCTTTCAGCTGTGAACGGTGAGCACCGGGTCGAGGACGAGCCCGAAACTCCTGAGGACGCCCAGCAGTTCGCGATGGCCGAAGGCCTGGCAGGCCGAGGCCAGGCCGACGCGGCGGGGCGGCTGCTGGAGCAGTGAGTACGCGGCGTACGCCTGGAGCAGCCCGGTCTGCTTGTAGTTGCTGTTGCCGTGAATCACGCAGTGGGCGCGGCCCAGCGGGCCCGAGGCATGGACGGAATCCACCGAGGTGTTGATCCGCGGGTTCTCCCGGGGCGGCATGCCGGCCTGGACCGAGGCGGCCACCTGTGCGAGGGCGGCGTCCTGTTGGTCGGCCGGGAGGGTCTTGATCTGCGACTCGACCATCTTCACCGTGTCCACGACGCCCTGCATGACGGCGCGGTCCGTGACCCCGCCGAGCACCCTGCAGGTTGCCACCCTCGGGTCGTTCCTGAACCACACGGGGTGGCTGGTGCCGCCCCACGGCAGGGCCAGCGCCGTTTCGTGCCGTCCGGGGACGGCGACCTCGACGGCGGTGAGAGGGTCCCACTTCTTGTACTGGTTCTCCTCCAGGTAGTGCCAGTCGGCCTTCAGGATGGTGAAGATCGTCTGCGTGGAGGCGTAGGTCGGGAATCCCTTCCAGAGGACGAGGATGTCGAGGGTGTCCAGTCCCGGGGTCTCCAGGCAGATGTTGGCGGCTATCTCGCCGGTGGTGTACATCTGCGCGACGCCGGGGGAGAGCAGGAGGCCCTTCTCGGCGTACTGGTCGCCCCACCGGGCCTGGGCGTCGAGGACCCAGTCCTGCTCGCCGGTGGTGTCGAGGTAGTGGCAGCCGGCCGCGAGGGCGCCCTCCACGACCTCCGGCCCGTACTTGATGAAGGGGCCGACCATGTTGCACACGACCCTGGCGTCGCGGAAGAGCTCGGTCAGCGGTCCGACCGCGTGCTCGACCTCGACGACCTCGTGCTCCACGGTGTCGATGCCGGGGACCTTGTCGAGGACTTCCTGGATGCGCGCCTTGTCGCGCCCGGCGGCGATGAAGGGGACGTTGTACTCGCGGAGGTACTCGCAGACGAGCCGGCCGGTGTAGCCGGAGGCGCCGTAGACGACGACGGGCTTGTCACTGTTCATGGTCGTGAGTCCTTTCGGAGGAGGGGGAATCCAGGGCCCGTCACATGCCCATGCCGCCGTCGACCGGCAGGCCGGCGCCGGTGATGAAGCGGGCACCGTCGGAGGCGAGGAAGACCACCGCGTCGGCCATGTCGGCGACCTCGCCGAGCCGGCCGAGAGGCGTCAGGCCGATCACCTCGCCGACTGCTGCCTCCGCGCTGGGGAAGATCCCGAGGGTTTCCATGTCGGCCGCGAGCCTGGTGCCCATCTCGGTCGGTACGAGGCCGGGGTAGACGCAGTTGACCCGCACGCCGTAGCCGAGCTGCCCGGACTCCAGCGCGGCGACCCGGGTGAGCCGGTCGACCGCCGACTTCGTCGCGGAGTAGCCCGCGATGGCGGGGAACGCGATGGTCGCGGCGACCGACGAGATGTTGACGACCGCACCGCCGTTGCCGGCCGGTCCGCCTGGGCGCATCGCGCGGAACGCGTGCTTGACACCCAGCGCCGTCCCGAGGACGTTCACCTCCAGCATCCGGCGAACGTCGGCCGGGTCGAGGTCGACGACCAGACCGGAGATCTCTATCCCGGCGTTGTTGACGAGGATGTCCAGGCCGCCCAGCTCGGCGATCGTCTGCGCCACCGCCGCTTCCCAGCTCGCGTCCTCGGTCACGTCGAGCGAGACGAACCCGGCGGTGGCGCCGGACTCCCGCAGTGCCTCGGTCGTGGCCTTGCCCGACTCCTCCTGGATATCGCCGATGACGACGGCCGCGCCGGCCCGGGCAAGGGCCTCGGCCATCCCCGCGCCCAGTCCGCGGGCACCGCCCGTCACCAGGGCCTTGCGTCCGGTCAGGTCGTACACACTCATGGAACATCTCCTCGTTGAGATGACTGCACCGCGTGGCAGCGCCGCACGCTCAGCCGCGGACCAGTAGCCCGGACCGTGGGGCGCATCGCCAGAGTCCAAGAGTCCTTGACAGTCGTCAAGACTTTCTTTGACGACTGTCAAGATTTTTGCTGTGAGCCCGTCGCGGGCCGCGATAGCCTGGTGAGGGCCCGTACGGTGCGGGCGGGCAGAAGGGCCGACGGAGGCGGGGAGACGTGCTGTGACCCAGGTCGTGGGCAAGAACCAGGATCGGATCTCCCGGAGGCAGGTCGACAAGTTCGCCGAGCGGCGGGCGCAGCTCGCCGCGTCCGCGCTGCGGACGCTGTCCGAGCTCGGCTATGCCCGTACGAGTCTGCGTGAGATCGCACAGAACTCCGAGTTCTCCCATGGCGTCCTGCACTACTACTTCCGCGACAAGGTGGAGCTGATCACCTACTGCGTGCGGCAGTACAAGGCGGAGTGTGTCACCCGCTACGACAAGATCGTCATCACCGCCGGCTCGGCCGAGGAGCTCAAGCGGGGCTTCGGTGCGGCGATGGCCGGTACGTTGCGTGAGGACGCGACGATGCACCGGCTCTGGTACGACCTCCGGAACCAGGGCCTGTTCGAGGAGTCCTTCCGCGACGATGTCCTCGAGATCGACCAGAGCCTGGAACAGATGATCTGGCGCATCGTCAGTCACTACACGGAACTCGTCGGTTCGCCCGCCGCGGTGTCCCCCGCGGTGGCTTACGCGATCTTCGATGGGCTGTTCCAGCAGGCACTGCTCAAGTACCTGACCGGGCATGACAGTGCCCCGGCCGATCTGCAGACGAGTGTGGAACAAGTCCTGGAGCGGTTGGTCACACTCACGTGAGTCGGACGGTGCACGCTCCCAGGGACGGGGCGACGGGCGCCTTCGACAAGTGACCTGGCCGGACATGGCGTGCCCTGCTTCAGAGGCCCTACGTCCTGCGGGAGCGTGTAGAGAGCTGCTCGCGAGTGTCGTCTCGGGCGACGACGCCTACTGCGAGGAGCACAAGGCGGCCGACCCGAACTGGACACCGATGGTTCCTTGAAGCGACCGTGGTCCGACGGGCATCACCGAGGTCAGGACTGACCCGTGCCCGCGATCCCCAGGGCCGTCCGCGTCGCCACGGGTTCGTACTCGGGGGCGATGTCCGCCAGCACGCTCAGAGCGGTGCGCGCCAAATGACGGGCGACCACGCGTGCGGCTTCGGCCGGGTCGCTCGTGCGCAGTGCCTCCAGGAGCGCTTCGTGCTCCGCGTATGCCTTGCCCCATGAGGCGGGCGCGCCCAGCTGAGCCAAGCGGATGTAGCGCTCGCTGTGTTCGCCGAGCGACGCGAGCATGCGCTGCAGGTGTGGCCCCACCGCCTGGGTGGCGATGCTGTGGAACTCGTGGTGCGCGGTGTGCCACTCGTCCGGCTGTTCGTCGACCGCCAACCCCTGCATCCGCTTCAGGGCGCCGCTCATGCGTTCGATGTCCTCAGCCGTGAATGACTTGGCCGTCATGCTGACAGCGAGCGTTTCGAGCATGATGCGGGCCCCGTAGACAGCGTCCAAATCCTCGGGGTCCACTGCCCGCACCCGTGCTCGCTGGTCGGGCCGCGCGTCGATGAGCCCCTCTTCCTGGAGCAGCCGGAACGCCTCGCGCATCGGCGTACGGCTGACGCCCAGCTTCCGGGCCATTTCCGCTTGGAGCAGCACCGACCCCGGGGGTAGCTCGCCGCTGAGGATCATGGTGCGCAGCCGCCCGTGAACGTCGAGAGCCAGGCGGCGCCCGCCCGCGGCGGCTGCCGGGCTTTCGCCCGCTGGCACGGCCTGAGCCTGCCCGTCGCTGCTGTGGTCGGCCGGCTGCTGTTCCTCGGGGGACTTGTTCCTGCTCCTGATCACACGGGGAGTCTACCCAGTGTGTATGCAGCCGATACGGCAGATCCTCTCAACTCCAGCCTGATCGCCCGCATGTCTGTCCTCGGCCAGGTTCGGACGACGCGCGACTGTATCCACCTGCGGTGGAAAGGCAGGGCCGTCGCCCGGTCGGCTGGACCCGGCGACGGCCCCGCTTCATCGCTCGAGAACGAGGGCAAGGCCCTGCCCCACGCCCATGCACAGGCTCGCCACACCGAGGCCCGAGCCCGCGGCAGCGAGTTGGTGGGCGAGCGGGATTCTCCGGCTCGGTGACGGCTGGCGTCAGCGTCCCTGACCGGGACCGATAAGGGATGTGAGCGGGCAGGCGGGCCGCCAATCCGGGGTGAAGCGGCGGCGCAGGCCGGCCACCGCCTCCATGCCGCGCAGGGTCACCTCGGGTGAGGTCGACAGTCCGGCGGGCCCGAGGAGGCCGGGGACCGCGGCCCGGACGGCGGCCTCGGGCAGACCGTGCCGCAGCAGAGCCGCCTCGATGCCGGGTGGGCCGGAGGTCAGCAGTTCCTCGGTACTCAAGCGGCAGACCTCGACGTAGGCACGGGTGTGCCACGTGGTGGCGGTGTCGCGAGGGGCGACCACCACGTTGGTGATGAGGTCGGGTGCGACCTGAAGGTGGCCGCCGACGCGCGGGAGTCCCTTCTCGGCGGCCAGGACGTCGAACGGCGGGTGGAGAGTGGTCCCGTCCACAGCACCCGTCGGCAGGATCTGGAACCTCTGCAACGTACCCCCCACCTGGACGAGTTGGTCGTCGGCCACCGGCGAGCAGGCGACGTCGGCGAGCACGGCGCGCAGCACGAACGCGAAGGCGCCTTGCGCGTTGTCGACCGCCCATCGGTCCGTCGGCAGGGGCGCTCCGGGACGCCGGTGAACAACCAGTTCGCCCATGCCCTCGGCCCGGACAGCCACCGGATCCCGCTTCAGCAGCCCACGCAGCAGATGGTCGGGAGAGGTGTGCATGATGTCGAAGTCGTCAGCGTTCCAGCCCGCCATCTGCTGGTCGGAGGAGACGACCTGCACGAGGTTCACCTCCAACCCCGCCTGCTCGAAGTACCCGGAGCAGATGGCGTGGTAGAGATGCACGTTGCCGGCGCCGGGGAAGACACCCACAGTCAGCTGTCGGATGGGTTCACCGGGCGGGCGGAGCGCATTCAGCGTGGTAGACATGCTCCGTTGCATGGGATGGTTCCTCTGGGTCAGAAGGCAGGGGCTGAAAGTTGTCGGCCAGGGGCGTTCGGCGGTTACCCGATGACGACGATCAGGCGGGCTTCTCTTCCTGGTTGGTGATGAAGTCGGCCGGCGCCTCGGGGCTCCAGACGGCGGCCGGGCAGTCCCAGTCGTTCGGCTGCCAGTTCTCCGTGATGCAGTCCATGTCACTGGAGTACTCGATCCAGCTGCCCCAGGGGTCCTGGATGTAGTGGAAGAGGTTCGAGCCGAGGGTGTGACGGCCAAGGCCCCAGCCCTTCGTGTGGCCCTCGGCGGCCATGTTCCGCGCGCCCGTGGCGATCTGGTCGATGTCGGCCACCATCCAGCTGGAGTGGTGCAGGCCGGGGTGCTCCGCCGGGACGAAACCGAAGACATGGTGGTCGCCGGGCCCCGAGTTCAGGAAAACGGGCCCGTTGACGATCCGGTCCGACAGGCGCAGCCCGAGTGTGCGGGTGTAGAAGGCCTCGGAGGCGCTCACATCGGAGCTGAAGATCAGCATGTGGCCGAGACGCTGGGGGCGGGTCTTCTCGGTCGCGTTCAGCCAGCGGGCCTGGTCGATACGGCGGACCCGGTCGCCGACGTTGGCGTCCTGAGCGTCCGTGGTCCCGAACGCGCGCCAGGGGGCGATCC
Organism: Streptomyces sp. NPDC046862; assembly: GCF_040704615.1. NCBI lineage: Bacteria > Bacillati > Actinomycetota > Actinomycetes > Kitasatosporales > Streptomycetaceae > Streptomyces > Streptomyces sp. NPDC046862. Next base: position 8,434 of record NZ_JBEYXP010000039.1, on the reverse strand, counting down.
CCTCGTCACGGAGGTTGACCAGGTTTTCCTCGTGATCGCGGAACCACAGCCCGCCGGGCGCATCGGCCGGCGCGTCCAGGAGTTTCAGGTCCAGGTCCTCCAGATGCCGCTGCCACTCGGGCAGCGAGTCCGGGTCCACCGCGAACGCCACGTGGTGCAGCCGCTTGGCCGGCCCCTCCGTCAGCACCGTCTGGTCCTGCTCCCGGCCGTCACAGCGGATCACGACCGCGTTGCCACGCTCCGCCGCCTGCAGTCCGAACGCGCTGTAGAAGTCCGCGCCCGTATCGAGCGACGGCACCTGGAGTCCGTAGTGCAGGAGACCTTTGACACGCAACATGTGCACTCCTCATGGTTCTGGCGAACCCGCATCCCACACGGGCACCCAGGTCAAGTGTGTACACATTATGGGCTTGGCGTCCAGGTGTCCGCCAAACCCTTTCCATTCCGGGATCGCCGAGTGGGCGAGATGCTGCGCCATGAGCCGCACGGCTCGGTGCGACTCATCGGCGCGACCGCGACGAACGGGTCGCAGCACTCCTGACGGCGCCATGCACGCCGGTCCGGGTGTCGTTCCCGCCGCATCCGGACACAGCACTCACTGCGCTCGGCGGAGGCCATGGGTGCGCGGCACTGTCGGCGTACACCGGACGACGGGGAGCCGTCGGAAGGCACAGCGGACCTCATGCCGGGTCGTGGAGTCCCCGACCTGTTGCGCGCGGTCCATGTCTTGCAGCTGGGCCGACGCGCCCTGCGCCTCCTGGCGGGTCAGGCGCGCCGCGGTGAAGCGCACGCCCATGCGCTCAAGGGAGATCCATGTCATCTAGAGGCAGTCCAGGTCGGCGGCATCCGGCGACGTCACCCGACCGCGGTGATTGAGTTCGGCCTGCTTCCACTCCGAGCCCGGCGGCAGGGCACCTTCGAGGATCAACAGTCGGTGGTGTGGATCTTGACGCTGGTGCGTCCGTGGTGCGAGGTGGCGGGCCGGGGCGGGTCGTCGAGCAGGCCGGCCACCCCGTCCGCGCCGCTCCCGCCGCCCGTGTTCGATCGATGAGTGCCTGGCTCCCGCCATCGACCGTTATGCATCCCGAAACTCGCCCTTCCCCTCTCAATGTGTATGCACTATGGTTCTGCTGCTTCAGAGAGCCGCTTGCCGGAGGAAACATGACACCGCCTGAATGGTCGCTGGTGCAGTACCGGGTCGATGAGTCGGAGAAAGTTGCCGTCGGTGCGTACACCGACGGGACCGTGGTCCAGGGGCCGCCCGGGACCGAAGGCCTGACGCTGATGGAAGTGCTGGGCCGATGGGAGTCGCTCGCGCCGCTGTTCCGTGACTGGACGCCGGCAGCGTCCGACGTCGTTGCGGGCGCCCGACTCGCTCCGCCGCTGACGTATCCCGGCAAGGTGCTCTGCGCGGGCGCCAACTACTGGGACCACATCGCCGAGATGGGCTGCGAGCGCCCGGACGAGCTGGGTGACCCGTTCTTCTTCCTCAAGCCGCCGACGACGACCGTGACGGGACCGGGGGACCCGGTGCCGCTGCCCGCCTACCCGGACGCCCGCGTCGACTGGGAAGCGGAACTGGCCGTCGTCATCGGCAGAAGTGGCCGCAACCTCGCGCCCGAGCAGGCCATGGACCATGTGGCCGGCTACCTCGCGGCGAACGACATCTCAGCCCGGGACCGGCTCAAGGCCGCGAACCCGGTCGCCGACCCTTTCACCTACGACTGGGTCGGCCACAAGGGACAGGACGGCTTCTGCCCGCTCGGCCCCGGACTCGTGCCCGCCTGGCAGATCACCGACCCGCAGAACCTGAAAATCCAGCTCAGCATCAACGGAGTGGTGAAACAGGACTCCTCCACGGCGCAGATGATGGTGAAGATCCCCGAGGTGGTCGCGGCGGCCAGCCGCATCACCCGCCTTGAACCTGGGGACGTCATCCTCACCGGCACACCGGCCGGCTGTGGCGTACCGCGCGGGGAGTTCCTGGCTGTCGGCGATGACATAGTGATTGAAATCGAGCGGATCGGCCGTCTGGAGAACACGGTGGTGGCGTCATGAGCATCACGTTGCCCGCTTCCGAGCTCGGCTGGTCCGATCCGCTGCCGGTGCCCGCAACCATGAGAGCCATGCTTTTCCGCCGATTCGGACCGCCCGACGTCCTGGAGCAGGCCACGGTGGACACACCGCGCCCCGGCCCCGGAGAGGTCCTCGTCCAGGTCGCCGCGGTCGGTATCGGCCGGCTGCTCGACCTCACGGCCCGCGCCGGCAACCACCCCTACGCCACCATCGAGCCGCCCCACATTCTGGGCGCGGACCACGCCGGCACCATCGCCGCACTGGGCGAGGGCGTGGACTCCGTACAGGTAGGTGACCGTGTGGCCGTCCTGCCCGGTGTCGCCTGCGGCACCTGTGCTTACTGCGCCGACGGCCGCGAGGAAGTCTGCGACGCTCTGACCGTGATAGGCACCCACCACCCCGGTGCCTACGCGCAGTACTGTGCGGTGCCCGCGCGCAACGTCCACAAGGTCCCGGACGGCATTCCGGCCGCGATGGCCGCCTCGCTCGCACTCCTCGGCACGGTCGCCGCCAACCAGATGGCCCAGGCAGGACTCCGCCCCGGACAGTGGGTACTCGTCCAGGGCGCCTCCTCCGCGCTCGGCTCCACCACGGCTGCCTACGCCCAGCACCTGGGCGCAAAGATCATCTCGACCTCCCGCTCGGCACAGAAGCGCGCGGCCATGGCCGCGGCGGCAGCCGACCTCGTGCTGGACACCAACGCGCCGGACTTCGTGGAGCGGGTACGCGAGGCGACCGGCGGTCGCGGCGTCGACATCGCCGTCGACAACCTCGGCGACCCGGCCGTCTGGGACGCCACCATCGACTCCCTCGCCCGCGGCGGCACCGTGGTCACCTCCGGAGCCTTCCTCGGCGGCCAGGTCAAGATCAACCTGCGGCGCGTCTACTCCGACTGCCACCGCATCATCGGGGTCCGCACCGGTAACCCGGCCGCAGTGGCGGAACTGTGGACGCAGGTGGAGAAGGGCTTCCGTGCGGTCGTCGACACCACGTTCCCCATCGCCCGCGCCGCCGACGCCCACCGCTACATGGAGGACGACAACAGCCTCGGGCGGGTGGCGCTCACGCTGCGCCCCGAGGACTGGGACGCGTAACGGCACCCGGTCCTCGGCCCCGGCCCTCGGCCGGCTGCCGGTGGGACAACCTTGGGGACGGTGCGGATCAGTCGTCTTCAAGGCGTGTCCCGCCGGGGCCTCACTGTCGCCGCGGGCCCCGCCGCCACGTCTGGGAGAGATCACGCGCCGCTTCTCGCAGACGCAACCAAGGGCGCCCGGAGCTGACCCTCGCCCAGATCTGCCGTCTCACCGGCCCCCGCCATGCCACCGCGCATCGGCTGGTCGGCGAACTGGCGGACTGGGGAGCGCTGGAACGGGTGTCCGGTGGCGCCTACGTCATCGGCCTGCACCTTTGAGAGCTGGGCACGCTCAACCCCCGAGGTCTACCTCTGCGCGTCCGAGCAATGCCCGTCATGGAAGATCTGCACACCGCTACGCGGCAGTACGTGCATCTGGCCGTTCTCGACGGTACCGACGCCCTCGGCGTCGAGCGGATCTCCGCGGCAGCAGCCGTTTCCGGTGGTGTCCAACGTCGGGGGCGGCTGCCCAGGCATGCGTCCGCCGTCGGCCAGATACCGCTGGCGCACGCAGGTGAGGCACAGTTCGCCGCAGTCGTACAGGACGGCCTGGCCCGTCTCACGCCCGGGACCATCACAGATCCGGCCACGCTGCGTCTGACGCTGGCGGAGTGCCGACGTACCGGCGTCGCGGTCGTCCACGAGGAGGTGAGCCCGGACGCCCATTCGGTGGCGGTGCCGGGCACCGGCTCGACAGGTCGTGTGGTCGCCGCCTCGTCCGTCGTATGCGCCGTCGCCCGAACCCGTCTGCTGGTCCCCGCTGTCGTGCCGGCCGGCCGCGGCATCTCCCGGGGCCTCGGCGCGAGTGCCGTTCCGTAAGCCGCTACCTCCCTCAATGTGCATACACATACACCAGTTTGAGTTGTGCGTAGCCTGAGTTCGCTCCCTGGCCCCCGAACCGCGGCCCCATCAGGATATTCGCCGCATACCGACCGTTCATCTACGGGCACCAGCGCAAAGCCGGTTGCCAGAGGGCATCGCCACAGCCTCCGCCCGCGCCGGGTATCCGGTCCAGGTTTCCCGTACGGAACCCTTTACAGTCCCGTCATAGTGTGCACACTTAGCGGTCAAGGTGGGGTGCAGGCGATGCAGTCAGGCCCTCGAGTCGAGGACACCCGCTGATCAAGGCCGCGTGTGCCCGCAGTCAACGGGGCCTGCGCCCGCCGCCTTCCAGTGCGAGAGAGATACCACCGACAAAGCCCAGTGAGAGGGATGTCATGCACGAAGAGAGCCGCGGAGGAAGTGGTGGCAGAGCCACCTGGCCTCCGGTGACCTTGCTGGTACTCGCGATCTGTGGATTCGCCATCGTCGCCGACGGATACGACGTCGTCATTTACGGCGCTGTCATCCCGTCCCTGCTCCACGAACACGGGTGGGGTCTGACACCTGCCGGTGCCGGTCTGATCGGTTCCTTTGCTCTGATCGGGATGCTCATAGGAGCCACGACCGTCGGTACGCTCACCGACATACTGGGCCGCCGCAGGATGCTGATCGGCTGTCTGGCCTGGTTCTCGGTGATGACAGGCCTGTGCGCGATCGCGACCTCCCCAGAGGTGTTCGGCGCCTTCCGGTTCCTCGCCGGTCTCGGCCTCGGCGGCGTACTGCCGACCGCCTCCGCTCTCAGCGGTGAATACTCACCCCCCAAGGCACGCAATCTCGTCTTCGCCATCATCTTCAGCGGCTTTCCCGTGGGTGGCATCATCGCCGCTTTCACCGGGATGTTCGTGATACCCCGGTTCGGCTGGCAGGCGATGTTCCTGCTCGGTCTCCTCCCACTGGTCCTGATCGTGCCCGTGGCCTTGAAGTTCCTGCCCGAGTCAATCGCCTTCCTGCGGGCGAAGGACAGGCACGCCGAGGCGGAGAAGACAGCCCGGCGCTGGAACATCCCTCTGGAAGACACACGCGAAGAGGCATCGACGTCGACGCAGGCACCGACCGGAACAGCTTCGGACAACATGCCGCCGGTGAAGGCCCTGCTCTCGCGCAACTACGTCGTGGCGACCCTGTGCTTCCTGGCCATGTCGTGCCTGTGCTTGTTCATGATCTACGGATACAACACCTGGCTCCCGGAGATCATGCGCCGGGCCGGCTACTCCTCCGGTTCCGCACTCGGCTTCCTCCTGATGTTCAACCTCGGTGCTGTCGTCGGCCAGCTCCTCATCTCCCTGGCCGCCGACCGACTCGGCTCGAAGCCGATCATCGTCACGACCTACCTCTTGGCCGGCCTTGCCGTGATCCTCCTCAGCCTGCGGTTGCCGACGGCGGTGCTGTACGCCGCCGTTGCGCTCGGCGGTGTCGGAGCGATGGGAACGCAGACATTCGTCCTCGCGTACGTCTCCAAGTACTACCCAGCACGGATGGGCGCCACAGCGATGGGCTGGGCACTGGGCTTCGGCCGCCTCGGGTCGATGCTCGCACCGCCGCTGCTCGGGCTCATCATCGGGGCGGGGCTGGCGTTCCAGTGGAACTTCTACGCCCTCGCGGTACCCGCCATCATCGGTGCCGCACTGATCGGACTGGTTCCCAGCGCTCCCGGAGAGGAGGCGCCGAAGGGACACGCGAGCACGGACGCGACCATGCGCTCCCTGCCGGAGCCGACCTGACCAGCACGCCGCGATCGGCCCCGACACCGACTGGGCACCCGGAAGCGGGTGCCCAGTCGGTGTCGGTGTCCACACGTGCACACACCGGAAAGGTGATCAAGACAGGGCCTGGTCACCCCGAGATCGGCGACAGAGCCCGGGACGGGTCTGTAGCCCTTCTCGTCGCTGCTGAGGCAGTTGTAGCCTCAGCGGCGCCCGTTTTCTGCCTGCCATCGCTGGTCTCTGCGGCCACGGAGTCCGCCTGCGCCAAGGGGGCGCTGAACCCGCTGGCCGACTGACTGACCGCGCTCTGGGCCTGGTCCGCTGTGACGGACGTCGAAGGTCAAGGGCTTGCGGCCCCCGAGTGGCAGAAGACTTGGCTCAATCACCGCGCGGCAGATCGTCGCCGTCGCAGCCTCATCCGGGCCTGCTCGACGGCCGCTCCGCGGAACATCAGCGGCAAGGCCACGTTTTCACCGAGGGCAGTTCCGACGGCAGCCGGTCGGGCCGGTTCGTGAGGGCTGGACGATTATCCCCTTGGCTTCGTCGGCGGGAACTCCGTGGTCGGCTCGGCCCTGCATCCCGCCGTCGGCCGACCAGCCAGTGCAAGCGGGCGCCCAGCTTCTCGATCGTGTCGTCGTGGTGCTCCGCGGCGGTCCGGTCGGACCTGGGCCGCGTATCTGGCGTGGTGCGGCGGTCCGGTCCCTTCGGCAGGCGGGTCAGTGTGGTTCGCGGACGACGGCGACGCCTCCAGGCGGGAGGGTGACGGTACCCGTGGCTGGTGTGCCGGTGAGGAGTTCGACGCCTTCGGCGGGCGCCTCGGCGCCCTTTCCCGCGTGGTCGATCAGGAACAGGTAGTCGGCCTCCGCGCCGCGGCGCCGGACGACCTCGACTCCGGCAGGCGCCTCATGCTCCGGTGACACGCCGGCATCCTGGCGGATGCGGTGGAGCAGCGCGGCGAGCGTGTCCTGGTCGGGGTGGGTGGCCACATACCAGGCGGTGCCGTTGCCGTGCGGGTGGCGGGTGACGGCAGGGTGGCCGGCCAGTGGGCCGTCGGCGTGGGAAGCGACGGCCAGCGCGCCGGTGAGCCGAATCCGTTCCGACCACAGGTCGGCTGTGGCGCCGGAGGGGACCTCGCCGATCAGGCCGGTCGTCTGTCCCGGCAGCAGAGGGAAGAGCTCGTCGGTGACCACCCCGAGGACATCACGGAACGCGCCGGGGTAACCGCCGAGGTACACGTGGCAGTTGGCGTCGACCATACCGCTGTGGAAGCCGACGGCCAGTGTGCCCCCGCGCTCGGCGAACCGGGCGAGGTTCGTTGCGGCTGCCTCCGTGACCAGGTACAGCGAGGGTGCCAGGACGAGTTTGTAGCGGTCGAGTTCGGGGTCCTCGGGGCGTACGAAGTCGACGGCGACCCCTGCCCGCCAGAGGGGGGTGTACCAGTCCCGTACAAGGTCCTGGTAGCGCAGTTCCCCGCTGGGCTGGGAAGGCAGTTCCAGTGCCCAGCGGGCGTCCCAGTCCCACACGATCGCCACCTGCGCCGTGCTGGTGGAATCCCGCACTTCGGCCAACGCCCGGAGGTCCGCGCCGAGTTGGACGACGTCCTGCCAGATCTGGCTGTCGGTTCCGGCGTGCGGGAGCATCGCCGAGTGCCACTGTTCGGCTCCGGCCTTCGCGGCCCGCCACTGGAAGAACGCGATGCCGTCGGCGCCGTGGGCCACGTGGGCCAGGGCGTTGCGCCGCATCTCCCCAGGGAGCTTGGCACGGTTGACGGGCTGCCAGTTGACGGCACCGGGCGCGTGCTCCATGAGGAACCACGGGCCACCCGCGAGCGAGCGCATCAGGTCGCCGTGGAGGGCGATGTCGACCTCGGCCTCCGGGTCGTCGGACAGCAGGTAGTGGTCGTTGGAGAGGATGTCCAGCTCCGGTGCCCAGCGCCAGTAGTCGAGGGCGTCGATGGTGCGTAGGACCAGGAAGTTGGTGGTGGCGGGGATATCCGGAGCGGCCCGGCGCAGCACCTCACGTTCGGCCGTGCACAGGGTTAGCAGTTCGTCGGAGCAGAAGCGGCGCCAGTCCAGCCGGTGGGTGGGGTTCGGGGGAGCCGAGGTGGCGCGAGGCGGAAGGATCTGGTCCCAGTCGTAGTACCACTGGCTCCAGAAGGTGGTGCCCCAGGCGTGGTTGAGGGCGTCCAGGTCGTCGCCGTAGCGGGCGCGCAGCCAGGTGCGGAAGGCGGCGGCGCTGGTGTCGCAGTAGCAGGCGTCGTTGTGGCAGCCGTACTCGTTGTGCACGTGCCACATGGCGACGGCCGGGTGGGCGGCATAGCGCTCGGCGAGGGCTCCGGCGATGCGCAGCGCCGCTCTGCGGTAGGCGGGACTGCTCGGGCAGAACGTCTGGCGGCTGCCGTACGACAGTCGGCGGCCGTCCCGGTCGACCGGCAGCGCTTCCGGGTGCTTGTGGAAGAACCAGGCCGGCGGTGCCGCCGTCGGTGTCGCCAGGTCGGCGGCGATGCCGTTCTCTTGGAGCAGGTCGAGGATCTTGTCCATGCGGGCGAAGTCGTAGACGCCCTCGGCCGGTTCGAGCAGGGCCCAGGAGAAGATGCCGACGCTGACCATGGTGACCCCGGCCTCGCGCATCAGGCGCATGT
>NZ_JBEYXP010000038.1:0-117331 GCF_040704615.1 Streptomyces sp. NPDC046862 | reverse complement strand
CCCCGCCGCCCCTACCCGTCCCATCCTGTCCCTGGGGGCTCCGCCCCCAGACCCCGGGGAGGTGGGGACATCTGGGGTGGATGGGTTGGGTGCGGGTGGGTGGGGGCTGGTCGCGCAGTTCCCCGCGCCCCTGAAGACCGGGCAGTCCCCCGCGGCCCTGAAACCGCAGCCCCCTGCGGGAAACCCAGCGCCGCCCCGCACCATCCAGCCCCTTGGGGGCACCTCCCAGCGGTAGCTGGGGGAGTTTGAGGAGCGGGGGTCCGGGGGCGGAGCCCCTGGGGATGGGACGGGTAGGGGCGGCGGGGGCGAGGAGAATCCGCCCCCGTACACACCTCAGTGGTTGCGCGGGAAGCCCAGGTCCACGCCGGTCGGGGCGTCGGCCGGGTCCGGCCAGCGGGTGGTGACGACCTTGCCGCGGGTGTAGAAGTGCGTGCCGTCGTTGCCGTAGATGTGGTGGTCGCCGAAGAGCGAGTCCTTCCAGCCGCCGAAGGAGTGGTAGCCGACGGGGACCGGGATCGGGACGTTCACGCCGACCATGCCCGCCTCGATCTCCAGCTGGAAGCGGCGGGCCGCGCCACCGTCGCGGGTGAAGATCGCGGTGCCGTTGCCGAAGGGCGAGGTGTTGATGAGGTCGACGCCGTCCTCGTAGGTGTCCACGCGCAGCACGCACAGCACCGGGCCGAAGATCTCGTCGGTGTACGCCTTGGCGTCCGTCGGCACCTTGTCGAGGAGCGAGATGCCGATCCAGTGGCCGTTCTCGAAACCGTCCACCGTGTGGCCCGTGCCGTCCAGGACCACCTCGGCGCCCTCCGCCGCCGCGCCCGTCACGTACGACGCCACCTTGTCGCGGTGGGCGGCGGTGATGAGCGGGCCCATCTCGGAGGTGGGGTCGTTGCCGGGGCCGATCTTGATCTTCTCGGCGCGCTCGCGGATCTTCTCCACCAGCTCGTCGCCGATCGAACCGACCGCGACGACCGCCGAGATGGCCATGCAGCGCTCACCCGCCGAGCCGTAGGCGGCCGAGACGGCCGCGTCCGCCGCCGCGTCCAGGTCGGCGTCCGGGAGGACCATCATGTGGTTCTTGGCACCTCCCAGGGCCTGGACCCGCTTGCCGTTCGCGGACGCCGTGGTGTGGATGTAGCGGGCGATCGGGGTCGAGCCGACGAAGGACACCGCCTTGACGTCCGGGTGTTCCAGGAGGCGGTCCACGGCCACCTTGTCTCCGTGCAGCACGTTGAAGACGCCGTCCGGCAGGCCCGCCTCCGCCAGCAGTTCGGCGAGGCGGACCGACGCCGACGGGTCCTTCTCGCTCGGCTTCAGCACGAACGTGTTGCCGCACGCGATGGCCAGCGGGAACATCCACATCGGCACCATGGCCGGGAAGTTGAACGGCGTGATGCCCGCGACCACGCCCAGCGGCTGACGGATCGACGAGACGTCCACGCGGCTCGCGACCTGCGTCGACAGCTCGCCCTTCAGCTGCACGCTGATGCCGCACGCCAGGTCGACGATCTCCAGGCCGCGCGCGACCTCGCCGAGGGCGTCGGAGTGCACCTTGCCGTGCTCGGCGGTGATCAGCTCGGCGATCTCGTCGCGGTGGGCGTCCAGCAGCGCGCGGAACTTGAAGAGGATGGACGTGCGCTGGGCCAGGGACGAGTGGCGCCAGGTCGTCCACGCCTCCTTCGCCGCCGTCACCGCCGCGTCCACCTCGTCCACGCTCGCGAACGCGACCTTGGTGGTCACCGCGCCGGTCGCCGGGTCCGTGACCGGGCCGTACGTGCCCGACGCGCCCTCGACGGCCTTGCCGCCGATCCAGTGGTTGACGATCCTCGTCATGGCCGAGTGCTCCTTCACAGATGGCGGCGCCGGGTGGAGACGTGCCGTTCGTACAGCTCGCGGGCCTTGACCGCGGACGATCGGGTCGCGGTCTCGGCCACGGGGACATCCCACCAGGCCTGGGCCGGGGGCGCGCCCGACACTGTGTCTGCCGTTTGGGTCTCCACGTAGACACATGTGGGAGTGTCGGCGTCCCGCGCCTCGGCGAGGGCGGCGCGCAGGTCGCGTACCGTCTTGGCCCGCAGCACCCGCATGCCCAGGCTGGCCGCGTTGGCCGCGAGGTCCACGGGCAGCGGCCGGCCGGTGAACGTGCCGTCGTCGGACGGGTAGCGGTACGCGGTGCCGAACCGCTCGCCGCCCACCGCGTCGGAGAGGCCGCCGATGGACGCGTAGCCGTGGTTCTGGATGATCAGCACCTTGATCGGGACGTTCTCCTGCACGGCCGTCACGATCTCCGTCGGCATCATCAGGTACGTCCCGTCGCCGACGAGCGCCCACACCGGGCGCCCGGGCGCGGCCAGGCACACACCGATCGCGGCCGGGATCTCGTAGCCCATGCAGGAGTAGCCGTACTCCAGGTGGTACTGGTCCCGCGACCGTGTCCGCCACAGTTTGTGCAGGTCGCCGGGGAGGGAACCGGCCGCGTTGACGAGGATGTCCCGCTCGGTGACGACCTCGTCGAGCAGGCCGAGGACCTGGGGCTGGGTGGGCCGGGTGTCGGGTTCGTCGCACTCGTAGCAGGCGTCGACGCGGTGCTCCCAGCGCTGTTTGTCCTCGGTGTACTCGGTGGTGTACGCGTCGCTGACCTTGTGGTCGTGCAGTTCGAGGGCCTCGGTGAGGGCCTCCAGGCCCGCGCGGGCGTCGGCGACGATCGGGAGCCCGGCGAGCTTGTGGGCGTCGAAGGGCGCGATGTTGAGGTTGAGGAAGCGGACGCCCTCGCCGGTGAACAGGGTGCCGGAGGCGGTGGTGAAGTCGGTGTAGCGGGTGCCGACGCCGATCACCAGGTCGGCGGTGCGGGCGAGTTCGTCGGCGGTGGCGGTGCCGGTGTGGCCGATGCCGCCCACGTCCTGCGGGTGGTCGTGGTGCAGGGAGCCCTTGCCCGCCTGGGTCGAGGCGACGGGGATGCGGGTGGCCCCGGCGAGTTCGGCGAGCGCCTCCTCGGCGCGGCTGTGGTGGACGCCGCCGCCCGCGATGATCAGCGGGCGCCGGGCTTCGCGGATCGCCCGGACCGCGGCGGCCAGTTCGCTCGTGTCGGCGGCCGGGCGGCGCACGGTCCAGGTGCGCTCGGCGAAGAGCTCCTCCGGCCAGTCGAAGCCCTCCGCCTGCACGTCCTGCGGGAGGGCCAGCGTCACGGCGCCGGTGTCGACGGGGTCCGTCAGCACGCGCATCGCCTGCAGCGCGGCCGGGATCAGGGCCTCGGGGCGGGTGATCCGGTCGAAGTACCGCGACACCGGGCGCAGGCAGTCGTTGACGGACACGTCGCCGGCGTAGGGGACTTCGAGCTGCTGGAGCACCGGGTCGGCCGGGCGCGTGGCGAAGACGTCGCCGGGCAGGAGGAGGACCGGGAGGTGGTTGATCGTGGCGAGCGCGGCGCCGGTCACCAGGTTGGTCGCGCCGGGGCCGATCGACGTCGTGACGGCGTGCGTGGACAGGCGGTTGGACTGACGCGCGTAGCCCACCGCCGCGTGGACCATGGCCTGTTCGTTGCGCCCCTGGTGGTACGGCATGTCGTCGGCGTACTCGACGAGCGCCTGCCCGAGTCCGGCGACGTTGCCGTGGCCGAAGATGCCCCAGGTGGCGCCGATCAGCCGCTGCCGCTCGCCGTCCCGCTCCGTGTACTGGGCGGCCAGGAACCGCACCAGCGCCTGCGCGACCGTCAGCCTCGTCGTTGAGGTCATCGGTATCCCTCTGTGCTCTCTTACGTGGGCCGGATGCAATCAGCTCCGCCATTGCGGTACGGCTCCGTCGTGCCCACGTCTCAATGGTGCGCCTGTTGTCCAGATGTCCTCGCGGACCTCGGGGCCACAGCGTGCCCGACCCGACACGTAGGGTTATCGGACCATGCTACGTCGCGGGACCTCCGGCGCGGGGCCGTAGCGGGCGGGGAGTCATCGCTCGCACTTCGCTCCTGCCAAAGCAAAGCGGCCCGCGCGCCGGAGGCGATCTGGACCCGGGCGTCGTGGGGCACGTGCACGAGGCCGGCGACCTCGCCCAACACGCTGTCCCCACCCGGGATGTGGAGCCGTTCGCCCCCTGCGCGCACCGTACCGGTGGCGCGGCGGGGCAGGCCCGCGCGTTCGGGGACGTACAGCTCACCGGTCATACCGTGGCCCTCACAGCAGTCCCACCGCCGTGGCCACGGCCGTGGCCACGTCGCCGCCGGCCGGGTAGTCGGGGTTCTCGGTGACCGGGACCTTCAGCCAGGTGCACGCCGACGTGCCGCCCAATCCGCTCGCGATCGCGAGGGACTTGGTGACGGCCTCGGCGCTCAGGTCGTTGCGCACCGCGCCGGTCGCGGGGTCGCGGCGGCCGATGAACGGCTCGACGAGGACCGGGAGTTGCCGCTCGGCCGTGGCGTCGACGGCGTGCGCGGTGGCGGGTGCTCACCACACCGCTCCCGCCGCGACCGCCGCCTCGACCTCGGCTTCGGTGGGCATGGCCGAGGAGCACTCCAGACGGGAGGCGACGATGGCCCCGGCGGCGTTGGCGTGCCGCATGATCTTCTCCAGCTGCCCGCCGCCGAGCAGCCCGTGGCACAGCGAGCCGCCGAACGCGTCTCCGGCGCCGAGGCCATTGAGGACGGTGACGGGGAGCGGCGGGACCTCGGCCTTCGTGCCGTCGGCGTGCACGGCCAGGACGCCCTTGGGTCCCTGCTTGACGATCGCGAGTTCCACGCCGGCGTCGAGGAGGGCGCGGGCGGCCGCGTGCGGTTCGCGCTCGCCGGTGGCGACCTCCACCTCGTCGAGGTTGCCGACGGCGACCGTGGTGTGCCGCAGGGCCTCGGTGTAGAAGGGTCGGGCGGTCTCCGGGTCCTGCCAGAACATCGGGCGCCAGTCGAGGTCGAAGACCGTCGTACCGGACTTGGCGCGGTGGGCGAGGGCCGCGAGCGTCGCCGTACGGCTCGGTTCCTCGCTCAGGCCCGTACCGGTCACCCAGAAGACGCGGGTGTCGCGGATGGCGCCGAGGTCCAGCTCGTGCGCTTCGATCTCCAGGTCGGGCGCCTTGGGCCGACGGTAGAAGTAGAGCGGGAAGTCGTCCGGCGGGAAGACCTCGCAGAAGGTGATGGGGGTCTGCAGTCCCGGAACCGGGGTGACCCAGCGGTCGTCGACGCCGAAGCCGCGCAGCTCCTGGTGCAGGTACTCGCCGAAGGGGTCGGCGCCCGTGCGGGTGATGACCGCCGTGCTCCGGCCGAGACGGGCCGCGGCCACCGCGACGTTGGCCGCCGATCCGCCGAGGAACTTGCCGAACGACGACACCTGCGGCAGGGCGACCCCCGTCTGCAGCGGGTAGAGGTCCACCCCGATCCGCCCCATGGTGATCAGGTCGCACGCCGTCTCGTACGCCATCGAGTTCCCTTCGACTCGGCCGCACGGGACCGGAGCGCGTCCCAGCGCCCGGTCCCGTGCCCCAAGGTCTAGCCCCGTCCGCCGACCCCTGTCAATATTTTGTCCGGACATTCGGACCATGCCTTGACACGCTTCACCGGACCCCCGCACTCTGACGGCCATGACGTCGTTGTCACCGCAGCCCTCACTCTCCCGCATCCGGGTCGGATCGGCCCCCGATTCCTGGGGTGTGTGGTTCCCCGACGACCCGCAGCAGGTCCCCTGGCAGCGCTTCCTCGACGAGGTCGCCGCGGCCGGTTACGAGTGGATCGAGCTGGGCCCGTACGGCTACCTGCCCACCGACCCGGCCGTGCTCGCCGAGGAGACCGCGAAGCGCGGCCTGAAGGTGTCGGCGGGCACCGTGTTCACCGGGCTGCACCACGGTCCGGACGTGTGGGAGTCGACCTGGGCGCACGTCTCCGGCATCGCGGCCCTGACGCAGGCGATGGGCGCGTCCCATCTTGTGGTGATCCCCTCTTTCTGGCGGGACGACAAGACGGGCGAGGTCCTGGAGCCGAGCACGCTGACGGTCGAGCAGTGGCGCCATCTGACGCAGCTGACCGAGCGGCTGGGGCGGGAGGTGCGGGAGCGGTACGGGCTGCGGATCGTCGTGCACCCGCACGCGGACACCCACATCGACAGCGAGGAGAACGTCGCCCGCTTCCTCGACGGCACGGCGTCCTCCGTCGTGTCGCTGTGCCTGGACACGGGGCACTACGCGTACTGCGGGGGCGACAGCGTCAAGCTGATCGAGACGTACGGGGAGCGGATCGGGTATCTGCACCTCAAGCAGGTGGATCCGGAGATCCTCGCCGAGGTGCGGGCGAACGAGATTCCGTTCGGGCCGGCCGTGGCGAAGGGTGTGATGTGCGAACCGCCTGCCGGGGTGCCCGCGTTGGAGCCGGTGCTTGCCGCTGCGCAGAAGCTGGACGTGGAGCTGTTCGCGATCGTGGAGCAGGACATGTATCCGTGTGAGCCGGATCGGCCGCTGCCGATCGCTCGGCGGACGAGGGCGTTCTTGAGGTCCTGCGGGGCGTAGGCGCTCCGCTTGGGGCGCCGTGGGGGTGCGGTCGTTGGATGACCGCGGGCCGTCTGTGGCTTGTCGCGCCCACGCGGCGGAGCCGCATATCGATACCGCCCCGCGCCCCTGAGGTGGGGACGCGCAGCCTCACACAAAGACGAACTCGCGTCTTGGTACAGGCCTTTCACCTTGGCGCCTCTGCCTGCACCATGAGGCAGCATGACGGTGCTTACCGTGCACTTACCCGGTGGTGTCTGGGAGACCGCCGGTGCTCTGCCTCATCCTCGGCTGCGGCCCGGGGTGATCGGTTACCGCGGGGTGCGGCTGGCTCTCGATCGGCCGCGGACGCGGCTCGAGGCGCCGATCGGTGCCGTCACGCTGCTGCTCGGGTTCGAGGAACCCGTACGGATCTCCCGGCCGGGGCGCCCGCCGACGACCCTGCGCTCGGTGTACTCGGGGCTCTCCACCTCCCCCGCCATCGGTGAGCACGGTGGGCGGATCTCGGGGGTCGAGGTGCTGCTCGCGCCGTGGGCCGCGTTCCGGCTCTTCGGTACGCCGCAGGGGGAGCTGGCCGGGCGGCACGTGGACCCCGAGGAGCTGCGCGACACCGGCGAACTCGCCGCCGCACTCGCCGCGTTGCCCACCTGGGCGGACCGGTTCGCGCTGCTGGACGACGTGTTGACGCGGTGGTCGGAGAAGGGGACGCCCTGTTCCGCGCGGGTGGTGCGGGCGTGGTCGGAGCTGGTGCGGACCGGGGGTTCGATGCCGGTGGGGCGACTGGCCCGCGAGGTCGGCTGGAGCGTACGGCAGTTGGAGAACCGCTTCCGGGAACAGATCGGGCTGGGCCCGAAGGCGGCGGCCCGGGTACTGCGGCTGCAACGGGCGCGTCGGCTGCTCGCGGCGGGCCGGTCACAGGCCGAGACCGCGGCGGCCTGCGGTTTCTACGACCAGGCGCATCTCAGCTCGGAGTTCCGGGCGATGACCGGGTGCACCCCGGGCGCTTTCACGGCGGCGCGGCTGGGAGACGCGTCGGCGCGGTCGGGCCCGCCGCTGGTGGACCGGCTGCGGGGCGAGGCGACCAGTCTGGTGCTGCCGCCGGACGGAGCCGCGCTTTTCTCCAAGACCGGCAGGGTGCGCTGACGGCACGCTGTGGCCTCCGGCGGTCGCCCGGGGAGGCGGGGTAGGGCTGCCCCGGGGGATGCGGGGAGGCCGGACCGGGGGAGGACGGTGGGCCGGGTCTGGCGCAGCAGGCCCGGCCCATCCCGTTTTGTGCCGCTCGTGTCACAAAGAACACCGTCACGTCACGCGTGTCGCATGTGTGCGGCTCCCGCGTCACGTCCTGTCCACAGCCCCTTGCCTCCGATCACCGACTGTCGTTGGCCGGTCACAGGATTCGTGAGGAGGTGCCACTCGTGACCGACCGCCGTCTCTGGTCGTACAAGGAGATCGCCGCACACATCCGGGTGCAGCCCGACACCGTCCGCTCGTACCGCAAGCACGGGCTCCTGCCTCCGCCCGACCATGTGGAGAGCGGGAAACCGTACTGGTACGCGGACACCGTACGGGCCTGGGTGGCGTCCAGACCCGGCAACCGCGGCCGCAGGACCGAGTGACGCGCGACCGCCGGACCGAGTGACGTCGCGGCCCTGGGACCGAGTGATTATCGCGTTGCTCTCTCGCTCGCACGGCGTCGAGAATCCCGGGATGAGCGCCGAACCGGCCGACCTGGTCGACTTCTCCGTCAAGCCCATCCTCACCGGCGAGAAGGCCCTGTTGCGGCCGTTCACCGAGGAGGACGTCCCGGTGATGCTGGGCGTCCTGGCCGATCCCGAGGTGCTCCGGCTGACGGGCAGTCCGACGGAGGAGTTCGGGGAGGAGCGGCTGCACTCCTGGTACGGCTCCCGCAACGAGCAGGCCGACCGGCTCGACCTCGGCGTCGTGGACCGGGCCAGCGGCGAACTGGTCGGGGAGGTCGTGCTGTACGAGTGGGACCCGCACAACCGCAACTGCACCTTCCGCACACTGATCGGCCCCGGAGGACGCGACCGCGGTCTTGGCACGCAAGCCGTGCGACTGGTCCTCGGGTACGCCTTCGAGCGGCTCGGCCTGCACCGTGTCTCGCTGTGGGTCTTCGCCCACAATCCGCGGGCCCTGCGTGCCTACGAGAAGGCCGGATTCGTGGCCGAGGGCGTCGAGCGGCAGAGCCTGTGGCAGGACGGCGAGTGGATCGACGCCGTGCGGATGGCGGCCCTCGCCCCGGAGTGGGCCGTCCACCGGGGCCACCCGGAGGCCGGGGAACTCAGCTCCAGGGCTCTATGACCGTCACCCCGGCCCCCGGCGCCGTACCCATCGCCTCCAGTGCGGCGGGGACCGCGTCCAGGGAGATGGTGGACGTGACCAGCTGGTCGGGGCGCAGGACGCCCGCGCGGACCAGTTCCAGCATCGGCGGGTAGGCGTGGGCGGCCATGCCGTGGCTGCCGAGGAGTTCGAGTTCGAGGGCGATCGCGCGGGCCATGGGGACCGGGGTGGTGCCGGTCGGGGAAGGGAGCAGGCCGACCTGGACGTGGCGGCCCCTGCGGCGCAGGCCGTTCACCGAGGCCGCGCAGGTGGCGGGTGAGCCGAGGGCGTCCAGCGAGAGGTGGGCGCCGCCGCCCGTGAGGTCGCGCACGGCCTGAGCGGTGTCCGGCACCCGGGAGGCGTCCACGCACTCGGCGGCGCCGAACTTCCGGGCGAGGTCGAGGGCTCCGGCGGACACGTCGACGGCCGCCACCCGGGCGCCCGAGGCCGCCGCGATCATCACCGCCGAGAGCCCGACGCCGCCGCACCCGTGCACGGCCACCCACTCCCCCGCCGCGACGCGCCCCTGGGTCACCACCGCGCGGAACGCCGTGGCGAAACGGCAGCCCAGCGCGGCGGCCGTACCGGACGTCAGCTCCTCCGGCACGGCCACCAGGTTGACGTCGGCGTGCTCCAGGGCCACGTACTCGGCGAACGACCCCCAGTGCGTGAACCCCGGCTGCGTCTGCCGCTCGCACACCTGCTGGTCCCCCGCCGCGCAGGCGGGGCAGGTGCCGCAGGCGCAGACGAAGGGGACGGTGACCCGGTCACCGGGCCGCCAGCGGCTCACCCGGTCGCCCGCCGCCTCGACGACTCCGGCCAGTTCGTGGCCCGGCACGTGCGGGAGCGTGATGTCCGGGTCGTGCCCCTGCCAGCCGTGCCAGTCGCTGCGGCACAGGCCCGTGGCCTCGACGCGCACCACGACCCCGTGCTCCGAGGGCACCGGATCCGGCAGCCGCCTCACCTCGGCCGGCTCCCCGAACCGCTCGAACACCACCGCACGCATACACCCACGCCCCTCCGCCCGGAAGACCACCGGGAGATCACCGTCCCAGCGAACGCTAACCTCGAACCCCCTTGCTGCGCGCATACCCCCTAGGGGTACAGTGTGGGGTCACGTAAGCAACACCCGTCTCGACGAGGAGCAACGCCATGACCGCCCAGACCGACACCGCCGGCACCGTCACCACCGTCTACAAGGTGAGCGGGATGACCTGCGGGCACTGCGAGGGCGCCGTTTCCAGTGAGATCTCCGAGATCGGCGGCGTCACCTCGGTGCAGGCCGTGGCCTCCTCCGGCGAGGTCACCGTGGTCTCCACCGCCCCTCTCGACGAGGACGCCGTGCGCGCCGCCGTCGACGAGGCCGGCTACGAGCTCGTGGGCAAGGCCTGAGCGGACATGACCGGCACCACAGCGGAGGCTCCCACACGTGAGCCCCTCCGGGAGGTCGAGCTCACCATCGGGGGGATGACCTGCGCCTCGTGCGCGGCTCGCGTCGAGAAGAAGCTCAACCGCATGGACGGCGTCTCCGCCACGGTCAACTACGCGACGGAGAAGGCGAAGGTCACGTACGCCGAGGGGATACAGGTCAACGATCTGATCGCCACCGTCGTCAAGACGGGCTACACGGCCGAGGAGCCCCCGCCGCCGGAGCCACCCGAGGGCGAGACACAGGCCCCGGGACGTGAAGAGGACCCCGAGCTCGCCGCCCTGCGGCAGCGGTTCACGGTCTCCGCCGTCCTCGCTCTCCCGGTCGTCCTGCTCTCCATGGTCCCGGCGCTGCAGTTCGACAACTGGCAGTGGCTGTCGCTGACCCTCGCCGCGCCGGTCGTGGTCTGGGGCGGGCTGCCGTTCCACCGGGCCGCCTGGACGAACCTCCGGCACGGCGCGGCCACCATGGACACGCTGGTCTCGGTGGGCACGCTCGCCGCGTTCGGCTGGTCCCTCTGGGCGCTGTTCTTCGGGCACGCGGGCATGCCGGGCATGCGCCACGGCTTCGACCTGACCGTCTCGCGCACGGAGAGCTCGTCGACCATCTACCTCGAAGTGGCCGCCGGGGTGGTCGCGCTCATCCTGCTCGGCCGCTTCCTGGAGGCCCGCTCGAAGCGCCGGGCGGGCGCGGCCCTGCGGGCGCTCATGGAACTGGGCGCGAAGGACGTCGCCGTCCTGCGATACGAGGGGGGCGAGCGCGAAGCGCTCTCGGTTGAGGGCGGTGGCGGGAGACGGGCGGGCGGCCGTGAGGTGCGGATCCCCGTCGGGAGGCTGGCCGTGGGCGACCGGTTCGTCGTACGGCCCGGGGAGAAGGTCGCCACCGACGGCACCGTCGTCGAGGGCGTCTCGGCGGTCGACGCGTCCATGCTGACCGGTGAGTCCGTGCCGGTGGACGTGACGGTGGGGTCGCCGGTGACGGGCGCGACGGTGAACGCGGGCGGCCGGATCGTCGTCGAGGCGACCCGTGTCGGCGCGGAGACGCAGCTGGCGCGCATGGCGAAGCTGGTCGAGGACGCGCAGAACGGCAAGGCCGAGGCGCAGCGGCTGGCCGACCGGATCTCCGCCGTGTTCGTGCCGGTGGTGCTCCTCATCGCGGCCGGCACGTTCGGCGGCTGGCTCGGCGCCACCGGCGACACCGCCGCCGCGTTCACCGCGGCCGTCGCGGTGCTGATCATCGCCTGTCCGTGCGCGCTGGGCCTGGCCACCCCGACGGCGCTGCTGGTCGGCACGGGCCGGGGCGCCCAGCTCGGCATCCTCATCAAGGGGCCCGAGGTCCTGGAGTCCACGCGCCGCGTCGACACCGTCGTCCTGGACAAGACCGGCACGGTCACCACCGGCCGCATGACCCTCCAGGAGGTGTACGTCGCCCAGGGCGCCGACGAGGAGGACGTCCTGCGGTTCGCGGGTGCCCTGGAGCACGCCTCGGAGCACCCGATCGCCCGGGCCGTCGCCGCGGGCGCCGAGAAGCGTCTGGGCGCCGCGCTCCCGCCCGTGGAGGGCTTCGAGAACGTGCCTGGACGGGGCGTACGCGGGCGCGTGGAGGGCCGGGACGTCGAGGTGGGCCGCCTGGTCTCCCGGCCCCTCCCGGAGGCGCTGAAGGGCGCCAAGGAGGCCGCCGAGGCAGCGGGCCGCACCGCCGTCGTGGTCGCACGGGACGGAGTGCCGCTCGGTGTCCTGACCGTCGCCGACGCGGTCAAGGAGACCAGCGCCGAGGCCGTACGCCGGTTGCGCGCCCTCGGGCTCACGCCGGTGCTGCTGACCGGGGACAACGAACGGGTGGCCCGCTCGGTGGCCGCGGCCGTCGGGATCGACGAGGTGATCGCCGAGGTGCTGCCCGAGGAGAAGGTCGACGCCGTCCGGCGCCTGCGGGCCGAGGGCCGTACGGTCGCGATGGTCGGGGACGGGGTCAACGACGCCGCCGCGCTGGCCGCGGCCGACCTGGGGCTGGCCATGGGCACGGGGGCGGACTCGGCGATCGAGGCGGGCGACCTGACACTCGTACGAGGGGATCTGCGGGTGGCCGCGGACGCGATCCGGCTGTCCCGGCGGACCCTCGCCACCATCAAGGGCAACCTCGCCTGGGCCTTCGGGTACAACGTGGCGGCGCTGCCCCTGGCCGCCGCCGGGCTGCTGAACCCGATGATCGCCGGGGCAGCCATGGCCTTTTCGTCCGTTTTTGTGGTGACCAATAGCCTGAGGCTCAGGTCGTTTTCATGACGACGAGGTAAAAGTCCCTCTAGAGTCCCGCAGTAGCCTCACATAAGCTCTTCACAAGGCTCGCGCATCATCCTTACGCTTGGACCCCGATCACCGCATTGGGGCTCTTGCGTAGATTCAGGACATATGCAAGAGACGCAGATCACAGTGATGTGAACGTAACCAACGAAGGGGTTCGTGAGTCTAAGTTTGCGATGTCAGAAGCGTCTTGGGGGGCGTGACTGGCATCTGGGGATGTCTTGGGGGACGTTCCCGGAACTGCGTTGCCGGGGCACGTGCACCGGGGAGCTTTGAGCGGCCCTCCCGTACGTACCCCGGCAGACCGCACCGGAGCAGCACACCGAGTTTTGCTCGTTCTGCTCACCAGCGATTCAGGCGCTGGCCCACCAGACGCCCGGCCGGATCCCGTGGGGGGAATCCGCACCGGGACATGGGAAGGCGCCCTGATCGTCGGCCCGTGGGGGGACCGGCGACAGGGCGCCTTCCGCTTTGTTCCTGGGTTTTCTCGTTCCAGGGATCTTTGTCCCCGGGGTCTCCTCGCACGGCTCGGCTCGGCTCGGGTCGCGCCCCGTCAGGGGCGCGGGGAACTGCGCGACCAGCCCCCCACGACCCGCGGACAACGAACCACGTACAACAACCCACAACCGACGACCCGCCCGACCGAGCGGAGCGCCTAGCGGGCCTCGACCGGCACGAAGTCGCGCTCGACGACGCCCGTGTAGATCTGGCGCGGGCGCCCGATGCGGGAACCCGGCTCCTTGATCATCTCGTGCCACTGGGCGATCCAGCCCGGGAGGCGGCCGAGGGCGAACAGGACCGTGAACATCTCGGTCGGGAAGCCCATGGCGCGGTAGATCAGGCCCGTGTAGAAGTCCACGTTCGGGTACAGCTTGCGGGAGACGAAGTAGTCGTCCGCGAGAGCGTGCTCTTCCAGCTTGAGCGCGATGTCGAGGAGCTCGTCGGACTTGCCGAGCGCCGAGAGGACGTCGTGCGCGGCCGCCTTGATGATCTTCGCCCGGGGGTCGAAGTTCTTGTAGACGCGGTGGCCGAAGCCCATCAGCTTGACGCCGTCTTCCTTGTTCTTCACCTTGCGGATGAAGGTATCGACGTCGCCGCCCGACTGCTGGATGCCCTCCAGCATCTCCAGCACGGACTGGTTGGCGCCGCCGTGCAGCGGGCCCCACAGAGCGCTGATGCCGGCCGAGATCGAGGCGAACATGTTCGCCTGCGACGAGCCGACCAGGCGGACCGTCGAGGTCGAACAGTTCTGCTCGTGGTCCGCGTGCAGGATCAGCAGCTTGTCGAGCGCGGAGACGACGACCGGGTCCAGGTCGTACTCCTGGGCGGGGACCGAGAAGGTCATGCGCAGGAAGTTCTCGACGTACCCGAGGTCGTTGCGCGGGTAGACGAACGGGTGACCGATCGACTTCTTGTACGCGTACGCCGCGATGGTCGGAAGCTTGGCGAGAAGGCGGATCGTCGAGAGGTTCCGCTGCTTCTCGTCGAACGGGTTGTGGCTGTCCTGGTAGAACGTCGACAGGGCGCTCACCACGGACGACAGCATCGCCATGGGATGCGCGTCGCGCGGGAAGCCCTTGTAGAAGTTCTTGACGTCCTCGTGCAGCAGGGTGTGCTGCGTGATGTCGTTCTTGAAGCCGGTCAGCTCGTCGACCGTGGGCAGCTCACCGTTGATCAGCAGGTAGGCCACCTCCAGGAAGGTGGAGCGCTCGGCCAGCTGCTCGATCGGGTAGCCGCGGTATCGGAGGATGCCCTGCTCACCGTCGAGATAGGTGATGGCGGATTTGTAGGCGGCGGTGTTGCCGTACCCGCTGTCCAGCGTCACCAGACCCGTCTGGGCGCGGAGCTTCCCGATGTCGAAGCCCTTGTCGCCGACGGTGCTGTCGATCACCGGGTAGGTGTACTCGCCGTCGCCGTACCGCAGTACTACAGAGTTGTCGCTCACGTCTTCCCTCACCGAGGTAGTGCCTCATCTTCGAGGTTGCCCTGACTGTCTCTACCATCCCCCAATTGGCTCAGGAGAGTGCACTCGGGGTCGACCATCGGGCCTATTGGCGGCACTCAGTGCCGCCAACTTGCCCATCCTGCCCCCTCTGCCCGGCATCTGGAAGTGCTGTGTGACCTTTCCGACTCGTTTGATCGATCATTTTTCACGGGGCCTACGCGAACGGCCTCCGGCGGGCCGGGGGGGGGGTGGCTGGGGTGGGTGGGTTGGCTGCGGGTTGGGTGTGGCTGGTCGCGCAGTTCCCCGCGCCCCTAAAAGCCGTGCGGTTCCCCTGCGGACCTGGCGACGCGCGGTTCCCCTGCGGCCCTGGCGACGCGCGGTTCCTCGTGGCCCGGAAGACGCGCGGTTGCTCGCACCCCTGGCCGCAGCCCCTCCGGGCTCCGACTTCCAGCCCCTGCCGGCGCGCTGGTTCTCAGGGCCGTGGAGAATTGCGCGGTCTTCAGGGCCGCGGGGAACCGCACGGTCTTCAGGGGCGCGGGGCTGTGTCGATATGCGGCTCCGCCGCGTGGGCGCGACCAGCCCCCACCCACGCGCACCCAACCGACCCACCCCAACCACCCCCACCCCACGGGGGTTTGGGGCGCAGCCCCAGGGACAGGGTGGGACGGGTAGGGGCGGCGGGGGCGAGGAGAAGTCCCCTCAGTCCACCAGCGGCCGAGGCGTGAGCCGGAAGTCCAGGGCCGTGCAGCGGCGGCCCGCCGACACCGTGCGCACCGCCTGACCGATCGCCTTGCGTGAACCGACCAGCACGACCAGCTTCTTGGCCCGCGTCACGGCCGTGTAGATCAGGTTGCGCTGGAGCATCATCCAGGCCCCGGTGGTGACCGGGATGACCACCGCCGGGTACTCACTGCCCTGGGAGCGGTGGATGGTCACCGCGTAGGCGTGCGCCAGCTCGTCCAGTTCGTCGAACTCGTACGCCACCTCCTCGTCCTCGTCCGTCAGCACCGTCAGACGCTGGTCGACCGGATCGAGCGCGGTGACCACGCCGACGGTGCCGTTGAAGACGCCGTTCGCGCCCTTCTCGTAGTTGTTGCGGATCTGGGTGACCTTGTCGCCGACACGGAAGACCCGGCCACCGAACCGCTTTTCGGGAAGGTCGGGGCGGGCCGGGGTGATGGCCTGCTGGAGAAGGCCGTTCAACGTGCCCGCGCCCGCCGGACCCCGGTGCATGGGAGCCAGGACCTGGACGTCACGGCGCGGGTCGAGCCCGAACTTCGCCGGGATCCGCCGCGCCGCCACGTCCACCGTGAGCCGCCCGGCCTCCTCCGTGTCGTCCTCGACGAAGAGGAAGAAGTCCTTCATGCCCTCGGTGACCGGGTGCTGCCCGGAGTTGATCCGGTGGGCGTTCGTCACGACGCCCGACTGCTGGGCCTGCCGGAAGACGCGGGTCAGCCGGATCGCCGGGATCGGGCCGCCGTCCGCCAGCAGGTCGCGCAGCACCTCGCCCGCGCCCACGCTCGGCAACTGGTCCACGTCCCCGACGAAGAGGAGGTGGGCGCCCGGCGGCACCGCCTTGACCAGCTTGTTCGCGAGGAGGAGGTCGAGCATGGACGCCTCGTCGACGACGACCAGGTCCGCGTCCAGGGGACGGTCCCTGTCGTACGCCGCGTCGCCGCCGGGCTTGAGCTCCAGCAACCGGTGGACGGTGGAGGCCTCGGCGCCCGTGAGCTCGGAGAGGCGCTTGGCCGCACGGCCCGTGGGCGCGGCCAGCACCACCTTCGCCTTCTTCGCCCGCGCCAGCTCCACGATCGAGCGGACCGTGAAGGACTTGCCGCAGCCGGGCCCACCGGTGAGCACGGCGACCTTCTCGGTGAGCGCGAGCCGTACGGCCGCCTCCTGCTCGGGGGCGAGGTCCGCGCCCGTACGCCCCTTCAGCCAGGCGAGCGCCTTGTCCCAGACCACGTCCCGGAACCCGGGCATACGGTCCTCGTCCGTGCGGAGCAGCCTCAACAGCTGGGCGGACAACGAGAGTTCGGCCCGGTGGAAGGGGACCAGGTAGACGGCGGTGACCGGGTCGCCACCGTCCGGGGCGGGGACCTTCTCCCGTACGACACCGGGGTCGCCGTCGTCCTCCGGTGGTGCCGCCAGCTCCGCCAGGCACTCGATGACCAGGCCCGTGTCCACCTGGAGCAGCTTCACCGCGTCGGCGATCAGCTTCTCCTCGGGGAGGTAGCAGTTGCCCTGGTCGGTGGCTTGCGACAGCGCGTACTGGAGGCCCGCCTTCACGCGCTCCGGGCTGTCGTGCGGGATGCCGACGGACTGGGCGATCTTGTCGGCGGTGAGGAAGCCGATGCCCCAGACGTCGGCCGCCAGACGGTACGGCTGGTTCTTGACCACCGAGATCGAGGCGTCGCCGTACTTCTTGTAGATGCGCACCGCGATGGAGGTGGAGACCTCGACGGTCTGGAGGAAGAGCATGACCTCCTTGATCGCCTTCTGTTCCTCCCAGGCGTCGGCGATCTTCTTGGTGCGCTTGGGGCCGAGGCCCGGGACCTCGATGAGCCGCTTCGGCTCGTCCTCGATGATCTGCAGCGTGTCCAGGCCGAAGTGCTGGGTGATGCGGTCGGCGAAGACCGGGCCGATGCCCTTGACCAGGCCGGAGCCGAGGTAGCGGCGTATGCCCTGGACGGTGGCCGGGAGGACCGTCGTGTAGTTCTCGACGGTGAACTGTTTTCCGTATTGAGGGTGGGAGCCCCAACGGCCCTCCATACGCAGGGACTCGCCGACCTGGGCGCCGAGGAGGGCGCCCACGACGGTGAGGAGGTCGCCGCCGCCCCGGCCGGTGTCCACGCGCGCCACCGTGTAGCCGTTCTCCTCGTTGGCGTACGTGATCCGCTCCAGGACGCCTTCGAGTACAGCCAGGTGCCGTTCCCCGGTCGCCGCCCCGGTCGCCGGCCCGCGCGCCGCCTTCCCCGCCTGATTGGACATGATCCGACGCTACCGCCCGGGGCCGACAGCGCGGGGAGCCTGTGGACAGCTCAGGGGCCCTGTGGACAACCCGGGGAGCCCGTGGGCGGCCCGGCCCGGTCAGTGCCCGTTTCCACGGACGAGGTCGCTGACGAGCCCGGTGGTGGCGATGTCGATGGGGCGGTGGAAGGCTTCCGCGGCTGCTTCGTGTGCGGCGTCCGGATCCGTCCCCGGCCACAGGTGGGTCAGCATGAGCCTGGCCGCACCTGCCTGATCGGCGTACTGACCTGCCAGTCGGGCGGTCAGGAGATACGGTGCGTCGGCGGTCGGCACCTCGTGCACGTACGTGGCTTCCGACAACAGCAGGTCGGCGCCTTGGGCGAGGCGCGGGACGTCGGGGCTCGGACCTGTGTCGCCGGTGTAGGCGAGCACGGCTTCCGGAGTGGTCAGCCGGATGCCGGCGTTGGGCACGAAGTGCGGCAGGAGCCAGGTGTCGGTTCTGAACGGGCCGATGTCGAACCGGTCGCCGGGGTGGAACTCGCGAAGGTGGTACGCCTTCGCGAGCATCCTCGGTTTGTCGAGCGCGAGAACGGCGTCGACCGCTCCGTGGGGCGCGTACACCGGCAGCGCCGGCGGTGGCGTGTCACTCAGGCCCCGGGCACGCAGGAGCGGGTTGAGATCGGCGCAGTGATCGGGGTGGCCGTGGCTGATCAGCACGGCGTCGATGTCGTCGACGGTGTGGTGGTCGAGCAGGCGCGGCAGCGTGGCGTAGCCGGGGTCGATGAGCAGACGGAAGCCCGCGTACTCGACGAGATAGCCGCTGCATGCCTGTAATGCGGTGGGCCACGCGCCGCAGCCGCCGAGAACGGTCAGATGCATGTCACATGACACTAGCTGCCATGCGGTGACCGTGAGCAGGCGACCGGGAAAAGCGACCGACCAGTAACCATGACGGTGACTCACCTTTTCACGACGAATTCACAGGTCCCGTTTGAAACTTTACACTTCAAGCAAGTTTTCCGACTCCTTTCGCATGAGAAGATCAAAGGAATCATCGCAACCCTGATCGCCTCCAAGCGGAATCGGGCTCCTGGAGGCTCCCCCACCGATCCACGCCCGGAGAATTCGTCATGCAATTTCCTTCGCAGAGCCGGAATGGCTCTGCTCGCCCGGACAGTCGTCGACGGCGAAATGCCTACGCCGTCGGCTCCCTTCTCGTCTGCTTGTGGACAGCCACGCTGATCACTCTTTCCGTGGCGTCCTCTTCGAATTCCGGAGAGCCTTCGAAAGTCACGCGGGCGCCTTCCGCGCCCAGCGGTCCGCATGCCGGCCAGCCCTTCTCGCACCAGGAACCACGCCCGTTCCCGAGCCCCGGCCCGGGCTGACGCACACGCGCCTCACACGCGTCTCACACGCGCCAACACCCCCCACGCTCCTGAGCAAGAGATGTGACACCGCCCCATGCCTCCGCAGCCCCGCCTCGCCGTAACGGACGGCCCGACCGAGCGCGCCGTTCCGCCCCGTGTCCCGCCCCAGAACACCGAACCGCCTCCGCAGGCCGCCCCACCCGGAACAGTTCTCCCGGGGCCGACGGCCCGGAAGCGGTGGAACCGGGCCGCTCGCGCCTCGGGTTTCCCCCTCGCCGTCTACGGCGCGACGCTCCTGCTGCACCTCGCGATGCTGGCCGTGATGAACCCACCGGGCGGCCCGGGAGTCCGCGACCGGTTGCTGTCCTGGGACGGCCAGTGGTTCGTCGCCATCGCCCGTGCCGGTTACTCCCACGACTCCGCCTTCACGGCGGACGGTCTCAGCGGCGGTGATCTGGCCTTCTTCCCGGCCTATCCCTTCCTCGTCCGCGCCGTCCACGCCATGACCGGGCTCGACCACCGGTCCGCCGCGCTCGTGGTGTCCCATCTCGCCCTGACCGTCGCGCTGTTGTGCGTCCACCGACTCCTGCTCGACCTGTACGGCCGGCGCACGGCGCGCATCGCGCTCGTCCTGCTCGCCTGCGCGCAGCCGATGGCGCTGGTCTTCCTCATGGCCTACAGCGAGTCCCTCTTCCTCGCCCTGGCGTCCGCCGCCCTCCTCGCGGTCCACCGCAGGGCCTGGCTGACGGCGGGTGTCCTCGTCCTGCTCGCGGGCCTGACCCGGCCCGTCGCCGTCGCCCTGGTCGCGGCCCTGGCCGTCGCGGTCGTCCTGCGGCTGCGCGGCACGGGCCGTATGAGCTGGCGTCCGCCCGCCGCCCTGGTCCTGGCCTCCTGCGGCACGCCCGCGTACCTGGTGTGGGTGGACCGGCGTACCGGCCGGCCCGGGACCTGGTTCGCGATCCAGGAGGCGGGCTGGGGCACCCGCTGGGACAACGGAGCCACCTTCGTCGACTTCCTCGTCAAGACCCTCACCCGCGGCGACGGCTGGGTCCCCGTCAGCACCGCCCTGCTGGTCCTCGCCCTCCTCGCCGGCACCATGGCCGCCTGGTGCGACGAGATCTGGCCTCCGCTGGCGGTCTACGGCACCGTCATCGTGATCACCGCCCTGGGGCAGAGCAATTTCTACCACTCGAAGCTGCGTCTGCTGACGATCGCGCTGGTCTTTCTCATACCGGCCGCCCGCGCCCTCGCCCGCGCGCGCACCGGAACCGCCGTCGCCACCCTGACAGCCGCAGCGCTTTTCGGCTCCTGGTACGGCGCCTACATGCTCACCACGTGGCGTTATGCGATCTGACGAACACGACGCCGGAGAAAACCGCCGCGGGAATTCACCGCGGGACAACCCGCCCCGGAGAAGGAAACGAGGAATGTCTCCCGAGGCCCAGAGCACCGCCATGTGGGCCCTAGCCGTGGGCGTCAACGCGGTGACGGCAGGCGCCGGGATCATCTGGGGCTGGGACGCCTTCGCACAGCTCGTCCTGCCGGCCTTCGGGACGGTGGTGGGAGCGTCACTGGTCAGTTACGGCGGGCGATCCTGACGGGCACTCACCCGGTCACCCCCGGCCCTCCCCCGATCCGCCCCCGGCTCCGCCCTCCCGATCGCCTCGATCACGATCTGGTCTCAGGGACCCGTCCAGGTCTTGCCACCTCCTCGTGTAATCGATTCCAATCCTCCATGTAATCGATTCCACGAGGAGGTGGAGCGACGATGGCGAGCATCAAGGACGTCGCCGCCGAAGCCGGCGTGTCCGTCGCCACGGTGTCCCGGGTCCTGAACGACCACCCGTCGGTCAGCCCGGAGGCCCGTACGCGTGTGATGGCCGCCGTCGAGACGCTGGGCTACCGCCCGAACGCCGTCGCCCGCTCCCTGCGCACCGACCAGACCCACACCCTCGGCCTGGTCATCAGCGACGTGATGAACCCCTACTTCACGGAGCTGGCCCGCGCCGTCGAGGAGGAGGCCCGCGCCCTCGGCTACAGCGTCATCTTCGGCAACGCCGACGAGCGGCCCGACCTCCAGGACCACCACATAAGGACCCTCCTGGACCGCCGTATCGACGGGCTTCTGGTCTCCCCCACCGACGGCGGCTCCCCGCTGATGCTGGACGCCGTGCGGGCGGGCACGCCGGTGGTGTTCGTGGACCGGTGGATCGCCGGTGTGGACGTGCCGGTCGTCCGGGCGGACGGGCGTCGGGCCGTACGGGACCTCGTGGCCCATCTGCACGGACTCGGCCACCGCAGGCTCGCCATCATCGCGGGCCCCGCGGCGACCACCACCGGCCGGGAGCGCGTCGAGGTCTTCAGGGAGGCCCTCGGCGCGTACGACCTGGAACTGCCCGACGACTACATAGAACAGGGCGACTTCCAGGCCGAGAGCGGCCGGCGGGCCACCGAACGGTTCCTGGACCTGCCCGAGCCGCCCGAGGTCGTCTTCGCCGCCGACAACCTGATGGCGCTCGGCGCGCTGGACGCCGTTCGCGCGCGCGGGTTGCGGGTCCCCGAGGACATAGGGCTCGCCGCGTTCGACGACATCCCCTGGTTCGTGCACACCGATCCGCCGATCACCGCGGTCGCTCAGCCGACGGGCGAGCTGGGCCGGGCCGCCGTACGCGCCCTGGTCGACCGCATCGAGGGCCGCACCCCCCAGTCAGTCACCCTCCCCGCCCGTCTCGTCGTACGCCGCTCGTGCGGCGAGCCCTCCCCCTCACACCCCTCCCCCTCACCCCCCTCCCCCGTACGAAGGAGCAAGCCGTGAGCAATTCGGACGAGTTGCCGCAGGGCGAATTGCTGCGTATCGAAGGCATACGGAAGACCTTCCCCGGCGTGGTCGCGCTCGACGGCGTCGACTTCGATCTGCGCCGCGGCGAGGTGCACGTGCTGCTCGGCGAGAACGGCGCGGGCAAGAGCACCCTCATCAAGATGCTGTCCGGCGCCTACCGCCCCGACGCCGGGCGCGTCGTGGTGGGCGGCGAGGAGGTGCGCATCCATGGCGCGCAGGACTCCGAGCGCCTCGGAATCGCCACCATCTACCAGGAGTTCAACCTCGTTCCCGATCTGACGGTCGCCGAGAACATCTTCCTGGGGCGGCAGCCGCGCCGCTTCGGGCTGATCGACCGCAAGAAGATGGAGGCCGACGCCGCCGAGCTGCTCGATCGCGTCGGCGTGAGCGTGTCCCCGCGTGCCCGTGTGCGTGAACTCGGTATCGCCCGCCTCCAGATGGTCGAGATCGCGAAGGCACTGAGCCTGAACGCCCGCGTGCTGATCATGGACGAGCCGACCGCCGTACTCACCTCCGAGGAGGTCGACAAGCTCTTCGCGATCGTGCGCAGGCTGCGCGAGGACGGCGTCGGGATCGTCTTCATCACGCACCACCTGGAGGAGATCGCCGCCCTCGGTGACCGGGTCACGGTCATCCGGGACGGCAGGAGCGTCGGCCGGGTGCCCGCGTCCACGCCCGAGGACGAGCTGGTCAGGCTCATGGTGGGCCGCTCCATCGAGCAGCAGTACCCGCGCGAACGGCCGGACACGGGTGAGGCGTTGCTGCGCGTCGAGGGGCTCACCAGGGACGGCGTCTTCCACGACGTCAGCTTCGAGGTGCGGGCCGGCGAGGTCGTCGGCGTCGCGGGCCTCGTCGGGGCGGGCCGTACGGAGGTCGTACGGGCGGTGTTCGGCGCCGACCCGTACGACAAGGGGCTCGTGAAGGTCGCGGGCGCCGAGCTGCGCCGCCACGACGTGAACGCCGCCATGGAGGCCGGGATCGGGCTCGTCCCCGAGGACCGCAAGGGCCAGGGGCTCGTCCTGGACGCCTCGGTGGCGGAGAACCTGGGCCTGGTCACCCTGCGCGGCGCGACGCGCGGCGGTTTCGTCGACCTCAAGGGGCAGCAGGAGGCCGCCGCCCGGATCGCCGAGCAGTTGGGTGTCCGCATGGCCGGGCTCCACCAGCACGTGCGCACCCTCTCCGGCGGCAACCAGCAGAAGGTCGTCATCGGCAAGTGGCTGCTCGCCGACACCAAGGTCCTCATCCTCGACGAGCCGACGCGCGGCATCGACGTCGGC
The DNA here is from genome assembly GCF_040704615.1 of Streptomyces sp. NPDC046862. NCBI lineage: Bacteria > Bacillati > Actinomycetota > Actinomycetes > Kitasatosporales > Streptomycetaceae > Streptomyces > Streptomyces sp. NPDC046862. The sequence continues at coordinate 94,408 of NZ_JBEYXP010000038.1, read as the reverse complement.
GCCAAGGTCGAGATCTACCAGCTGATCAACGAGTTGACGGCCGCCGGAGCCGCCGTCCTGATGATCTCCAGCGACCTGCCCGAGGTGCTCGGCATGAGCGACCGGGTCCTGGTGATGGCCCAGGGCCGCATCGCGGGCGAACTCCCCGCCGCCGAGGCCACGCAGGACGCGGTCATGGCGCTCGCCGTCAGCACACCCACCCCCACACCCACCCCCGAATCCGCTCCCCAGAAGACCGAAGTGGAGGCCCCTCGTGGCCACTGACACGCTCAAGAGCACATCGGGCGCGAGTGGCGCCCAGGGGCTTCGCCGCCTCCTGCTCGACAACGGCGCGCTCACCGCGCTGATCCTCCTCGTCGTCGCGATGTCGGCCCTGTCCGGCGACTTCCTGACGACGGACAACCTGCTCAACATCGGCGTGCAGGCGGCCGTGACCGCCATCCTCGCCTTCGGCGTCACCTTCGTGATCGTCTCGGCGGGCATCGACCTCTCGGTCGGCTCGGTCGCCGCGCTGTCGGCCACCGTCCTCGCCTGGAGCGCGACGTCGGAGGGTGTGCCGGTCTGGATCGCGGTGATACTCGCGGTCGCCACGGGCATCGCCTGCGGCCTCGTCAACGGCGTCCTCATCTCGTACGGGAAGCTCCCGCCGTTCATCGCGACGCTCGCCATGCTGTCGGTGGGCCGCGGTCTGTCGCTGGTGATCTCGCAGGGCAGCCCGATCGCTTTCCCCGACTCGGTCTCGCACCTCGGTGACACGCTCGGCGGCTGGCTGCCGGTGCCCGTGCTCGTGATGATCGTCATGGGGCTGGTCACCGCCGTGATCCTGGGTCGTACGTACATCGGCCGCTCCATGTACGCGATCGGCGGCAACGAGGAGGCGGCCCGCCTCTCCGGTCTGCGCGTGAAGAAGCAGAAGCTCGTGATCTACGCGCTGTCGGGTCTGTTCGCCGCCGCGGCCGGCATCGTGCTCGCCTCCCGCCTCTCCTCCGCCCAGCCGCAGGCCGCGCAGGGCTACGAGCTGGACGCGATCGCCGCGGTCGTCATCGGCGGTGCCTCACTGGCCGGCGGTACGGGCAAGGCGTCCGGAACGCTGATCGGCGCGCTGATCCTGGCGGTGCTGCGCAACGGCCTCAACCTGCTGTCGGTGTCGGCGTTCTGGCAGCAGGTCGTCATCGGTGTCGTCATCGCGCTGGCGGTGCTGCTGGACACGCTGCGGCGCAAGGCGGGGGCGACGCCCGTGGCCCCGGGGACGGGTGTTCCCGGCGGCAAGGGCAGGCAGGCGGCGACGTACGTGATCGCGGCCGTGGTCGCGGTGGCGGTCGTGGGCGCCATGTCGTTCCTGCACAGCGGTACGTCGGCGGCGAAGGACCAGAAGATCGGCCTCTCCCTCTCCACCCTCAACAACCCCTTCTTCGTGCAGATCAAGCAGGGCGCGCAGGAGGAGGCGAAGAAGCTGGGCGCCGACCTGACCGTCACCGACGCGCAGAACGACGCCTCGCAGCAGGCCAACCAGCTGCAGAACTTCACCAGCGAGGGCGTCGGCTCGATCATCGTCAACCCGGTGGACTCGGACGCGGCGGGCCCCTCGGTGCGTGCCGCGAACAAGGCCGACATCCCCGTCGTCGGTGTCGACCGGGGCGTCAACAAGGCCGAGACGGCCGCGCTCGTGGCCTCCGACAACGTCGAGGGCGGCAAGCTGGGTGCCAAGGCGCTGGCCGAGAAGCTGGGCGGCAAGGGCAGGATCGTGATCCTCCAGGGCCTGGCCGGCACGTCCGCGAGCCGTGAGCGCGGCGCGGGCTTCGCCGAGGGCCTCAAGGCCTACCCCGGCATCCAGGTCGTCGCCAAGCAGCCCGCCGACTTCGACCGCACCAAGGGCCTCGACGTCATGACGAACCTGCTCCAGGCCCACCCGGACGTCGACGGTGTCTTCGCCGAGAACGACGAGATGGCGCTCGGCGCGATCAAGGCGCTCGGCTCCAAGGCCGGTTCGTCCGTCGCCGTCATCGGCTTCGACGGCACGCCGGACGGTCTGAAGGCGGTCAAGGACGGCACGCTGTACGCGTCGGTCGCGCAGCAGCCGACCGAACTCGGCCGGATAGCGGTCCGCAACGCCCTCAAGGCGGCGGAGGGCGAGAAGGTGGAGCAGACGGTGAAGGTGCCGGTGAAGGTGGTCACGAAGGAGAACGTGGACGAGTTCAGCGGCTGACGGTTCGCTGCGCGGTGCCGGGTTTTCCTCGCCCCCGCCGCCCCTACCCGTCCCATCCTGTCCCTGGGGGCTGCGCCCCCAGACCCCCGCAATCGGCCTGACGGCCTCGTCCTCAAACGCCGGACGGGCTGGATTTTCCAACTCATCCGCAGAGGGAGACAGTTCATGTACGACTACGACCTCCTGGTCGTGGGATCGGCCAACGCCGACCTGGTGATCGGTGTCGAGCGGCGGCCGGGGGCCGGCGAGACGGTGCTCGGCTCCGACCTCGCCCTCCACCCCGGCGGCAAGGGCGCCAACCAGGCGGTGGCCGCCGCCCGGCTCGGCGCCCGTACGGCCCTGCTGGCCCGGGTCGGCGACGACGCGCACGGCCGGCTGCTGCTGGACTCGCAGCGGGACGCGGGGGTCGACACGGTGGGCATACTGGTCGGCGGGGCGCCCACCGGCGTGGCGCTGATCACGGTCGACCCGTCGGGGGACAACAGCATCGTGGTGTCCCCGGGCGCGAACGGCCGGCTGGCCCCGGAGGACATCCGGTCCGCGGTGAGCCTGCTGCACGTCTCCCGGGTCGTCTCGACCCAGCTGGAGATCCCGCTGGAGACGGTCGTGGAGGTCGTACAGAACCTGCCGGAGGACACCCGCTTCGTGCTCAACCCCTCGCCGCCCCGGCCGCTGCCCGCGGAGGTGCTCGCGGCCTGCGACCCGCTGATCGTGAACGAGCACGAGGCGCGGGTCATCGTCGGCGGTGACCTGGAGGGTTCCCCCGAGGACTGGGCACGGGCCCTGCTGGCGCTCGGGCCGCGGTCGGTGGTCGTGACGCTGGGCGCGGAGGGCGCGCTGGTGGCGTCGGCCGAGGGCAGCGCGCGGGTTCCCTCGGTGACGGTGGAGGCCGTGGACACGACGGGCGCGGGCGACGCGTTCACCGCGGCGCTCGCCTGGAAGCTGGGCACGGGTGCGGAGTTGGCCGAGGCCGCCGCGTACGCCGCCCGCGTGGGCGCCGCCGCCGTCACGAAGGCCGGCGCCCAGGTGTCCTTCCCGACCGCCGAGGAGGTCGCGTCCCTGTGCTGTGCTGTCCCGGGGGACGCCCCCCGGACCCCCGGCCGGAGCGGCGGGTCGGCCGAAGAGCACTCGCGAGGTGAGTCCCGGTGAAGAAGGCCGGAATACTGAACCGTCACCTGTCCGGCGCCCTCGCCGAACTCGGCCACGGTCACGGGGTGCTGGTCTGCGACGCGGGCATGCCCATACCGGCCGGCCCCCGCGTGGTGGACCTCGCCTTCCGGGCCGGGGTGCCGTCCTTCGCCGAGGTGCTGGACGGACTGCTCGACGAGCTCGTGGTCGAGGGCGCGACCGCCGCGCAGGAGGTCCGCGGGGCGAACCCGGAGGCGACGGCGCTGCTGGAGGCCCGCTTCCCCGACCTGGACCTGGTCTCCCACGAGAAGCTCAAGGACCTGTCGGCGGGCGCGCGGCTGATCGTACGGACGGGGGAGGCGCGGCCGTACGCGAACGTGCTGCTGCGCTGCGGCGTCTTCTTCTGAAGCACCCCTTCTGAAGCACCCCGCACCGGCCGGACACACGCCCCGGAAAAAAATCCCTCAGATCGTGCAACCCTTCCCGCACACCGTGTGTCGTACATGGCGTCGGGACCGCTCGGAGGGGGATCTGGGGGGATCGCGGGGGTTCCGGCACGGAGGGGAAAGCCCGAGGGGCCCGGTCTGCGGACCGGGCCCCTCGAAGTATGCCGACGCGGCTCAGCCCCACGCGTCGAACGTGATGCCGGACGGCTTGGCCTTGTTGAGGTTGTTCTCGAAGTTGCCGTCCTTGAGGGGGAAGTTGGCGCTGCCCCAGTCCTTGTTGACCACCGCGTCGCGGATCGCGGTCGACGGGAACTGGTCCCAGCCGACCAGGTCCTCGAAGTGCCACTGCCCGGTGTCGTTCTCCGGCGCCTCGGACGCGCCCGCGAGGCGGAAGGCGTGGGTGCTCACGCCGTCCTTGTGGTACACGATCTTGGGGTGCGTCCTGGCGGCGTCCCACCACGCGACCGAGGAGGCCGCGTAGGTGGTGTAGCCGCCGTGGGCCGAGGTGGACACGTAGGCGGGCTGGCTCGCCCCCTGCTGGACCCAGACCACCACCGACTCCCAGTCGTGGCGGTGCCCGCCACCGAAGACGGTCGCCTGGTCCTTCTCGAAGTAGCTGGCGTAGATGATCCCGCACCAGCCCTGGTTGCACTTGGGCCGCGAGTAACTGTTGTCGTTGTTCAGGTGGTTGGCGGTGCGGCAGCCACCGGTGATCGACCCGGAGGGATTGAGGCCGCCATTGAGGTTCCCGCCCGCGTCGACCGCGGCCGCGGGGTAGCAGCTGTCGGTGTCGTAGTCGTAGACCGGCTCGAACGCCCGCTGGAACGTGGTGGCGTTGGCCGGGAGGGGTGCCAGCACGGCGGCGGAGGCGCTACTGGCGAAGCTGACGGTCAGCACAGCTGCCATGCCCATGACGAGCGAGGACTTGCGGATGCGCGATCTGAGGCTCATTGCGTCCTTCTGAACGGTCACGAGGGGGGGTTACGCGGTCTGACAGACACGCGCGATCACGGTCCCGGCACCCTGTGAAGATCAAGGAGTAACCACGTGTCAGGGCGGGGAAGCGCCGGCCAACTACCGAAGGATGACGGGTGGGCCGACAGTAGCGGATGAACTGACTCGCCAGTAACCCCCTCGCCCTTGGCACCGACGTACCGGCGGAGTTGACGTAAAAGTAGTCGGCGTGATCCAGAAGCCGTATGCCAGGATGCGCTGACGGGCCCTCACCCTCGAAGACACCATGGGCCTGTCGGAGCGGACGCGAGGAGACCCATGAGCATCGCCGGACCGGCCTGGTTCAGGAGCAGTCGCGGCAGCGGCGGTGACGCGGCCCATGCCTCGCGGAACTGACCCGCTGCGGCAGCTCTCCCTGGAGCAGCTGCGGCGGCGTACGAGCATGAAGTGGCGGACGTACCCCGAGGACGTACTGCCGCTCTGGGTGGCCGAGATGGACGTGCCGCTGGCCGAGCCGGTGGCGCGGGCGGTCAACGAGGCGGTGGCGCTCGGCGACACGGGCTACCCGGCCGGGACGGCGTACGCCGAGGCGCTGGCCGTGTTCGCCCGGGAGCGGTGGGGCTGGGACGGACTGGCCGTGGAGCGGACCGCGATCGTGCCCGACGTGATGCTGGGCATCGTGGAGATGCTCAAGCTGGTCTCCGGGCCGGGGGACCCCGTGGTGGTCAACTCCCCCGTGTATCCGCCCTTCTACCAGTTCGTCGGGAACATGGGGCGGCCGGTCGTGGAGGCGCCGCTGGGCGGGGACGGGCGGATCGACTTCGGCGCGCTGGAGGCCGCGTTCAGGAATGTCGCCCGGCTGGCGCGCCGGCCGGTGTATCTGCTGTGCAGCCCGCACAACCCGACGGGGGCGGTGCACACCGCGGACGAGCTGGCACGGGCCGCCCGGCTGGCGGGGACGTACGGGGTGCGTGTCGTGGCGGACGAGATCCACGCCCCGATCGTGGCCGCGGGTGTGTCCTTCGTGCCGTATCTGAGCGTTCCCGGCGGGGAGAACGGCCTGTCGTTGATGTCGGCGTCCAAGGCGTGGAACCTGGCCGGGCTCAAGGCCGCCCTCGCGATCGCCGGGCCCGACGCGGCGGACGACCTGGCCAGGCTTCCCGAAGAGGTCAGCCACGGCCCCAGCCACGTCGGCATCATCGCCCACACCGCGGCACTGCGGGACGGCGGCGACTGGCTCGACGCGGTGCTGGCCGGGCTCGACGACAACCGCCGGCTCCTCGCCGAACTGCTGGCCGAGCACCTGCCCGCGGTCGGGTACGAACCCGCTCAGGCCACCTACCTGGCATGGCTGGACTGCCGGGAGCTGGGTCTCACCGAAGACCCGGCCGACGCCTTCCTTCAGCGCGGCCGGGTCGCCCTGAACTCCGGAAGCGACTTCGGGACCGGCGGCGCGGGCTTCGTCCGCATGAACCTGGCCACCTCACCGGAACTGATCACCGAGGCGGTACGACGCATGGTCACCGCGACGCAGCCCGAACCGGCGCCGCCCGAAGCGTGAGACGGCACGCGCATGAGTGGCCTCTACTTCACGCACTTCACCGTGAAGGGCGGATCACTGGGTGCTGCGTTGACCGGGCGGACGTTGCCGAACTTGACCCCGTAGAAGAGGTCACAGGCCTCGTCCCAGGTGAGATTCCTCAGACTCTTCGAGTCGTTGGTGATCGGCATGGAGCGGTCGGCGCCGACACACTCCCAGTCGGCGACGGTCTCCACGTCGGAAGGGTCTGAGGAGTCTTCAAACCCTTTGGCTCTGCAGTAGGACGGTATGTCGGGCAGACCGCCCAGGACACGGCCGGCCGGGGTCGCAGGTGTGGCGGGAAACGCCAGGAGCCCGGCGGCAACCCATGCCGCAACCGAAGCAACGGCAGCAAGAATCGACCTCATCACGGCCCTCCTCGATCTCCCAGGGGCGTTCGCCCGCACGCGAGGTGCGGGCGAACAATGAAGCAGGCTTCGTCGAGAGCCCGCTGAAAGCCGACGATCACTGACTGTGAATGTGCGCCGCGACGATGGCACCGTTCTGCACGGTGTAGGTGCCGGCGAACAAGCGATGGGAGCCGTCCGTCTGTGTCGCGTCGAGCTTGACGCTGACCGTTCCGCCGCTCACGGAGAGGACGGTCACGTCGTCGTTGGCCGTGTTCGCGAACGAGTCCACGAAGTCGTCATACCTGCCGCCGACAATGTTCTTGCCGCCGAGGGCCCACGCGGCCACGAACGCGCCGTCGTTGATGGCGCTGAAGTACGCCTCCACCACGTCGGAAGGCGGTGGTACGGCTTGCGTGGGCAACCGCGAGGCGGTCGCGGGTGCAACGGATGACAGGGGCGCCATGTCCGTCGGCGGGGCGGTGCTCGCATGCGCCGGCCGCGTTCCACCGCCGAACCCGCCCACGGTCAGAACCGCGACGATCAGCGCTGACACGGTGACTGGCACGCTCTGGCCGGTCCGAGCCGCTCGGGAACCTTCGGGATGCATCATGATGGACCCCCCTGTCCATCTCGGGTGCGTACACATCCCAGCGTGAAGCGGAATTCCCCGAGATGCATCTCGGCGCGACGTCCGATCAGCCCGCTCTGCCGGGTGGGGTCCGGACAGACCTGGTACGGCTCGCCTCGAGGGCCTCGAGCTCGTCCGGTGCCGGAATGATCCCACCCTGTTCTCGTCAACTGGCGTTACCCACAGGGGTTGTGCCGGGCGATCCGGAAACGTCACCCAAGCAAAAGTCGGGTTTGCGCCGCGCAGACGCTCTAATAGAAGTTTTGTTACTGTGTCGGCGTGAACGATCCCGCCTACGGGCCCGGTGAAGGCCCCACGAAATCCGTGTCCGTATCCGTCCACGAGGGCACCATCGCGGCTGTCCGCACCCGCGTCGGCAAGCGCGGTATCTCCGCCTACGTCGAGGCCGCCATCCAGCGGCAGATCGAACGTGACCAGCTGGACGAACTGATCGCTGCCAACGAGGAGCTCCACGGACCCCTCACCCAGGAGGAGATCGACGCAGCCGAACGCGAGATGTTCGGCGTCGCCAAGGAGGGCCGGTCGGCGGCATGAGTGGGACCTGGATCCTCGACAGCCAGGCGCTGTCTCTCTACCTCCGTGCCGACCGCACCATGACCGCGAAGCTCGCCGCGGCGCGCAGGCGGGACGTCCGCGTGATCACCAGCGCGGCCACCATGGTCGAAGCGGACCCCCAGGGCGTGCGTACCGCCCGCCTGAACTGGGCTCTCTCCCGGCTCGTGGTGGAGCCCGTGTCCAAGGACACCGCCAGAGAAGCCGTCGCGCGGATGCAGGACAGCGGCAGGACCGGCGGGCACAAGTACGCCCTGGACGCGATCGTCGCCGCCACCGCCCGTGCGGCACAGCCCCCGGTGACCGTGCTCACTTCCGGTGTCGACGACCTCAAACCGCTGTGCGGCAAGAACGTCGAGGTCAAGCAGGTCTGAGGACCAGCATCCAGCCGCATGCAAGAGGCAACGCCGGTCCCAGGACCATGAGCAGGGTCCGAGAACCGGCGTCACACGAGGTCACCCCTACGCCGCGTGCTCCACGAACCGTGCCGCCGTCTCCGCCAGCACCTCGCGGCCGTCCCGGGCCCACAGGCCGTCGTTGAAGAGTTCGACCTCGATGGGGCCGGTGTAGCCGGCGGCCTCGACGTAGGACTTCCACTCCCTCATGTCGATCGCGCCGTCGCCGATCTGGCCGCGGCCGGTCAGTACGCCCTCGGGCAGCGGGGTGGTCCAGTCGGCGAGCTGGAAGGTGTGGATGCGGCCGGACGCGCCCGCGCGGGCGATCTGGGCGGGGGCCGTGTCGTCCCACCAGATGTGGTACGTGTCCACGGTCACGCCCACCTGGTCCGCCGGGAAGCGCTCCGCGATGTCCAGGGCCTGGGCCAGGGTGGACACCACGCAGCGGTCCGAGGCGAACATCGGGTGGAGGGGCTCGATCGCCAGCCGGACGCCGTGCGAGGCCGCGTACGGCCCCAGTACCGCCAGCGCGTCCGCGATGCGCTCGCGTGCGCCGTGCAGGTCCTTGGAGCCGGTCGGGAGGCCTCCGGAGACCAGCACCAGCGTGTCCGTACCGAGGGTGGCCGCCTCGTCGACGGCCCGGCGGTTGTCGTCCAGGGCCTTGGCGCGCTCCTCCGGGTCGATCGCCGTGAAGAAGCCGCCCCGGCAGAGGGTGGTGACCGCGAGGCCCGCGTCACGCACCAGTTTCGCCGACGCCTCGACGCCGTACGACTGGACCGGTTCGCGCCACAGGCCGACGCCGGGGACGCCCAACTCGACGCACGCCTCGACCAGTTCGGGCATGGACAGCTGCTTCACCGTCATCTGGTTGATGGAGAAGCGGGACAGGTCGCTGTTCGTGCTCACTGGGCCACTCCGTACACCGCCAGCAGGTTCTTCATGCGTTCCTCCGCCAGCTTCGGGTCCGGGAACAGGCCCAGGCCGTCGGCCAGTTCGTACGCCTTCGCGAGGTGCGGGAGCGAGCGGGCCGACTGCAGGCCGCCGACCATCGTGAAGTGCGACTGGTGGCCCGAGAGCCAGGCCAGGAAGACCACACCCGTCTTGTAGAAGCGGGTGGGTGTCTGGAAGAGGTGGCGGGACAGCTCGACCGTGGGGTCGAGGAGCTCGCGGAAGCCCTTCACGTCACCCGTGTCCAGCACGCGGACCGCCTCGGCCGCCAGCGGGCCCAGCGGGTCGAAGATGCCCAGCAGGGCGTGGCTGAAGCCCTGTTCGTCGCCCGCGATCAGCTCGGGGTAGTTGAAGTCGTCGCCCGTGTAGCAGCGGACGCCGTCGGGCAGGCGGCGGCGCAGGTCGATCTCCCGCTGGGCGTCCAGCAGGGAGACCTTGATGCCGTCGACCTTGTCCGGGTGCGCCGCGATCACGTCCAGGAAGGTGTCCGTGGCCGTGTCCAGGTCCGAGGAGCCCCAGTAGCCCTCCAGCGCCGGGTCGAACATCGGGCCGAGCCAGTGCAGGACGACCGGCTCGGCGGACTGGCGCAGCAGGTGGCCGTAGATCTCCAGGTAGTCCTCGGGGCCCTTGGCGGCCGCCGCGAGGGCACGGGAAGCCATCAGGATCGCCTGGGCGCCCGACTCCTCGACGACGGCGAGCTGCTCCTCGTACGCCTTGCGGATCTCCCCCAGGGAGGCCGGGCCGGTGAGCTGGTCGGTGCCGACCCCGCACGCGATCCGGCCGCCGGCCGCCTTCGCCTCGGCGGCGCTGCGGCGGATCAGTTCCGCCGCGCCCGCCCAGTCCAGGCCCATCCCGCGCTGGGCGGTGTCCATGGCCTCGGCGACACCCAGCCCGTGCGACCACAGGTGGCGGCGGAAGGCGAGGGTGGCGTCCCAGTCGACGGCGGCGGGCGAGTCCGGTGACACGTCCGCGTACGGGTCGGCGACCACGTGGGCGGCGGAGAAGACCGTACGGGAGGTGAAGGGGGCGCCCGTGGTGAGGGCGAGCGGTTCCGTGCGCGGGGTGTAGAACCTCAACACCCCGTCGGCACCCGGCAGTTGGATCGTCACAGCTGGATCTCCGGGACGTCGAGACGGCGGCCCTCGGCCGAGGACTTCAGGCCCAGCTCGGCGAGCTGCACGCCACGGGCGCCGGCCAGCAGGTCCCAGTGGTAGTCCGCGTCGGCGTAGACGTGCTTGAGGAACAGCTCCCACTGTGCCTTGAAGCCGTTGTCGAACTCGTCGTTGTCCGGGACCTCCTGCCACTGGTCGCGGAAGGAGTAGGTGGCCGGGATGTCCGGGTTCCACACGGGCTTCGGTGTGGCGCTGCGGTGCTGGACGCGGCAGTTGCGCAGACCGGCCACCGCCGAGCCCTCCGTGCCGTCCACCTGGAACTCGACCAGCTCGTCGCGGTTGACGCGCACGGCCCAGGAGGAGTTGATCTGGGCGATGGCCCCGCCGTCGAGCTCGAAGACGCCGTACGCGGCGTCGTCGGCCGTCGCGTCGTACGGCTTGTCCTGCTCGTCCCAGCGCTGCGGGATGTGGGTGGCGGTGAGCGCCTGGACGGACTTGACCCGGCCGAAGAGCTCGTGGAGGACGTACTCCCAGTGCGGGAACATGTCGACGACGATGCCGCCGCCGTCCTCCGCGCGGTAGTTCCAGGAGGGGCGCTGGGCGGGCTGCCAGTCACCCTCGAAGACCCAGTAGCCGAACTCGCCGCGGATGGACAGGATGCGGCCGAAGAAGCCTCCGTCGATGAGGCGCTTGAGCTTGAGCAGGCCGGGGAGGAACAGCTTGTCCTGGACCACGCCGTGCTTGATGCCGGCCGCGTTCGCGAGCCGGGCGAGCTCCAGGGCGCCCTCCAGGCCGGTCGCCGTCGGCTTCTCGGTGTAGATGTGCTTGCCCGCGGCGATCGCCTTCTTGATCGCCTCCTCGCGGGCCGAGGTGACCTGGGCGTCGAAGTAGATGTCCACGGTCTCGTCGGCGAGGACCGCGTCCACGTCCGTCGAGACGTGCTCCAGGCCGTGCTGCTCGGCGAGCGCCCTGAGGGCGTGCTCACGGCGCCCGACGAGGATCGGCTCGGGCCACAGCACGGTGCCGTCGCCCAGGTCGAGCCCGCCCTGCTCACGGATGGCCAGGATGGACCGGACGAGGTGCTGGCGGTAGCCCATGCGCCCGGTCACGCCGTTCATGGCGATACGCACCGTCTTGCGTGTCACGTCATTCCCTTCGTACGCGTCGCGCGCCGCGTACGCCTACATCGGAGTTCCATCGATGAGCGTGACAGCAAGCGCTTTCTATACGATGAGACGCTAGCCTCTGTGCGGCGGATCGGACAAGACCGCGCGGGTGAGAGATGCGCGGTTTCGTCTACGGCTTTCCCGTGAGGGGCGTCTGTGAGGCTTCCGGCCGGTTGCCACGGCGCTTCGGGCGGGATGCGTGGGGTCGTACGGCAACCGGGAGGGCGGGGCTGGGCGTCTGTACGGCTGGTCGCGTGGCTGGTTTTGCAGCACGGCGGGTGCCGTGGCTGGTCGCGCAGTTGGTCGTGCGGCACGGCTGGTCGCGTGGCCGGTGTACGGGCCGTGGGGCGGGCGTACGGCTTGGGGTGCGCGTGACGGTGGTGCGGCTTGGGTGTCGTACGGGAGCCGTGTGGCGCTGAGGGTGGTGGGGGGTGTCGTACGGGGTGGCCGTGCGGCGCTGAAGACGGTGTGGTGCCGTGCGGGGTGACCCTGTGCGGTACCGAGGGCGGGAGGTGCCGTACGGCGATCCGTGCGGTGCCGAGGACGACGACGAGACGACGGACGGCCATCGCGGTGACGAGCAGACCGGCAGACGTTGTGAGGACCGGACCGGAGGACGAGGAACGATGACTGTGACCCTGGCGGACGTGGCGGCCCGCGCGCAGGTGTCGCCCGCGACCGTCTCCCGGGTGCTGAACGGGAACTATCCGGTGGCCGCGTCCACCCGTGAGCGGGTGCTGCGCGCGGTGGACGACCTGGACTACGTCCTGAACGGCCCGGCGAGCGCTCTGGCGGCCGCGACCTCCGACCTGGTCGGGATCCTGGTGAACGACATCGCCGACCCCTTCTTCGGGATCATGGCGAGCGCGATCCAGTCGGAGATCGGCGGCCCCGGCGGCCGGGCGGGCGGCGAGCGGCTGGCCGTGGTGTGCAACACCGGCGGCTCCCCGGAGCGCGAGCTCACCTACCTCACGCTCCTCCAGCGCCAGCGCGCCGCCGCGGTCGTCCTCACCGGTGGTGCCGTCGAGGACGCCGCGCACGTGGCGGCGGTCGAGAACAAGGTCCGCAAGCTGGCGGACGCGGGCACCCGGGTCGTCCTGTGCGGGCGCCCGCCCTCGCCCGACGCGATCGCGCTCACCTTCGACAACCGCGGCGGTGGCCAGCAGCTCACCGAGCACCTCATCGGCCTCGGCCACCGCCGCCTCGGCTACATCGCCGGGCCCGAGGAGCGCACGACCACCCGTCACCGCCTGGAGGGCCACCGCGACGCGCTGGCCCTCCACGGCATCGAGGACGACCCGAAGCGCACGGTGCACGGTCGCTACGACCGCCAGGCCGGCTACGACGCCACCCTCGAACTCCTGCGCCGCGACCCGTCACTGACGGCGGTCGTGGCGGCCAACGACACCGTGGCCCTGGGCGCCTGCGCCGCACTCCGTGACTCCGGCCTGCGCATCCCCGACGACGTGTCGGTGGCCGGCTTCGACGACCTCCCCTTCGCCATCGACGCCGTACCGGCCCTGACGACGGTCCGCCTGCCCCTGTCGGAGGCGGGCGCCCGGGCCGGCCGCATCGCGATGGGCCGCGAGGAGCCCCCGCCGGGCGGGATCGCGACCGTGCGCGGTGAGCTGATGGTGCGGGGGTCGACGGGGGCGCCGCGGGAGTAGGGCGGCGCGCCCGCGCCGTGGGCCGTGACCGTGGGAAGCAACCCTTCCGGATGCGCGGCGGTCTTACCCGGCGTCGCATCCAGAGGCCCAGAGGATCAGCCCAGCCTCTGTCGACGCGTACCGGTAACCGACTGGAAGGGGCCCGGCCCATGGAACTCGATCCCGATCTCTGCCTGGACGTTCCCGAGGATTTCGATGACACGGATGCCGAGAGCCAGGTGCATCCCATGGCCAGGAAACTGTTCTCCGCCACAACCGCAGCGGATGTCTTCGGGGAAGCCCAGGAGTGGGTGGGCGAACACGACGTCTTCCTGGTGGACGTCTCATGGGACTACGCGCACGACGAGGACCAGCCCTACACGCTGAGCATCTATTTCACGTTCGAGCAGGGCCCCGAAGACAGCTGACCGCTGAACGCGTCGCCCTGTTCGCCCGTGGCCGTGGCCGTGGCCGAGCCGAGGGGCCGACGGCTCGTCGGCCGTACCGCCCAGCCGGGGTCCTTCCATGACCGTCTCCGTCGCGAGTGTCGGACGCGAGGTTGACAGCCTCCAGTTGTGAGTGGTTAATTACTTTCATCGCCACCGAGGCGGCCTACAGGCTCGGCGACCAACCATCTATGCGGTCAACCGCTTCAAGACGGAGGATCAGTCATGAGTGACACCGTTTCCACCGCACAGAACACCGACAGCATCCGCGCCGGAGCGCAGCAGGCGTTCAAGAACCACCTGGACCACCTGTCGTCCGGGCGGATCCCGGAGTGGGTGGACCTCTTCACCGAGGACGGGGCGCTGGAGTTCCCTTACGCCCCCAAGGGCTTCCCCACCAAGACCGCGGGCAAGGAGGGGCTGTACGAGTACATGAAGAACTTCCCCGAGCACTTCAAGGTGGAGTTCACCGACCTGCGCTTCCACGAGACCGTCGACCCCTCACTGGTGATCGCCGAGTTCAAGAGCCGGGGTACCGCGCTGAGCACGGACCGGCCGTACAACCAGACGTACATCTCCGTGGTGGAGACAAAGGACGGCAGGATCAGCCGTTACGTCGACTTCTGGAACCCACTGGTGGGCATGGAGGCCCTCGGTGGCAGCCCGGCCGACATGGCCTCGGCCTTCAGTGACGACTGAGGCCGAATGCCACTCTCCGGCAGTGGACGGGTCGCCCACCCGCCCTCGCCCCGGAGATGGTTCGGCGACTTGACGCTCCGAGTACGGAAAGTGTTTGGTTACTCACATGGAGACGAGGACACGGCAGCGTTCCACTGCCGAGGAGCGCCGGGCCACGGTCATGCGTACGGCAATCAAGACGTTCGCCGAGCGCGGGTACTACGGAACCTCGACGATGGACGTGGCCAAGGCCGCCGGTATCTCGCAGGGTTACCTGTACCGGCTGTTCAAGGACAAGGAGACGCTGTTCGCAGCCCTGGTCGACCACTGCTCCGCCCGCCTGCGGGAGAGCGCCGCCGCGGCGGCCGCATCGGTGCAGAGCACCGACCCGGAAGCGGTCCTGAAGGCGCTGACCGCCTCCTACGACGAGGTCATCGCCGACCGGGACGTGCTCATGATCCTCATGCACGCCCAGTGCAGCGCGAGTGAGCCGGTCATCGGTGAGGCGGTGCGCACCTGCTACGCCAAGCAGGTCGAGTACGTCCGCGCCGTCTCAGGCGCCTCCGACGAGCAGCTCCGCCGCTACTTCGCCGACGGCCTGCTGAGCAACGTACTGGTCGCGATCGACGCGACCGCCCTGGACACCCCCTGGGCGCGCACGCTGCGCGCCTAGCCGAAGCATCCTGCCGGGCCGCACCGAGCGGCCCCTCTTTTTGGACCAGAAAGTAAGCGGTCAACCGCTTACTTAATCCCTCAGAGAGGCTCCCCCTCATGCCACTCCACTCCAAGGCCCACTCCAAGGCCCGCTCCAAGGCCCGCTCCACCGGACTTCTGCTGGCCCTGCTGGCGTTCGCCCAGTTCATCAGTGCCATCGACTACAACATCGTCTACGTCGCGCTCCCGGAGATCGGCCGCGAGGTCGGCTTCGACGCGCAGAACCTGCAATGGGTCGTCAGCGGCTACGCGGTCGCCTTCGGCGGCTTTCTGCTGCTGGGCGGCCGGGCCGCCGACCTGCTCGGCCACCGTCGTATGTTCACCACCGCCCTGGTCCTCTACGGCGTGTCCTCCCTGGCCGGCGGACTGGCCACCGACCCAGGGCTGCTCGTGGCCGCCCGCGCGGTCCAGGGATTGGGCGGCGCCCTGCTGCTGCCCGCCACGCTCTCCCTGATCGGCACCACGTTCCAGGAGGGCGCTGAACGCAACCGGGCACTCGCGATCTGGGGCGGCGCCGGAGCCGTCGGCCTGGCACTCGGCTCCCTGCTGGGCGGCATCCTGACCAACTACCTCGGCTGGGAGTCCGTCTTCTACGTCAACGTCCCCCTCGCCCTGGGCGCCGCCGCCGCAGCTTTCTCGATCATCGCCAAGGACGCGCCGCGGGAGCGGGGCCGCAGCTTCGACCTGACCGGCGCGCTGACCGCCACCGTCGGCTTCACCGCCCTCGTCTTCGGCGTCGTACAGGGACCCGAAGCCGGCTGGGGCTCCGCCGAGACCCTCACCGCCCTCCTCGGCGGCGCACTGTTCATCGGGCTGTTCCTGATCGTCGAGTCCCGCACCGCGCACCCGCTGATGCCGCTGAGCCTGTTCCGCAACCGCAGCCTGGTCGCCGCGATGGGCGTCACCTTCGTCTTCATGGGCACGTTCGGCGCCCAGTACTACTTCTTCACCGTCTACCTGCAGAACGTGCTCCACTACAGCGCCCTGACAACCGGCCTGGCGTTCCTGCCCTCGGCGCTGGTGGGCATGGTCGGCACCAAGCTGAGCGAGAAGCTGCTCGGCAAGGTCGGCCCCCGCACGACGATCATCACCGGTTTGCTCGTCGGCGCCGCCGGCATGGCCGTCCTGGCGCTGGGCATGTCCCCGAACGGCGGCTACCCGACCCTGCTGCCGGGCGTGATCCTGCTCAGCCTCGGCCAGGGCATCGCCTGGACCGCGATGTTCGTCGCGGCCACCAGCGGAGTCGACGCCCGCCACCAGGGCATCGCCTCGGCGATGGCCTCCACCACCCAGCAGATCGGCTCCGCCGTCGGCCTCGCGATCCTGGTCGCCATCGCCAATTCCGGCGCCCACACCAGCACCGGCCCGGACCTCGTCCCCGGCTTGCGCGCCGCAGGGTTCACGGCCGGCGCTCTCACCCTCCTCGGTGTGGCCATCGCCCTGACCCTGCACCGGCCCGGCACCACCCCGTCGGCACCCGCCGCAGCGCGGACCACGCAGAAGACGGAAGCAGGCATCTCCGCCTGAGCCAAGGACGTGGCCGATCGCCCCGCCTGTCGCGAGGGCGATCGACCACGTCCGGCGAGAGTTCCACGACCTGGCGTCCACGCTGATCGACCTGCCGACCGGCCACCACCCGTTCCTGTCCCACCCGGCGTTGCCGGCCCAGGTGATCGGTGGAGTCCCGTCCGAAATCCAGTGGCCCCGAGCCTCCTGGGGTGAGATCGTGTGCCCCTCACCCAGCCCCTCACTCACGACGTACGGCGAAGGACTGAAGCCAATGAATGCGGCGTCCCCCAGCGGCCGCCGTCGGCACTGACCGAACCGTCTGCCCCGGCGGCAGCACGGGGAGCCATCAGTGCCGTTCGCGTCTCCTCACGGCGGCCCGACGAAGCGGTGCCCGACGCACCGTCACACGTCACGCGTCCATCTCGGACGTGCCACTCCATCCACGTGAGGTCACCATCACCATGGACATCGACGTCCAGAGCTTCGCCGTCGCCAACCTCCGCCGCCGTCCCGAAGTCGCCGAAGTGGGCGGCTTCGTCGCGGGATTCGACCCCTCGACCACCAGCCCCTACATCAACTACGCGAGTCCCTTGCCGGGCGCCCGTCCCAGCCGACGGGACGTCACGGCACTGATCGAGGCGTTCCGCGAGCGCGGTCTCGTCCCCCGGCTGGAGTTCGCTCCGGACGGGGCTCCCGCCGTGGAACCGGCCCTGCGGGAAGCGGGGTTCACCACGGAGGCGGTCCACGAGTACCTGGTCTGCGTCCCCGCCACGCTGACGACACCGTCGGGCGCCGTGGTCGAAACCCCGCGCACGGACGGGGAGTACGCGTCGATCGACGCCACGCTCACCGAGGCGTTCACGGGTGAGTTCGCCTCGTCCCCGGAAGGTGTGGCCAGGCTGCGGCGCACCCAGGAGAACGGCGGGGCGGTCCGGTTCGTCCGCGCTCCCGACGGCGGCTGCGCCGGGGCGGCCTCCTGCTCCGCGCCCGCCGTGGGCACGTCGGAACTGGCCGGCGTGGGCACCCGTCCCGCCTTCCGCGGCCGGGGCGTCGCCGCCTCCGTCACGGCGGCACTGACCGAGGCCATGTTCGCCCGGGGAGCGCGGTCGGTGTGGCTGGAGTACTCGGGCGAGGGCTCCCGCCGGGTCTACGAACGCGTCGGCTACCGCCCGCACGGCACACGCCTGTACATGACGCTCGGTCAGTGATGCCCGGAGAGTGACATCCGGCGCGGACGGGGTGGGGCGGGGCGGGGTGACGGGCCCCGCCCCGCCCCTCTCGCCGTCTCTGGACGCCCGGCAGGGTTCGGCCGTACGCTCGCCCCATCACATATCTCTGACTGAGTCAGATATAGAGCTGTCGAGCCATCGAGCTCAGGGGGGCGACGATCATGACCGTGCAGGACATCCGCTCGTTCAACCGCTTCTATACGAACGTCATCGGCGCACTGGACTACGGCCGCCAGGTCTACGCGCCGTACACGCTCACCGAGGCACGCGTGCTGTGGGAGCTGGCGCACGCCGCGCGTACCGACGCGGCGGATCTGCGGGCCGAACTGTCGCTGGACTCGGGGTACCTGAGCCGGCTGCTGGCCAAGTTCGAGGAGGACGGGCTGGTCGCGCGGTCGCGGTCGACGACTGATCCGCGACGCCGCCGGGTCACACTGACCCAGCGCGGGCGCGAGACGGCGGACCTGCTGAACGAGCGGTCCAGCGAGGCCGTGAGCTCGCTGCTGGCCCGGGTCCCGGCGACGGACCGGCCCCGGCTCGCGGAGGCCATGCTCACCATCCGAACGGTCCTGGACGAGAAGCGGGAGCCCCGCCCCGAGGACGTGACCCTGCGCGGGCCCGGGCCCGGCGACCTGGGCTGGATCGTGGAGCGCAACGCCGCCCTCTACGCGGCGGAGTACGGGTTCGACGCGACGTACGAGGGCCTGGTCGCGAGGATCGTCGCGGACTACGCCGGGGACCACGACCCGCGTCTGGAACGGACATGGATCGCCGAGCTGGACGGGCGGCGGGTCGGGTGCGTGATGTGCGTACGGGACGCGGAGGACCCGCCGGGGGCGGCCCGGCTGCGGCTGCTGCTGGTCGAGCCGGACGCCCGGGGCCTCGGGATCGGCAACCGGCTGGTGCGGGCCTGCGTCGACTTCGCGCGCGAGGTCGGCTACCGCGAGATGCTGCTCTGGACGAACGACTGTCTGGGCTCGGCGCGCAGGATCTACCAGCACCACGGCTTCACCCTCGTCACCGAGAAGCCCCACCACTCCTTCGGCGTGGACCTCGTGGGTCAGGACTGGCGACTGGACCTGCGGGACGCGGCCGAGTGAGTCTCTTTGCCCGTGTCCGCGAGCGACGGAAGGAGTCTCACGACGACCGGTCCGAAGAAGCGGGGTCAGCCCGCTCCACCGTCGAGCAGCCAGTGGTAGCGCAGCCGCAGCGCCCGCTCCGTGCTGGCCGCCACCGTGCAGAGCCCGACCACGACGTTGCCCCATGCCGGTAGATCAACGGGCGAGGTGAAGGTCCCGACGTACTGGGCGACGCCTTCCGGCGCCCGGGTGATCTGTTCGGCGAGCTGAAGGATCAGGAGAACCAGGCCGACGACGAGCACGTTCACCGAGAGGAAACCGATCCAGCGGCTCAGTACGGGGTGCGCGAGGTCGAGGCGCGCGCGACGGCCCTCGGCGGAGGCGGGGTCCGGGACGAGCTGGAACTCGGCCCCCTCGGCGGTGACATAGTGGCAGCGCTTGAGCCCGAAGGTGCTCGTCCTTACTTCGACGGTGCCGCCCTGGACGGGGAAAACGGCAGGGACGGTGGACTCGGCGTGACGCCTGCCATCGAGGTACAGGTGGGCTATGACCCTGCCGGACGAGGACGAGTGGTTCTGATGCCTGACGTCGACGGCGTAGACCGTCTGGCGGCCGTCGTCGTTCTTCAGCCGAAGATGGAACAGTGCGCGGGTAAGCATCTGCCACCAGCGGAAACGCTTCAACGGTCGCCCGTCCCCGGGCTTGACCCGCTGCACAGCCCGACGATGCCGCCACTCCTTGAGCATGCCTCTACTCCTGTTGCTTGCTGGGCTCCGCCGCTTACTTGCCGGGCTCCGCCGCGCAGGCGAGGTCCTGCGCCGGGCGCTGCCCCGAGGTCAGGAACGCCGTCACCGTGTCGTACGCGCACGTGTTGGGGCCGAACGGATAGACACCGTGCCCGCCCTGGTCGGCCGTCACCATCGTGGCCCGCTTCCCGAACGCCTGCCGCAGCTTCCTGGCGCCGGCCAGTGGCGTCCCCGGGTCGCGCTCGTTCTGCACCATGAGCACGTTCGACGGACCCCGGTCACCGATCCGCACCGGCTTCTCGACCCGCTCGTCCGGCCAGAACGCGCACGGTCCGATGCCGGCCGTGGACGCGCCCAGCATCGGGTACTTCAGCCGGTCGACCGCGACATTGCGCTGGTACTCCCGGACTGTCCCAGGCCAGCGGGAATCACCGCACGCCACGTACAAGCGACTGGCCATGAAATTTTCCGTGATCGTCGGCGGGTTGAACGGCAGTGGCTTGCCCTTGTCGAGCGCCTGCCAGGCCTCGGCCAGCTTGGGGATGCCCGCATCGCTGTAGAGGAGGTCGAACGTCATCCCGCGGAACATCGTTCCGTCGATGTCCTGGACCGGTGTCGTCTCCAGCCGCTTGGCGAGATCGAAGAACGTCGCGGTCACCTGCTCCGGTGTGGTGCCCAGACCGTACTCGGGGTGCGCGGCCGCGAACGCCGCGAAGTCCGGGAACCGGTCCTCCATTCCACGGGCGAACAACCGCGCGGCCGTGACGTCGTAGCCGCCGGGGCCCATGTTGCTGTCGAGCACGATCCGGTCGCTGCGTCCTGGGAACAGCGTCGTGTACACCGCACCGAGGTAGGTGCCGTAGGAATGACCGAGGTACGAGACCTTCGGCTCGCCCAGCGCCGCCCGGATCCGGTCCATGTCGCGCGCGGTGTTCGCGGTGGTGGTGTGCGGCAGCATGTCCGCCGTCTTCGAGGTGGCGCACTGCTCGGCGATGGTCCGCGCGTTCTTCGCCTCCCGCGCGACATCGGCCGCGGTGTGCGCGTAGGGCGGGAAGTTGCCACGTCGCATCTGCTCCGGCGTCAGGTCGCAGGTCACCGGCGTGCTGCGGCCGACGCCGCGCGGGTCGAAGCCGATCACGTCGTAGGAGTCCAGCACCTCCTGCGGCAGCTTCGAGGCGGCGAGAACGGCCGGGTAGCCGAGACCCGTGCCGCCGGGGCCGCCCGGATCGGTCAGCAGCACGCCGCGGCGCTGCGAGGGCTTCTTGCTCGCCAGCCGGGAGATCGCGATCTCGATCTGCCGGCCGTCGGGATTGCGGTAGTCCAGCGGGACTTCGAGTGTCGAGCACTCGAGACGGGGTGCATCGGCCTCAAGGGGTGAGTCGGCCTTCTCCGAGCACGGGCCCCACCGCACGGTCTCCGGCGTCGCCGCCGCCGTGTCCGGCGTCGCCAGCACCGACACTCCCGCGATCGAGGTCGCCGCCACCACGCTGGCGGCGAGGACGAGGGACAGGTTCCTCCTGCGCATCTGCTGTTCTCCTTCTTTTCGGCGTTGCCGTGGGAGCGGGTCTTTCGTTGCCGATGCCGTCAGACCGTTTCTCAGCCGCGGATGCCCCCGGAATTACCGGAATTACTGGAATTACTGGAATTGCCGGACCGCTCGGTGGTCGGTTCCTTGCGGGTGTGTGACCAGCCACCGAGCACCATGGCGACGAGCGCGATGAATCCGAGGAGGATCATCTGGCCGGTAAGGCCGCCGGGGACCCAGGTGACGATGCCCCACAGCGGCTCGGAGTCCGGGTTGAGCAAACCGCGGATCACCGCTTGGGCCGCCAAGGCTGTGATCACCATCCCGGTCGCCTCAAGGGCCACATGGCCACCCTTGCGCATCGCGTTTCTCCGTCTGGTGTTCGGTTGTCTCGGCACGTGAACGAGTCTGTCCGTGCGGCGCGGCAGGCACATCAGCCCGGCGGCTCGCATCGCCTTCGACCAAGGACGGGGCGGTCATGCGACTCCGGTCGAGGGCGCATCAGCCCCCGGTCTGCTGTGCCGGCCGCACCGTGTCGCGATAATGACCAGGTGAACACGGACGTCGCGCCACGGCTCGGGTGGTGGCAGCAGACATGGCGACTGGTGGCGGCCGCGGCAGTGGGCATACCGCTCTGGCTCTCCGTCGGTGTGGTGCAGCGCGGGCAGGCGACCGGAACGGGCTCGTGGTTCGTCATCGGTGATCCGCTGGTGGCTCTCGGCTGCCTGACGGCGCTTCTGTGGCGGCGGCGGTTCCCGCTCGCCGTCGCCATGACGGTCGCGATCGCCTCGACCGCGTCGGCGCTCGCTTCCGGCGCCGCGCTTCTGGCGCTGGTTTCGATCTCCACGCGTCGCCGTCCGGTGGAGATCGGGGTCGTCGCTCTGGCCCTCGTGACCGCGTCACAGTTCGCCGGCGGGTTCTACCCGGTCCCGAGTTCGCCCGGCTTGTTGTGGTACCAACTCGCGTTCCCGGCACTGATCGCGGGCATCGCGGTGGCCATGGGCATGGCCATCGGCGCGCGCCGTGTCGAAGTGAAGTCCTTGCGGGACCGGGCGGAGAGCGCGGAACGGGAACAGACCGCACGAGCGGCGCAGGCACGGGCCCTGGAACGCAACCGGATCGCCCGCGAGATGCACGACGTGCTCGCGCACCGGATCTCCCTGGTCGCCATGCAGGCCGGGGTGCTGGACCACCGCAGCAACCTCACAGCTGAGGAGAACCGCCTGCTGGTCCGCGGCATCGCCGACGGCTCCCACCAGGCCCTGGAAGAACTACGGGACGTCCTCGGGGTGCTCCGGGCCGACCCGGACCGCCCGGAACCACCACAACCCTCCCTCGACCGCATCCCCGAACTGGTGGACGACGCCCGCGCATCCGGACTGAACGTCACGCTCACCAGCACCGTGACGGAAACACCGTCCGACATCGTCGGACGAACCTGTTACCGGGTCGTCCAAGAAGGACTGACCAACGCCGCCAAACACGCCCCAGGCGCACCCGTACACATCACCCTCGAAGGAACAGCGGGCGACGACCTCATCGTCAGCGTCCACAACTCCCCAGCCACCACAGCGACCGCACCACCACCGGCATCGGGATTCGGCCTGCTCGGCCTCACCGAACGCATCACCCTCGCCGGCGGGAAACTCGACCACCACCCCACACCCGACAACGGATACCTCCTCACCGCGCAATTACCCTGGCCGAACCCCACCCGAGAAAAGAGAGCATGAGTGGACAGCGAGCGGCAGCCGGTGCGTGTCGTCATCGTCGACGACGACCAGTTGGTGCGGATGGCGCTGCGACTCGTCATCGACGGCGAACCGGACCTGACCGTCGTCGCGGAGGCGGCCGACGGAGACGCCGCGATCACCGTGGTGGACGAGCAGCGGCCGGACGTCGTCCTGATGGACGTGCGGATGCCCGGCCGTGACGGTCTCAGCACGACCCGGGAACTCCTCACCCGGCCGGCGCCGCCGCGGGTGCTCATGCTGACCACCTTCGACTCCGACGATCTGGTGCTCGGCTCACTGCGGGCCGGAGCACTCGGCTTCGTCCTCAAGGACACCCCGCCATCGCGGATCGCCGACGCGGTGCGGACCGTCGCGGACGGCAACCCCGCGCTGTCGCCGGCGGCCACGGCACGGGTGATCGCCGCAGCCACCGGCCCGCAGTCCTCTCACGCTCGCGACTCGTCCCGCGAAGCCGCACGGAAACAGCTGTCCACACTGAGCGAACGAGAACTCGATACCGCTCGGGCCATCGCGGACGGACTGGGCAACCCGGAGATCGCCGAGCGGCTGCACATCAGCATCGCGACCGTCAAGGCGCACATAGGCAACCTGTTCGCCAAGCTGGCGGTCGAGAACCGGGTGCAGATCGCACTCCTGGTCCGCGACGCGGAGGAATGACCGGCCCGGCGCGGAGGATGCCGGCACCTGCACCGCCGCCATGGAGGCAAGGCCGACACGTCGTCTTTCGCCACGCGACGGCTGTCGCCCGCCGCGTGACGGTTGTCGTTCGCCGTACGACGGGTATCGTCCGCCGCATGCCCGGCTGTCCCGGGTGACGTCGTTCACCGCGCCCGTGCGGCGGGGGCCTGCGCCCCGTGGTGCCGTGCGGCAGGGCGGGCCGGCGTCGGCCGGGACAGCGCACCCGTAGTTCCAGAGCGAGGTGGAATTCGTGAAACTGGCCTTCTCCACCCTCGGTGTCCCCGGTCTCCCGCTGACCGACGTGCTGCGACTGGCGGTCGAGCACGGTTACCACGGCGTCGAGTTGCGTACACACCCCGAGGAACCGGTGCACACCGGACTCGGCGCCGCCGAACGGGCCGATGTGGCCGCCGAGTTCAAGTCGGCGGGCGTGGAGGTCCTGGGCCTGGCGGGGTACGCGCGGGTGGCGGCGCCGGGCGACGACGAGCCCGTACTGGCCGAGGTGCGCGCGCTCCTCGACCTGGCTCGCGACCTGGGCGCCCCCTACGTACGCGTCTTCCCCGGAGGCGGTGAGCAGGACGCCCCGGAGGCGGACGCGACGGCGGCCCGGCGGCTCGGTACGGCGGCGGAGTACGCCACCGACGCGGGGGTGCGCATCCTGCTGGAGACCCACGACTCGCACCGGACCGGAGCCGACGCGACCCGCGTGCTCGGGCTGGTCGGCCACCGCCAGGTCGGCGCGCTCTGGGACGTCATGCACACCTGGCTGGGCGGCGAGGATCCGGCGGCCTCGTACGCGGCGCTCTCCCCGTTCCTGGGGTACGTGCAGGTCAAGGACATCGCGTCGGCCGACGACACCACCCCGTTGCCACTCGGCGCGGGCGTGCTGCCGCTCACCGAGTGCGTGGACCTGCTCGCCCGGGAGGGCTGGGACGGCTGGCTCTGCTGGGAGTACGAGAAGCGCTGGTACGAGGGTGCCGCGCCGCTGCCGGGGCTGCTGCGGGCGGGCCGGGAGCATCTGAGCCGGCTCATGAACGACGCGGCCTGACCGAGCGGCAGGCGCGACACGGCAGGCGCGACACGGCAGGCCGCGACAGCGAAGAGCACAGAGTGCCATTCGATCCGGTGCCGCAAGGGAAACGGCGACTCCGGCTGAATCGTGTCCATTACTGACCGAATACGATACTCGCCGGTAGAAAGTCTTTCGGCTACTTGCGGTAACGGATTGCACTGGCTGCCCGCTACAAGAGACCCTCCCCGAACTGGCACGAACTCGGGGGGCGTTGGCATATGCAAGGCACCATTGACGGCTTCAGGTACGGCGCGGTCACTCCGGTGGCGGCGTTCATCATGGCGTGCTTAGGAGGCGCGCTGGGGCTGCGTTGTGTGGTCCGGTCCGTGTTCAACGAACGGTCGTGGAAACCCGGTTGGCTCGCGCTCGGCGCGGCGTCGATCGGGTGCGGTATCTGGACCATGCACTTCATCGCCATGATCGGCTTCCGCGTGGAGGAGACCCGGATCCGCTACGACGTGGGGCTGACGGTGCTGAGTCTCGTCGTCGCGATCGCCGTCGTCGGTGTCGGGGTGTTCGCGGTCGGATACCGCGGGGTCACGATCGCGACACTGGGCGCGGCGGGAACCGTCACGGGGCTCGGGGTCGCCGCCATGCACTACCTGGGCATGGCTGCCCTGCATCTGAACGGTTCCATCCGGTACGACCTGTTCGCCGTCGCGCTCTCCGTGGGGATCGCGATCCTGGCCGCGACCACCGCGCTGTGGGCGGCCGTCTCGATCCGGGGCCTGTTGGCGAGCCTGGGGGCCAGTCTGGTCATGGGCATCGCCGTGTCCGGCATGCACTACACGGGGATGGCGGCCGTGAGTGTGCATCTGCACGGCACGACCAGGGGGACGTGGGCGGGCGAGTCGCCGACCTCGCTGCTGCTGCCGATGCTCCTCGGGCCGGTCGTCTTCCTGGTCCTGGCCGGGGCCGTGGTGATGTTCGACCCGTTGCTGGTGAGGGGTGACGAGGGGGCGGACCGGGGCGTGCGGCGGGGGGCCGCCGTGGCGGGCCGCCACTCGTCGCGGCCCGCGCCGCGATCCGACTCCCTCTTCGAGCCGTCGCCTCCGGCGCCCCGGCCGGAAGCGTCGTCCCGGCCGGAGGCGTCTCGCGTACAGAGGTGGTGAATCGTGTCACCCCGCTCCACCACCCGCGAGACCGTCTTCCCGGGCGGCACCGCCCAGTTGGTTACTGTCCGACCGGGTTGAGGTAGGTGGCCGGGCGGGTGGCGCCGTCCTGCTTGAGGATCTGGCCGCCGAACGGCCACTTCAGGGTGAAGTGCTCCGTCTCGTTCGGCGGGGTGACCAGGAACTTCGCCGGAACGAACTTCTCCTTCTTCGGCGTGGACCCGGCCACCGGGAGCAGGGTGATGCTGAAGTCGACCGTGTCCCCCGGCTCCAGGGTCATCTTTTCGGGCGTCTTGGAGGAGCGCGCCAGCGACCAGGTGCCGTCCGTGCTCTGAGCGCCGACCATGTCGACACCGGCGAAGCCGGACAGGGTGCAGGTGCGCGTGCTCTGGTTGGTGAACCAGATGTACGCCTGCGTCTGCTGGTCGGTCCGCTCCATCTCCGGCTTCGCGTCGTCCCCCGTGGCGAAGCCGGCCTTCAGGTCGGCGGTGTGGCATCGGGTCGGCTCCGCCTTGGCGGCGGCCGAGGCCGGGACGGCGGCAGCGGCGGTGCCGGCGACAACGACGGCCGCAAGGGCCACGGCGGTCAGCTTGCTCTTCATGAAGTCTCGGGTTCCCCTCGCATACGAATCGGCGCGCGAGGTCAGTGCGCGCCTCCGCACCTGAAGATGTGCGATACACGGGAGAGGTTCAGTGTGCGGAGATCCTTTTTCCGGCCTGGTCGGGAAGGGCCCGGGACAGCACACCTAGCCGCGCGGCGTCGACAGCAGGCGGGGTTCGAGGCGGTCCTCGACCGCCCGGCCGTCCTCGCGCCGTACGACGTACGCGCCCTTCTTCGGCGCCTCGGTGACCGCCTCCACGAGCTCCCTCCCGCGGTACACCAGGCCCACCCCGTCATCGGTGCAGTGGCTGACCGGCAGCGTGCCGTCGGCGACCAGCCGGTGCAGCAGTGGCCGGCGGCCCGGGTCGCTGTCGTAGTGGACGCCGTTGCCGTACGGCAGGAAGCCCAGGGCGTTGGTCACGGGCCGCAGTTCGGGCCCGAAGGAGTCCGTCGTACCGCCCTGGAACCAGCAGATCGACCCGGCGCTCACCCCGGTGAGCACGACCCCGGCCTCCCAGGCCCGCCGCATGACCGTGTCGAGCCCGTGCACCCGCCACACCGCCAGCAGGTTCGCCACCGAACCGCCCATGACCCAGACCACGTCCTGGTCGAGCACCGCCGACTCGATGTCCACGATGTTGGGCATGGGGAAGAGCTGCAGCGGCGTCAGGTCGAACCCGGCCACCCGCGCCGCCTCGCTCGCGCGCGCGGCGAAGGACTCGGCGTCCCCGATGGCCGTCCCCACGTACATGATCCTCGGACGGCGCCCCGTCACGCCCGCGAGGTCGACCGCGTGGTGCACGAGCGCGTCGAAGGTGACCCTCGTGCGGTCTCCGGGGCGCAGTCCGCCCGAGGTGGCGAGGATCGTGGGTTCCTGAGCCGTCATGATCCGGGACCCTAGCAAGCGCCGGGGCCCGCGGCCGGTGGTATCCACGCCAACTACGCGGCCGACAACGAGCCTTCGTGGCCACGGCAACCGGCTACGCGGAGGCCTTGTCCGACGCGTTCGCCGCCTCCGTCGCCTCCGTCGCCTCCGTCGTGGCCCTGTCCGACGCGTCCACCCTGCTGGAGCGGCAGGGACGCGGTGTCCGGCTCACCGAGCACGCGCAGCATCTCGCCACCACGGCACAGGAGTTGCTCGCGATCGTCGAGCGGGCGGAGACCGAGCTGGATCGTCCACCAGGGGGTGTCCCTCCGCCCCATGCCGGTGCGGCGCCTGTACGCCCTGTGGCGCACGGGGGCCTCGCGCCGGCCGGCGATCTCGGAAACGGTACGGACGCTTCAGGAGCACTGGCCCGAGGTGGCGGTCCAGGAGTGAGGTGGCCTGTGGGTCGCGTCTGCCGGGTTCCGACGGTCGGCGCGTGCGGGTCGTGTGTGGCTGGTCCCGCAGTTCCCCGCGCCCCCGAAACTGCGCAGTTCCCCGCGCCCCTGGAAGACAGCGAGTTCCCCGCACTCCTAAAAGGACTCGGGCGCACCCGGCGATGGTGACATCGTTGTCGGACATCCGGAACACTGGGCGGCGAAGACGCGTACCAGGTCGTGGTAGCGATAGCGTCCCGGCCCCGGTGATTCCAGCAGTGCCGCGTCCACCAGCGATTCCAGCAGGTTCTCCGCCGTCGCCTCGTCCACCGCGAGCACGGCGGCGGCACGGGCCGGGTCGATGCCCGGCCCGCCGGTGACGGCGAGCAGCCGGAACGCGCGCGCCTGCCGGGGTGTCAGCTGCCGGTAGCCGGACTCGAAGGCGGCGTCGACGGCCAGGTCACCCATCCGCAGCTCGCCGAGAAGGCTCTGTTCGTCGGTGAGCCGGGAGGCCAGTGCCTCGATGGTCCACCCCGGACGGGCCGCCAGCCGGCCGGCCACGATCCGCACGGCCAGCGGCAGGAGCCCGCAGGCCGCCACCAGCCGCAGCGCGTCGGCCCACTCCCCGGCGACCCGTTCGCGGCCGACGACCGTGCCGAGCAGGCCGAGTGCCTCGTCGGGCCGGAAGACGCCCAGGCGGACCTGGTCGGTCAGCGGCAGCCCGGTCAGCGGCGACCTACCGGTGATGACGACCCCGCACCCGGCGGAACCGGGGATCAGATCCCTGACCTGGGCGGCACCCCGCGCGTCGTCCAGGACCAGCAGTACCCGTCGGCCGTCCAGCAGGGAGCGCAGCAGCCCGCGGCGCTCCGCCGGCTGCGCCGGGACCGACTCGGCCGGGACGCCCAGCGCGGTGAGGAACCCCGCGAGAACGGCGCCCGGTGCGGCCGGGTCCCGCTCGGTTCCGCGCAGGTCGGCGTAGAGCTGTCCGTCGGGGTACGCGGACCGGACGCGGTGGGCGACGCACAGAGCCAGGGACGTCTTGCCGATCCCGCCCATGCCGGTCACCGCCACGACGGCCGGCGCCCGGCGCCCGGTCGCCGTCAGCAGGGCGCCCAGACGGTCCAACTGAGCCGCACGCCCGGTGAAGTCGGGGGTGTCGCAGGGGAGTTGCGCCGGAATCGGCAGCCGCAGAGCGGGCTCCCCCGCCGCCCTCTCCGTGCCGGTGACGGCCAGGCCCGCGCATCGCTTCTCCCGCCCGCCGCACAGCTCGCCGTACGACGCGTTCTCGCCGTGCATCCCCTCCATGCCGTACGCCGTGAAGAGCCCGTCGGCTGCCGCGGCGCCCTCCGCGGCCTCGGCGGGAGACCCCTCCAGAACCCTGCGGTGCGCGGCACTCAGCTCGGACCCCGGTTCGATGCCCTGCTCCCGCGCCAGGCGGCTGCGGTAACCGGCGAACACCGCGAGCGCGTCGGCCTGTCTGCCCGCCGCGTGCAGCGCGCGCATCAGCAGACCGTAGGGGCGCTCACGCAGCGGGTACGCCGCGGTGAGCTCGGTCAGCCCCGGGATGGCGAAGTGGTGGCGGCCCAGGGACAGTTCGTGATCGAACCGCTCCTCGAGCGCCGCGGTCCGCAACTCCTCCAGCCGGTCCCGTTGCCGCTGGGCGAAGGGGCCCGGCACGCCGGTCAGTGAGTCTCCCCGCCACAGGGCCAGGGCATCGGCCAGCAGCCCGCTGGCCCTCCCCACACGTCCGGCCTCGCGCGCGCGGGCCGCCTCGCCGATCAGGGTCTCGGCCTGCCGGGCGTCCAGCGTGGACGGGGAGACCGTCAGCCGGTAGCCGTCCCCGGCGGAGACCAGCACGCTCGGCGCCGAGGGATCCGGCTCCAGGAGTCTTCGCAACTGCCAGGCATAGGTACGGATCGCGGTGACCGCCCGGGTCGGTGGGGTGTCACCCCACAGGGCGTCGATCAGTCGGGCAGCCGACACCGTGTGCTCCGACCGGAGCAACAACACCGCCAGCATGGCCTGTTGCTGCGGAGGACCCACCCTGATCTCGGTGTCGCCCCGGTACGCGTGCATCGTGCCCAGTACGACGAAGCGTAACCGGTTCGGCATCCGCCCTCATCCCCTCTGCCGCGATCTGGTAACTCGCTTGACGAGTACGGCAGTTCGGGCCTGCCGACACTCGACACCTCCCCCCTTCCTTCACATGTGACGAGACCGGACCCGGTTGCCTGCGCATTGATCTCACATTGATCACGTACTGATCACGACCGCCTAGCTTCCTCCTGGTCCGGCGGTGCGGGTACCGCCGCGACGCACGCACCCAGACGACACGCACCCAGACGAAAGGCGGATCGATGCGAAACAGGACAGCTGTGCTGGCCGCGGCCGCGGCCCTGGCGGCGACGGCGCTCGTCGGTACCACCACGACGGGGGCCACCGCCCAGCAGCCCGACCGGAACACCGTACCGATCTCCGAGGTCGTGCCCGGCGACGACCTCGCGAAGATGACCGAGCAGCGTCCTCTCGTGGCCGCCGCCGACAAGATCAGATGGGCGCAGGAAGACGCCCGGTTCGCGGGCTTCACGGGCATCGGGCTGGAGGAGGGCCGGGTCGCGCTGTGGTGGAAGGGCGCGATACCCGCGACGATGCGGAAGGCGATCAAGGAGGCCCGCCGTATCGCTCCCGTACGGATCGTCGAGGCGGACTACTCCCTCGGCGAACTCAAGTCCGCCTCCTCGCGCCTCCAGGAACAGCTGGCCGAGGACCCGTCGCTCGGGCACACGGTGAAGATCCCCACCGACGGCAGCGGTCTCGTCCTGGCCACGGACGCAAAGAGCACCGCGCGCGGCGACGCCCGGAAGCAGGAGATCGCCTCCGACGTCGCGGGCGTCCCGGTCCGTACGATCGAGGAGCAGCCGCTCCAGGAACGCTCCCGCCAGAGCGACTGGCAGCCCTGGGCGGGTGGGGCGATCATGTTGAAGGACAACGGGGTTTTCTGCACGTCGGGCTTCGGCGTCCGCGACGCCTCCGGGGCGCAGTACCTCCTCACGGCGGAGCACTGCGGGAAGACCGGCGAGCGTTTCAGCAACGGCACGGGCACCTACATCGGTACGCCGGTCAAGGCCCGCGACGACCACGACATCATGCTCGTCCAGGCCTCCGACGTGGAAAACACCATGTACACGGGGAACCAGACCAGCAACAACATCGTCCGGGTGGACGGCTGGGACTGGACCTACGCCGGCGAGTACCTGTGCCAGTCCGGATACACCAGCGCCGGAGCCACCGGCGGCCCGGTCTGCAACATCAAGGTGCTCTTCTTCTACAACGACTCCGAGGACCTGGTGGAGGGAGAGCAGATGAACGGCCAGGAGGCAGCCCGCGGCGGCGACAGCGGAGGCCCCCTCTACTCGGGCTCCGCGAGCGGCGGCGCCATCGCCAAGGGCACGGTGACCCGCAGCTCGGGCGCCCGCATCGGCTTCCAGGACTTCGGCACGGCCTGGCGGGACTTCGGCGTCTGGATCGACTCGTGACCCACGCGGCCTGACCGAGGAAACCCGGAGGGCAGTCACCGAAACCGGTGACTGCCCTCTGCCGCGTACGCGCCCCCGCCCCACGAACCACCGCGCAGGCGCCCCAGCCACTCGACGAGCCACAGGGCGCGCCCCGTAAGGGGCGCGGGGAACTGCGCGACCAGCCACGAACCCACCCGCAGCCGCCCCCACACGGAACCCGGCAGACGAGAACGCACCCACCAGCCACTCCCGCACCAACTTCCAGCGATTCCCTGTCCCCCCGGGAACCCACCCCCACCCCGCCCCGTCCAACCCCCGAACTGCCGGAGAGTCTCCGTAGTGCGGTGTCGGCCCTCGCCGCTGGCTGCGATCGCTGACCACCCTCTCCGCCGCACGCGGCCGGCAGCACGCCGTCACCGGCGCGCCCCCTCCGACAGCGCCGGTGACGGCCCCTCACCATGCGCCGGGTTACGGTGCGTTCCCTTGACTGGAAGAAACTTGCTGGATATTCGTGACTCCTCGGAAGTTTCCTTCATGAGGGAAGGAGCGCCCATGCGCGACTCCAGCACAGGAAGCACCGGAAAGCCCCCCAAACGACCCAGCCCCTCAAGCCCCTCCAGACGTACCCTCCTCGCCGCCACCGCCGGAGTCACCGCCGCCCTGGCCCTGGAGGGCACCACGGCCGACGCCGCGGGCCCCGAAGCCGGCGCCGACGACAAAGAACTCCGCGCCCTCATCTCCCGCATGACCCTGGAGGAGAAGGTCGGCCAGCTCTTCGTGATGCGCGTCTACGGGCACTCGGCGACCGCACCCGACCAGGCCGACATCGACGCCAACCTCAAGGAGATCGGCGTACGCACGGCCGCCGAGCTGCTCGCCAGGTACCGCGTCGGCGGGATCATCTACTTCTCCTGGGCTCACAACACCCGTGACCCCCACCAGATCGCCGACCTGTCGAACGGCATCCAGCGCGCCTCCCTCGACCTGCCCCGCGGGCTCCCCGTCCTCATCTCCACCGACCAGGAGCACGGGATAGTCGCGCGCGTGGGCAAGCCCGCCACCCTCTTCCCCGGCGCGATGGCCCTCGGCGCGGGAGGGTCGCGGCGCGACGCCCGCACGGCCGGGCGGCTCGGCGGCGCCGAGCTCCGCGCCCTCGGCATCCGGCAGGACTACGCGCCCGTCGCCGACGTGAACGTCAACCCCGCCAACCCGGTCATCGGCGTACGCTCCTTCGGCGCCGACCCGGAGGCGGTGGCCCGGATGGTCGTCTCCCAGGTCGACGGGTACCGGCGTTCCGGGGTCGCCGCCACGGCCAAGCACTTCCCGGGGCACGGCGACACCGAGACCGACAGCCACTACGGCTTCCCGGAGATCAAGCACACCCGGGAGCAGTGGACCCGGCTCGACGCCCCGCCGTTCAGGGCCGCGATCCGGGCCGGCATCGGCTCGATCATGACCGCGCACATCATGGTCCCGGCCCTCGACCCGGCCGAGGACCCGGCCACCCTCTCCCACCCCATCCTCACCGGCATCCTGCGCGAGGAGCTCGGTTACGACGGCGTGGTCGTCACCGACTCGCTCGGCATGCAGGGCGTGCGGACCAAGTACGGCGACGACCGGGTGCCCGTGCTCGCGCTCAAGGCCGGCGTCGACCAGTTGCTCAACCCGCCGTCCCTGGACGTCGCCTGGAACGCCGTCCTGAACGCGGTGCGCGGCGGCGAGCTCACCGAGGCCCGTCTCGACCAGTCGATCCTGCGCGTCCTGCGGCTCAAGGCCGGGCTCGGGCTGTTCGGGAAGCCGTACGTCAGTCATGCCGGGGTCGACCGGGTCGTCGGCACCCGGGCCCACCTCGCGGCCGCCGACCGTATCGCCGAGCGCACGACCACCCTGCTGGTCAACAGGCAGCGGCTGCTGCCCCTCTCGCGCCGCGGCCACCGCAACGTGCTCGTCGTCGGCGCCGACCCGGCGTCGCCCTCCGGCACCACGGGACCGCCCACCACCGTCCTCGCCACCGCCCTCACCGAACTGGGCTTCACGGCCACGGCGCTGTCCACCGGCACGGCTCCCACGCAGGCGACCATCGACAGGGCGGTCGCGGCGGCGGACGGCAAGGACGCGGTGGTCGTGGGGACGTACAACGTGACGGCGTCGAGCTCGCAGCGGACACTCGTCGAAGCGCTCCTCGCCACCGGCGTTCCCGTCGTGGCCGTCGCCGTCCGCAACCCGTACGACGTGGCCCAGCTCCCCGATGTGGGCGCGTACGTGGCGTCGTACTCCTGGACGGATGTCGAACTGCGGGCCGCGGCACGGGTGAT
Source organism: Streptomyces sp. NPDC046862 (assembly GCF_040704615.1). Lineage (NCBI taxonomy): Bacteria > Bacillati > Actinomycetota > Actinomycetes > Kitasatosporales > Streptomycetaceae > Streptomyces > Streptomyces sp. NPDC046862. Next base: position 61,000 of record NZ_JBEYXP010000038.1, on the reverse strand, counting down.
CGCGGGACGTGCGGCGCCGCGTGGGAGGCTGCCGGTGCCGGTGCAGCGCGCGGACGACCCGACGCAGGTGCTGTATCCGATCGGGCACGGGCTGACGTACTAGACGTACGCCGCACACCGGGCGCACCACCCCCGATGGGGTTAAAGCCCCCCGTTCGTCTGACGTGACCCTCCCTGGCGGGCCACGCTGGACGGCGGGGGTGCGTCGGGGGGACTGAATCATGGTCGTGGTCGAGCGAGGGGTGCGGGCCGCTTCACGGGCCGTCGCGGTGGCGATGGCCCTGGTGGTGACGATGGCGGTACTCAGCGGGTGTCAGCAGTGGTCCGGTTCCGAGTCCCGGCCTGGTTCCGGGTCCAGGTCCGGTTCCGGGTCTGGACCCGGGTCCGGGTCCGGGTCCGGCTCTGGTTCCGGACCCGGCGGTGAGCCCACCGCCGCCACCGCTTCGGCGACCCGCGCGTCCGGGTTCGGGGCGGAGTTCCTCGGAGTCGACGAGTGCAGCTCCTTCGGGACGACCAGTTTCACGGAGGTGCCCTGCGCGAGCGAGCGGGCCGCGGCCCGCGTGGTGGCCCGGCACGGCGGCATGGTGTCCGAGGGGCCGGCCTGCCCGGCGACCACGGACTTCGTACTCCACATCAGCGAGTCCCGGCCGGACTACGACGAGGACGGCGACGGCACGGTCCCGCAGGGCTACGCCTGTATGCGCAAGCTCACGCCGCCGCATCCGGGCGACCCCGGCGGCGGGGGCGGGCCCCGCACGATCGTCGGCGACTGCGTGTACAGCACGGGCAAGGGCGAGGTCCGCGAGACGGCCTGCGACGGCAAGGGCGAGAAGGCACCCGAGTACGAGGTCGGCTCGGCCGTCGGCAAGCGCTCCCAGTGCCCCGCCGCCACGGCGCTCTACGTCCAGCTCGGGGGCGACGACCCGGTGGGCTGCGCCCGCCCCGTCTGAGGCCCCCCAGTACGCTGAGCTGCCTTTCCGCGGACGAGCGCGGGTGCCGCCAACTCCTGGCGCACGAGGGCCTCCTGAGGTGCGGGGCCGGATCGATATCATCATTTGCCGGCCGTACGACGATGGGGGAACGCATGGCCCAGGACGCTCAGGACGCTCAGGGCACGGGTGAGCTGCCGGAGATCCCCGGCTACCGCCTGGAGTCCGTCCTCGGCTCCGGCGGCATGGGCCGCGTCTATCTCGGCACGTCGCCCTCGGGCCGCCAGGTCGCCGTCAAGGTGATCCGCACCGACCTCGTCCACCGGCCCGACTTCCGGCAGCGGTTCCGGCGCGAGGTCACCGCCGCCCGCCAGGTCAGCGGCGCCTTCACCGCACCGGTCGTCGACGCCGACCCCGACGCCGACCCGCCCTGGATGGCCACCCTCTACGTACCGGGGCAGCCGCTGGACCAGCGCATCAAACTGGGGCCGCTGCTGGGAGCCGACGAGCTGTACCGCCTCGCCACGGGCCTCGCCGAGGCGCTGCGCGACATCCACCGCGCCGGGATAGTGCACCGCGACCTCAAGCCGGCCAACGTCCTGCTCGCCGACGACGGTCCCCGGGTCATCGACTTCGGCATCGTGCGCGCAGCCGACACCGACATGCCCACGGGCACCGGGATCGCGGTCGGCACCCCGCCGTTCATGTCGCCGGAGCAGATCCGCGCCCAGAAGGACGTCGGGCCGCCGAGCGACGTCTTCTCGCTGGGCTCGGTGCTGACGTACGCGGCGAGCGGCCATGTGCCGTTCGACGCCACGGACGTGTACGCGGTGGCGTACCAGCTCGTCCACGAGCCGCCCGACCTGGACGGGGTGCCCGACTGGCTGCTGCCGGTGGTCGAGCGCTGCCTGGCCAAGGAGCCGGCCGAGCGCCCGACGGCGGACGAGCTGCTCGCCCTGCTGCAGAGCACGTCCTTCCCGCCCGTCGGCCCGGCCGTCCTCGACTCGCCGGACACCGTGATGCTCCGCGCGCCCGCGCCCCGCCCTCCCGGGGAGCAGACCACGGCGGGCGCGGGCTCGGCGCCCACTCCCCCACCCCGGCGGCGCCGGCGCCTCGTCATGTCCGTGGCGGCCGCGGTCGTGGCGATCGCCACCCTGACGGGCGGACTGATGTACGCGCTCGACAACGGCGCGGACGGCTCCACGTCCCCCGATACGGCCGCGAAACCGGGCGCGAGCACACGCACCGCCACCCAGCCGGAGGGCTCCGCCGACTACCGGAGCACGCAGTCCGGGTCGGGCGGCTTCACGTTCACGTACCGCGACGGCCCGGAACGCCGGCCGGAGGGCTGGCGGCAGTGGCAGTACAACCTGCAGAACAGCGACTGCGTGTACGCCCAGTCGTCCCCGCCGTCCCTGGTGTGCGTAGGCGACCGTACGGTCCGGCTCGACGCCGCGACCGGCAAGGAGCTGTGGCGGACCGACAAGGCGTCGGCGTACGGCCAGAACACCCCGGTCGTCGTCGGCGACACCGCGATCGTCAACGTCGGCGACCGGATCGTGGGTCTCTCGCTCGCCGACGGCAAGGTGAAGTGGCGCTACACGACGCCGATCCTGACGCAGCGGCTCATCAGCGACGGCCAGCGGGTGTACGCCGTGGACCACGACGGGCTGGTGCACGCCGTCGACGCGCGCTCGGGCAAGGAGCGCTGGACGCTGAGGGCTCGCGTGTCCGCCGACGGCGGGACGGGGCATCCGCCCGCGCTGCGGGTCGTGGGGGACCGGCTCTACGTCTTCACGGGCACCTCCGCCGACGTCCTCGGCGAGAACCTCGTCACGGTCGTCGACACCGGCAGCGGTGCGCGCGTCGCCGCGTTCGAGCTGTCGGCGCCGTGCGACACCGGCAGTGAGGCACTGCTCGACGAGGACGGCACGACCCGGCTGTACTGCGCCCTGACGGACAAGACGGGCTCGAAGTGGTCCATCCTGCGCCAGGAGCTCAAGGAAGGCGCCAAGGGCGAGCGCACCCCGGTCGACGCGATCCTGGGCAACGGTCAGATCGGGGCGCCCGAGCTGTCCGTCACCCCGAGGCGGGTGCTGTTCGTGGCGCCCACCGACACGGGCGGTGAGCTCGTCGCCGTCGATCCGGTCGAGCAGAGGGAGCTGTGGCGGAAGACCCTGCCCGGCAGAGGCCCGGCCGACGCGCCTCCCGTCCAGGCCGGGGACCGCGTCTACGTCGCCAACACCCGGGGCGTCGCCGTCTACGGGGCACGCACGGGCAAGCTCCTCTACCAGCACAGCGTGCCGGACATCGAGGACGACAGCGGGATGGAACTGGGGCTGTCCACCGAGCCGATGGTGGCGGGCGGCATCATCTACGCCCCGTCGTCGAAGGCGGGCTGGGTGAGTCTCGACACGGAGGACACCGGAGGCTCCGGGAACGCCGGGAACTCCGGGAACTCCGGGCAGAAGTGAGCCCCGGCACCGCGTGACGGCGGTACCGGGGCTCGGCCTCAACCCGTCTTCGTGCAGGTCGGGTTACGGCCTGAGCGTCATCTCGCGCTCGATGTCGCGCTTGTCGAGCCTGGCGTCGTACTTGGCCAGCGGCTTCGCCACGTCCGGGTTCGCCTGGACCGCGGCGGAGGCCACGCCCGCCCACTCCAGGATGCGGGCCGTGGCCAGGGCCTTCTCGTCGGCCACCAGACCGGCCACGTTCGCACCGTGGTTGAGGCCCGGCGCCGTGAAGACGTAACTGTCACGGGCGCCCTTGCCGAGGTGGAACGGCTCGGCACCCCACGGGTCGTTCTGGCCGTAGACGAAGAGCATGTGGTTCGCGTTGTGGCGGACCCAGGTGTCCACGTCGCGCATGGCGAACGGCTGGAACTTCATCGGGATGTCGCGCGGCACGAAGTTCCGCGGCGGCTGGTAGCCGTAGCGGATGTACTTCTTCTCGATGTGCGGGAACTCGATCGTCGGCGCGCCGAGCTGGGTGCCCGCCTGGTAGTAGTACGGCGTGTACTGCTCCAGGCCCTGGTCGGCGTAGGCGGAGAAGCCGGAGATCGTGTCGATGGATGTCCAGATCTCGTCGTCCGTGGCGGCCTTGGCGTCCTTCGGGATGGTGTCGCTGTCGCAGTCCGAGAGCAGGCTGTACTGCCAGAAACCCCACACGTAGTCGAGCACGGTCGCCTCGTACGCCTTGTCCAGGCTGCCGATCGTGGTGAAGGTGAGGCCCTCGGCGGCGGCGTAGTCCGCGTACTTCTTCTCCAGCGGCTCACGGCGCACCAGGGCCTCGCGCTGCACCGCGTTCAGGCGGTCGCGGCACTCCTTGGTGCCGACGCCTGCGAAGAACCGGTCGTAGGCCGAGTCCTCCTTGTTCACCACGTCGTTGGGGGCGACGTAGGCGACGACGCCGTCCATGTCGCGCGGGTAGAAGCGCTCGTAGTAGGTGGCGGTCATGCCGCCCTTGGAGCCGCCGGTGGAGATCCACTTCTTCGAGTAGATCTTCTTCAGCGCCTTGAAGATGCGGTGCTGGTCGCTGGCCGCCTGCCAGATGTCGAGCTTGGACCAGTCGGCCGGGGCGGGGCGGGACGGCGTGAAGAAGCGGTACTCCATGGAGACCTGGTTGCCGTCCACGATCTGCGTGGGTTCGCGGCGGCCGGGGTTCGTGGAGACGTTGTAGCCGCCGGTGTAGAAGACCGTCGGGCGGCTGGTGTCCTTGTGCAGCACGGTGATGCGCTGCTGGAACGTGCCCTTGGACGGGTGCCGGTGGTCGATCGGCTGGGTGTAGTTGAGGACGAAGAAGCGGTAGCCGGTGTACGGCTTCTCCTCGATCAGGCTCATGCCCGGGATCGAGAGCAGCTGGTCCTTGATGTCGGTGCCGGTGGCCCGCGGCTGAGCGGCGGTGGCCGCTCCGGCCGTGCTCACGGTGCCTATGAGCACCACGAGCGCCAGCAGCCATCTGAGCGCCTTGCGCATGGAATCTCCCCTGTGACTCATCTGTGCGCCGGAACCTAGTGGAGTCAGTGGTGGGCGCACCAGGGGAGGAGGGCGTCAACTGGCCACGCACCAGCGGAGATTAGGGAAAACCCTGTGCGCGGTCGGCCCTGCGGGGCCGGCTCAGCAGAGGATCCACCCCGAGGTCACGTTGCCGCCGCCGACGGCGCCCTTCACCCGGACGCACCGCCGTCCGGCGTGCACGGCGTCGGTGCTGATGCGGTACTTGCGCTTCCCCTCGCGCATCATCGGGCGGTTCCCCCGCGCCTGGACGCTGGCGGACATCCACCTGAGGGTGCCGTCCCGCTTCTTGGCGACGGTCACGGCGCAGACGTATCCCCCGCGTTTGTAGACGTGCACGTAGCCCGTGGAGAACGACAGCGTACGGACCTTGCGCGCCCCGCAGGAGGCCGCCTCGGCGCGGCCCGGTCCGGCCACCACGAGCAGCCCGGCCGCCGTCAGCAGAGCCAGTACGAGCGCCATCGGCCGCCGTACCCCACCATGCGTCCCCGTCACTCCACCGCTCACCAGTTCACCTCTCCCCGGGCAGAAGACGTACTGATGTACGGACGCACGACGTGTGCCCGATGGTTGCATGCCCGCCCGGGGCTCCGCCCCGGATTCCGCTCCTCAAACGCCGGAGGGGCTGCATTCGCGCGGGCGGGGCAGCAGTTTCAGGGCCGCGGGGATCTGCACGGTTTTCAAGGGGCGCGGGGAACCGCGCGACCAGTCCCCCACCCACCCACACCCGACAAACCCACCCCAGGCACCCCCACCACCGTCAGCCCGCCGCGCTGACCGGCTCCCCCACGAACGTCCGCCACAACTCCGCGTAGCGCCCGCCCAGCGCCAGCAACTCCTCGTGCGTACCGTCCTCGACGACCCGGCCGTGGTCCATGAGGACGACGCGGTCGGCACGGGCGGCCGTCGTCAGGCGGTGGGCGACGACCAGCGTGGTGCGGCGGCCGGCGAGACGGTCCGTCGCCTGGTTGACCTGGGCCTCCGTGGCGAGGTCGAGCGCGGCCGTGGCCTCGTCGAGGAGCAGGACATCGGGGGCGACGAGCTCGGCACGGGCCAGCGCGATCAGCTGGCGCTGCCCGGCGGAGAGGTTGCGGCCGCGCTCGGCGACCTCGTGCAGGTAGCCGCCGTCCAGCGTGGCGATCATGTCGTGCGCGCCGACGGCCCGGGCCGCGGCCTCCACCTCGGCGTCGGTGGCGTCGGGGCGTCCGTAGGCGATGGCGTCGCGGACGGTGCCCTGGAACAGGTACGCCTCCTGCGGGACGACGCCCAGCCGGTGCCGGTACGACGTGATGTCCAGGTGACGGAGATCGGTGCCGTCCACGAGCACGCGCCCGCCCGTCGGGTCGTAGAAGCGCGCGACCAGCTTCACCAGGGTCGACTTGCCCGCGCCCGTCTCACCGACGAAGGCGACCGTCTGCCCGGCGGGGATCGTCAGCGCGACCCCTCCGAGGGCCGCGTCGGTCTCATCGGCGGCGCCGTACGCGAAGTGCACGTCCTCGAAGGTGATGTCGCCGCGCAGGGACAGCACCTCCAGCGGCTCCTCGGCCGCCTTCGTCGAGGTGGGCTCCCGCAGCAGCTCCTGGATGCGGCCCAGCGACACGGTGGCCTGCTGGTAGCCGTCGAAGACCTGGGAGAGCTGCTGCACGGGCGCGAAGAACAGGTCGATGTAGAGCAGGTACGCGACCAGCGCGCCCGTCGTCAGCGTCCCGGCGTCCACCCGGTGAGCGCCCACGACCAGCACGGCGGCCGCCGCCACGGACGACAGCAGCTGCACGAACGGGAAGTACACGGAGATCAGCCACTGCCCGCGGACCCGCGCCCTGCGGTAGCTGTCGCTGCCCGCCGCGAACCGCTCGCCCCCGTCCCGCTCGCGCCGGAACGCCTGCACGATCCGCAGCCCGGACACCGACTCCTGGAGGTCGGCGTTGACCAGCGCCACGCGTTCACGGGCGAGTTCGTACGCCTTCACGCTCGCCCGGCGGAAGAAGAACGTGCCGATGATCAGCGGCGGCAGCGTCGCGAAGACGACCAGCGCCAGCTGTACGTCGATCACGAGCAGCGCGACCATGATGCCGAAGAAGGTGACGACCGAGACGAAGGCCGTGACCAGGCCCGTCTGGAGGAAGGTGGAGAGGGCGTCGACGTCCGTCGTCATCCTCGTCATGATCCGGCCGGTCAGCTCCCGCTCGTAGTAGTCGAGTCCGAGCCGCTGGAGCTGGGCGAAGATCTTCAGCCGGAGCGAGTACAGGACGCGCTCACCGGTCCGTCCGGTCATCCGCGTCTCGCCGATCTGCGCGGCCCACTGGGCCAGTACGGCGAGCAGCGCCAGCACGGACGCGGCCCACACCCCGCCGAGGGCCAGCTGGGTCACGCCGTTGTCGATGCCGTGGCGGACCAGGACGGGCAGGAGGAGTCCCATGCCGGCGTCGGTGGCGACGAGGGCGAGGCTGAGGAGCAGGGGGCGGCCGAAGCCGCGGAGCAGCCGCCTCAGGCCGTACGACGCCTCCGGCGTGACCGCGCGTGCCTCGTCGATGTCCGGGATGTCGGTGGCCGGGGGCAGCGCGTCGACCTGGGCGAGGAGTTCGGGAGTGGCGGGGGTGCCGTCGAGGGCGAGGTCGCGGGGCTCCCGGTCGCCGGTCCACAGCCTGGGGGTGATGCCTCGCTCGGCGTCGAACTCGGCGTCGAGTTCGTCCCGTAGCGAGGTGTCCTCCTGCGGAGGCGTCGGCTTGACGTGTCCGGGCGAGACCCCGCCCAGCTCGTCGGGGTCGGTGAGCAGCCTGCGGTAGAGGGCGGACCGCTCCTGGAGCTCCTCGTGGGTGCCGAGGTCGGCGAGACGGCCGTGGTCGAGGACCGCGATGCGGTCGGCGAGGTTGAGGGTGGAGCGGCGGTGGGCGATGAGGAGGGTCGTCCGGCCCTCCATGACCTGCCCGAGCGCCTCGTGGATCTCGTGCTCGACGCGGGCGTCCACGGCGGAGGTCGCGTCGTCGAGGACGAGGAGGCGCGGGTCGGTGAGGATCGCGCGGGCGAGCGCGATGCGCTGGCGCTGGCCGCCGGAGAGGGTCAGGCCGTGCTCGCCGACCTTGGTGTCGTACCCCTCGGGCAGGTCGGTGACGAACCCGTGCGCCTGGGCGGCGCGGGCGGCGGTCTCGATCTGCTCCTGGGTGGCGTCGGGGCGGCCGTAGGCGATGTTGTCGCGGACGGTCTCCGAGAAGAGGAAGGAGTCCTCCGGGACCAGCCCGATGGCGGAGCGCAGGGAGTCCAGCGTGAGCTCGCGGACGTCGTGGCCGCCGACGAGGACGGCACCGTGCGTGACGTCGTAGAAACGCGGCAGGAGCAGGGAGACCGTGGACTTGCCGGAGCCGGAGGAACCGACGACGGCGAGGGTCTCGCCGGGCCGGATCTCGAAGCTGAGGCCGTCGAGGACGGGGGCCTTCTTTCCGGAGGCGTCCTCGTAGGCGAAGGACACGTCGTCGAACTCGACCGTCGCGGGGGCGTCGGCGGGAAGCGTCTTCGTGCCGCCCTTGAGGGTCGGCTCGGTGTCGATCAGCTCCAGCACGCGCTCGGTGCCCGCCCGTGCCTGCTGGCCGACGGTCAGCACCATGGCGAGCATGCGGACGGGGCCGACGAGCTGGGCGAGGTAGCTGGAGAACGCGACGAACGTACCGAGCGTGATGTGCCCGCGCACCGCGAGCCAGCCGCCGAGGGCCAGCATGGCGACCTGGCCGAGGGCGGGAACGGCCTGGAGTGCCGGGGTGTACTTCGAGTTGAACCGGATGGTGCGCAGCCGCCCGGCGAACAGTTTGCGGCCGACCTCCCGGACCTTGCCCGTCTCCTGCTCCTCCTGCCCGAACCCCTTGACCACGCGGACGCCGCTGACGGCGCCGTCGACGACGCCCGCGACGGCGGCGGCCTGGGCCTGCGCGTACCAGGTGGACGGGTGCAGGCGGGTGCGGCTGTGCTTGGCGATCCACCACAGGGCGGGGGCGACGGCGATCGCGACCAGCGTGAGGGGCAGCGACAGCCACGCCATGATCACGAGGGAGATCAGGAAGAGCATGATGTTGCCGATGGTCATCGGCAGCATGAAGAGCAGGCCCTGGATCAGCTGGAGGTCGCTGGTGGCCCGCCCGACGACCTGCCCGGTGGACAGCTCGTCCTGACGGCGCCCGTCGAGCCGGGTGATCGTCCCGTACATGTCGGTGCGCAGGTCGTGCTGGACGTCGAGGGCGAGGCGGCCGCCGTAGTAGCGGCGGATGTACGTGAGCACGTAGACGAGGACGGCGGCGCCGATCAGCGCGCCGGCCCAGGGGGCCATGCTCCGGGTGTGGTCGGTGACGACGTCGTCGATGATCACCTTGGTGATCAGGGGGACCACGGCCATGAGGGCCATGCCGGCCAGGGAGGAGCCGAGGGCGAGGACGACGTCCTTGGGGTACCGCCAGGCGTATCCGGCGAGCCTCCGTGCCCAGCCCTGTTTCTCCCCCTGCTCCGCTGCCACCCCGGTGCCTCCCGTCTGTCCTGATGTACCGGAAGGCACCAACGCGGATGGGACCGGATTTCATCCCTCCGCAACAATCGGGGTCGGGGTCGGCGTCGGCGCGCGGCGCGCGGCGGAAGCGGTTGCGCTGTTGGAGTGCTCAGCGGTCCGCGACGGGTGTGCTGGGGCCCGTGGGGGGCGGCCGGACAGCAGAATCCCTGAGAACCCCTGAGGATTCCCGGTGCTGGGCGATGTGCGGCACCCGCGCCGCTCGGGGGCCGGGCGGGCAGAAGTGAAGGAGCGGGCCGTGACGGACAGTGTGGTGGACCGGTCCGAGGGTTTCGGTGAGCGGCTTCTGGGGGCGCTGCTGGACCGGGCCCACCTGGTGCCGCCGCACATGATCGCTCCGCTGATCGCGGAGCGGGTGGCCAGGATCGGCGGGCGTGACGTCTCGGTGTTGCTGCAGGACTACGCACAGGAACTGCTGGTGCCGCTGCCGGGCAGGAGACTGGTGGTCGGCGAGCCCGAGGCGATCGGTGACTCTCCGGCCGGGCAGTCCTTCCTGCACGCCGACACCGTCGAAGTCGCGCAGAACGGCGCCGTACGGATGTATCTGCCGTTGCTTGACGGCAGCGACCAGATCGGCGTGCTGGCCCTGACCCTGGACGAGGTGGACGACCACGACCGGCGTCTGCTGCGCAGGCTCGCCAGCCTGGTCGCCGACATGATGGTCACCAAGCACGCCTACACCGACCTGTTCTTCCTGGCCCGGCGCAGGGAGCCGATGAGCGTGGCCGCGGAGATGCAGTGGACCCTGCTGCCGCCGCTGGCGATGTCCGTGCCGCAGGTCGAGGTGGCCGGGATCCTGGAGCCCGCCTACAACGTCGCCGGCGACAGCTTCGACTACGCCCTCAACGACAGCATCCTGCACGTGGCCGTCATCGACGCGATGGGCCACGACCTGGACGCCGCCACCATGGCCACCGTCGCCATCGGCGCCTACCGCCACGCCCGGCGCGGCGACATCAGCCTGGCCGAGAAGTACACGTTCATGGACCAGGCCATCGCCCGGCAGTTCGGGCCCGACCACTTCGTCACCGCGCAGATGCTGCACCTGAACATCTCCACCGGCCACCTGGAGTGGGTCAACGCCGGGCACCCCGCCCCCCTGCTGATCCGCGACCAGGGGGGCGCGGAAGCCCTGCACGGCCCGACCACCCTCCCGGTGGGCTTCGGCGGCGAACAGCCCCGCACGAGCGAGATCCAGCTCCATCCCGGGGACCGGCTGCTGTGCTACACCGACGGCGTGATCGAGGAGCACGAGACCGGCGGGGAGCAGTTCGGGGAGCAACAGCTCATCGACTGTGTCAACCGCGTCGGGAAGGCCGGTGAAGGGGTACGGGCGACCGTGCGCCGGCTGTCCCACACGCTGAAGGACGCACGGGGCGGACGCACGAGCGACGACGCCACCCTCTTCCTCATCGAGTGGCACGGAGGCACCACCGACCACCTCACAGACCTGGACCGAGGTGGTCGGCGGGGCAACTCGGCGTCGTCTCAGACCCGCACTCGCAACGACACTCGCAACGAGTAGAACCGTGTCGTCTGTACGGCGTTCTGGTTGTCGTCGCTCACCAGCAGCACCTTCAGGCGCCCCTTCGCCCACCCGGTGATCGCCATGCCCTCGATGTTGTCCAGCAGGGGGTTCGGCTGGGGCTGCCTGGCGGTGGCACCCAGGGTGGGGCAGGTCACGAGGTCGGCCAGGAGGGTTTTCCGGATGAGGCGTACGTCGCCCTGTCCCGTGAGGTTCTCGACGCCACTCGTGTCCGTGGCCCGGCGCGGGTCGGCCAGGTAGAGGCGGACGGTGTTGCCGACACCGGCGGTGAAGCCGCGCTCCAGGACGAGCAGGCGGCCGTCGGGGGTCGCCTGGACCTCGGGGACGCCGAGGCCGGAGTCGGTCCGGTACCCGTACTGGGCCGACAGCCGGAACTCCTGGCCATGACGCCGGTCCCAGGTCTGGAAGCGGACGATCCCGGCCGCGTCACCGGAGAGCGCCCCCTCCATCGAGGCGAGGAGGGTGCGGCCACCGGGGTAGAGGGTGAGCCCCTCGAAGGTCTGGTTGACGGTGGCGCGTCCGGCCGGAGCGACCTTGAGCGCGTCCGGCACGGGCAGGCCGCCGCCCAGGAGGTGGCCGTCGCGGTCGTACCGGCGTACGGACGGCTCGGTCTCCGAGGTGATCAGCCGCGTGCCGTCGCTGTCGACGGCCAGGCCCTCGGAGTCGAGGGCCGCGCCCTTCTCGTCGGCCAGCGGGACGACGCCCTTCGGCGCGAGGGTGCGACGGTCCAGCGAGAAGAGGGCGGACCGGTCCGAGAGCGCGAGGAGGGAGCCGTCGCCGTTCGGGGCGAGGGCGGAGAAGTTGCCGACGAAGGTGCCCTCGTACGTCGTCTTGTCGAGCGCGTCGGAGAAGCCGTCGATGGAGACGGCGGGCGAACAGGCGTTGCCCTTCGGCAGGTTGCCCTTCGACAGGTTGGCGTTGGCCGGTCCGGCGGCGGCGAGCGTGGTGGCCGCCGCCAGACCGGCGGTGACGGTCGCGAGAAGAGTTCTCAGGCTTCTGAGGCGCATGCCGTCACGGTAGGACGAACAGGGCGCCTGTGAGGTGGACTCCCCGTGAACGTAGAGGAGTTCAGCCCCTCGTCGGCACCGGTACGAACGCCTCCTTGGGCTCGCTCGTGGGGACGTACCGCTGGGCGCTCGCGGTGCTGGTGACCGGCACGAGGTCCTTGTGGATGGCCTTCGCGACGCCCTGGATGGTGTTCACGCCGTAGGTCATGTCGGGGTTGCCGTGGGTGAGCACGGAGATCATGTAGTCGTGTCCGGCGCCCTTGAAGGTGCCGATGCTGTGCACGCGCCAGCCGTGCGTGGCGCGGGGCAGCCAGCCGTTCTTGACGTGCACGGAGACGGTGGAGGGCGCCCCGGCCGGCGTGCCCCAGCGCTGGGAGGAGATGACCTGGCCCATGAGCTTGAGGATGTAGGCGCGGGAGTTGTCGCTCAGCACGGTGTTCTTGGCGGTGATGAGCTTGAGCAGCTTCTGCTCGTCCCGGACGGTGATCTGGGTCAGCCCCCAGTAGCCGTCCGCGCCCGGCTTGGTCTGGGTCATCCCGGCGGCGGCCAGGAAGCCCTTGATCTTCGTCAGCCCGAGCTGCCGCCACAGTGTGCTGGTGGCGTTGTTGTCCGACTTGGTGATCATGGCCTTGGAGAGGTCGGACTCGCGCTGGGTGAGGTAGCGGTTGTGCTTCTTCGCGTCCCACAGGAGGGTGGCGAGCACGGTCACCTTCACGACGCTGGCCGAGTCGAAGGCCGTGCTGCCGCGCAGGGTGCAGGTGGTGTTCGTGGACCGGTCGTAGAGGCCGACGGCTATGGTCCCCGTGCGGTTTCTGAGGGCCGCCGTGATGTCCCTCTGCAACTTCGTTGCCAGGCCCGCCTGGTTGGAAGTGCAGGTGACCTGCGGCGCGGCCGGCGCGGCGGCGGCCGGTGTCGCGGCGGCCACGCACGGTATGAGCAGTCCGGCCCCGAGGGCCCCGGCGAGCACCCGCGCACGCCTGGATGTCCGGTGAGTCATGAAGGCTTTCCCATCCCCGTTGAAGCGACTTGAGCACGCTTACGGCGCACTCGCCCCTTTGACTCACACGGATGACCGAAAGTTGTACGCCAGTTCCCCACGGAAGGGATCAGCAAGGGCGGGCTCACCGAGGGGGGACCGGGATCAATTGGCTTCCCAGTCCCAGCGACACGCTGTGCGTGCGGTGTGTCGCTGGGACTCTCGATCCAAACTGGCGACCGCTAGGCGGGGCAGGTTCCCGATGGGTCGTCAATGTCGTCGGCATCACCGCTTGGGGGTGCGGGAAGTCTGGCGCCCCTGCTCTCCGCGATGCGGTGAACGTCGCGCAGCGCCTCGGTCATGCGCGCCACCAGAAAACGGAGCTGTGCAGTGGTGGCCTTGTGGTCGGCGAGCATGTCGGCGGCGTGGTCGAGGAGTTGAGCGGACATACCCAGTTGCACGCACTCGATGTTGTCGGCCACGCGGGAGAGGTATCCGGTCCCGTCGCCGACGAGATAGCAGGGCTTTCTTCCCTGACCGGACCAGGGGAGCAGTCTCACGGTTCCGGTCTGGCCGCCGGTCACGCGGTCACCTCGACACCGTGGATGACCCGCGGGCCGATGTCGATGCCGTGCACGGCGAGCCGCAGGGTACGCCGCCGGGCCAGCCGCCGCACCAAGGCCCCCCACGGACCCGCCCTGCTCTTCTCGGCGACCGGCTGGTCCTCGTTCGTCGCGGCCGTCAAGCACGGCGATCTGACCGGCTGAACCGAACACCGCTCAAGTGAAACAGCGCGACTAACGAGGCGTGAGTTCCTCAACCACCTTGGCGACGCGTCGCTGCCGCGTCGCGTCGGTCTTCGCGTCGTTGACCGACGTGACGTGTGCCTTCTGACGGCTGGGCGAGAGCGTGCCGAACGCCTCCTCGGCCCCCGGCACCGCGGCCAGGGCCGCAGCGAGGTCCGCGGGCGGCTCCACCGTGCGCGGGGCGGTGTCCAGTTCCAGCTCGACGTCGATGCTGTCGCCACCGGAGATCCCCGACTCCCGCCGCTTGTCGGCGCTGAACGGGATCAGGAACTGGCCGCCCATGGAGGCGATCGTGGAGCGGTATGCGTAGCCGTTGACCGTGACGTTGACGGCCGGGCGCTTGCCGCCCCCGAGGGCTTCGACCACCTCCGCCGGAACCGGTACGCCGGTGTTGTTGCCGGTCTGGAGCATCTTCGTGGTGAACTTCATGGCCGCGACCCTTCCTGTGTTCTGCGGACAACGCCAGGGAGTAGACCGAAGCCGGGCGGAAAACTCATCGCTCAGAATGTCCACAACGTCTGGTTGTCACACCGTCCCGAGCGCGTCGGTCAACTCGGCGACGGCCGCCAGACTTGGCAGCCTGCGCAAGGAATCGACGACCTGGTTGCTTGCGAACTCGCGTTGCGTGGAGGTCACGGCCGGGTCGACGGAGCACTCCGCCTGTACCTGGATGTAGTTCAGGTCCGTCGCGAAAAGCATGGAGAAGGACTGCGCCCCCTTGATGGTCGCCGTGCCTCCGGCGCTTCGATAGGCCCGCATCAGGCGCCGGGCGGAATGGTGGTTCACCTGGTTGCGGCCCGACCATACGTAGACGGCGCGGGCGAGTTCTCGTTCCGCGGAAATGGGCCCGGCGTTGTCCCAGTCGAGGAGGACCGGCCCGTCCGGGCGGACCAGGACATTCTGGGGTTGCAGGTCACAGTGGGACGTCACGAGATCGCCGGAGGCGGTCGGGGTCACCCAGTGCGCCAGCTCAGCCGCGGACGTGTCGACGAACCTGCCCAGCGCGTCCGCCCACGGCAGGCCGGCCTGATGAACCTTGCTGTGCAGGTCCTTCCAGTCGGCGTCCTGAGGGCACTGTTCGTACCAGGAGACCGGTGTGTCGTTCGCGCCTTCTCCCGCCCTGTGCAGGAGTGCCATGGTCCGGCCGAACCAGTCCAGGATGCCCGGGTCGGATGCGTCCGCCTTGGTGCCGTCGATCCAGTCGTACAGCTTCACGTAGGACCCGCGGGAAGAAGGGGTCAGCTGTGAGACGTGTGTGCCGTGGCGGTTGGGGATGAGTCGCGGTGACGCGATTCCCAGCTGCTCCGCGGCGTGCCGTAACGCGGCCTCCCGGCGCACCTGTTCCACGTCGCAGCCGAAGAGGAGTTCCTTTATCGCCCATGCGGAGCCGTTTCCGGAGAGCTTCCAGATCTGGCCCAATGCGCCACGGGTGACCGGGGTCATTGTCCAGGGCCCGGCACCGAGTGCGTAGGTCTCGGCGATGAAGTCGGCCGTGTCGTGCATTCAGTTACCTCTCCGGATGCCGATGGGCAGCGTCGACCCGCTGTCATGCAGGGCGCAATACCCGCTAGTTGATGATTTCGGCGCGGTCATCCAGACGGATTGCGGCCAGCCGGTCTCGCCACACCTGGAGAGCTTCGGGTGTCTGTCGCGTCCAGTCGGTGACCTCGCCAACGATCCGGAGCGGTTCCCTGCTGCGATAGGAGCGAGTGGGATTGCCAGGGAACTTCCTGTCGGTGACGTTTGGATCGTTCTCGAACTCCCCGGTCGGTTCGACGACATACACTCGCGGGGCCCCGTCGCCGACGGCGAGTTCCGCCGCGAGTCCCGCGCCGTCGCGCAACGCGGTGAAGTAGATGTGGTTCATCACGATTTCGGGCCGGTAGTTGGAACGGAAACCGGCGGTGAGATGATCTCCGACCCGTAGCTCGGCCTTTGTGCCGTGAAAGAACGGCCCGTCGTCCAACACCTCGTCCATCGCCACAGGTTATCAACCCAAGCTGTCGTGACGGCGAGCTTTCCAAGACGGCTCGGACGCCGTGATCACACCGGCCAGCCGCGTCACCAACCTGTCCGAACAGCACACCTAGGCCCGCAGGAGATTGGCCGAGACTGCCCAGAGGCGCTCGGCGATCGCGGGATCGAGCGCCCATTCCTTGACACCGTGGGGATGCTGCGCGAGGTCGGCGTCGTTCGGCACGGTGTATGCCTCTTGCGTGTCATCGAGGTAATGGCCGCCGGAGTGAGCGAAGGCTGGAAAGACGGCCGCGACGATGCTGGTCGCGGCCCCCTGCTCAACCGTCTTGTACGTGAAGACACCGGCGGCCTCGGCTGCGTCGAGCGACTGCCTCTGTTGTGGTGTGAAGTTCCGTTGCAGGCCCGTGGCGACGCCGCCAGGGTTCACGGTATTGGCGACGATCCCATCCGGTGCCCACAGACGAGTGGCCTCGACGGCGAACAGGGAGTTCGCCGTCTTCGACTGAGCGTAGGCGATCTGCGGGTCGTAGCTGCGGCGCTCGAAGTGAAGGTCGTCGAAGTCAATGCCCGAACGCATGTGCGCGGTTGAACTCACCGAGACGATCCGAGCTCCGTCACGGTCGGACGCTCCCAGGGCCAGGGCGCCGTGCAGGCCGGTGGCGAGGGCGAAATGGCCGAGATGGTTTGTCGCGAATTGCAACTCCCAGCCCTCACGGGTTCGTTCGAGGCCACCGGTGACCACGCCTGCGTTGTTGATCAGAAGGTGCAGAGGGCCACGCCACGCGTTGACGAATCGTGCGACGGTCGTCCTGTCGGCGAGGTCGAGCCGAGCGACTTGGGGCCGGGTTCTTCCGGTGGACTTTGCGACGGCCTCAGAGACGGTGTCGCCCGCGGTCGTGTTCCGGACGGCGAGGGTGACCTTTGCCCCGGCAGCGGTCAACGCGCGAGCGGTCTCGATCCCGATACCGGACGAAGCTCCCGTCACGATGGCGCGGACGCCGGTCAGGTCATGGCCTCGCAGCACGTCGTCTGCGGTGCCGGCGGCGGTGAAGGGTGTGGAGATGAGTTCGGACTCGGCCATGACCAGGACTATACAGATTAGACTTGATTTGTATAGTTCGGATACTACTCGTATGCTCGGTCCATGAGCAGCCCTGATGCCGGCCCCCCGTCCTCGACAGTCGCCGACACCAGCCGGCGGACCGCAGTTCTGGACGTCGCCCTGACCACGTTCGCGCGATTCGGTTACCGGAAGACCTCGATGGAGGCGGTGGCGCAGGCGGCGCACATCTCCCGGCCAGGGCTCTACTTCCTCTTCTCCTCGAAAGAAGTCCTGTTCCGTGCCGCGGTCACCCAGGTCCTGGAACGCGACATCACAGCGGTCGAACACGTCCTGGCTGACACCGGACGCCCCCTGCCAGAGCGTCTCGTCGAAGCGTTCGACCAGTGGGCGGGCCGCTACATCGGCCCATTGACACGCGATGTCACGGAGGTCATCGAAGCCAACCCCGATCTACTAGGTGAGACAGCCGAGACCGCGCCACGGCGTTTTGAGGAACTGATCACCGCTGCGATCGCATCGGAGACAGGACGGGAGGCGGCGCTTGCCGTCGCCCAGACGATGATCAGCGCATCAATCGGCCTCAAGCATCAGGCTCCGTCACGGGAGTTCTTTCTCGAACGGCTGAAGGTCGCCATCGATCTGCTGGCGCGCTGAGCAGGCCGGGCCGTCCTCAAGGGCTACCGCGCGCCCTCACGCGGACCGAACCGGACTCTCCGGTGGGGCGGGAAGCGTCCGTCCCAGGCGGGCGAGGGGGGACAGGGCCATCAGAGCCGGCGACAGCAGCATGCCCGCGGCTGTCACCAGGAGGCTGGTGCGCATCCCCCACACTTCCGCGAGGAAGCCGCCGAGCAGCGAGCCGAGCGGGGTCATTCCCATGCCGACGAAGTTGATCGTCGCGGCGGCGCGGCCCTGCATCCCGTCCGGAGTGACGGTCTGCCGGATGGCCATGACCGTGACGTTCACCAGCTGGCTGAAGGTCCCGAAGACGAAGTTGACCGTGAGGAGCGCGGGAACCGTCACCGCGGAGGAACCGTGCAGTGCGGGCACCAACAGGAACACGCCGTCGCCGAGCGCCGCCGCGGACACGAACACAGCGCCGTGTCCGAAGCGGCTCGGCAGCCGGGCGGCCAGCAGCGAGCCCAGGAGCGCGCCCGGCCCCGTCGCCGCGAGTGCCAGCCCGACGGCGGTGCCCGACAGGTGCAGGTCCCTTGGCAGGAACAGCAGATAGACGGTCATCACAGCCGAGAAGAAGAACTGGAAGGCGGCTGACGCGAGGCACACGGTCCGCAGCGAGGCATCACCGGCGACAAAGCGGAGGCCCTCGTGGACCCGCCGCCAGATCCGAGTCCGAGGAGGAGGTTCCGAGCAGTCCGAGCAGTCGGTGCAGTCCAACCGGTCCGAGCGGTCCGAGCGGTCCGAGCGGTCCGGGACGGATTCGCGGCGACCGATCCCTCGGATCGACAGGAACGACAGCGCGAAGAACGCCGCGCTGGACGCGGCGGCGATCGGCGCCGACAGCACGGACACCAGCGCGCCGCCGAGGGCGGGACCGCCGATCTGCGCGGCGGACCGACTGCCCTCAAGTGCGCTGTTGCCCCGCACCAACTGATCGCGCGTCACCAGCCGTACCAAAGACGTCTGGTAGGCCAGGTCGAAGAACACGGACAGAGCCCCGACGGCGAAGGCGACCGCGAGCAGCGCCGGCAGGCCGAGAGCGCCAAAGAGGCCTGCCACGGCGGCGGCGCCCAGTGCCAGGGCCCGGCCGGCGTCCGTGAGCACCATCACCGTACGGGTCCGCCACCTGTCCACCCACGCGCCGGCGAGGAGCGACAGCAGCAGGATCGGCGCCTGCCCCACCGCGCGCAGGGCGCCCAACTGGCCGGCATCGGCGTTGAGCGTCAGGACGGCGAAGAGCGGCAGGACCACCAGACTCGCGTGTTCGCCCAGTTGGGAGGCCGTCTGGCCCACCCAGAGCCTGCGGAAGTCGCGGTCCCGCCACAGGCTTGATGACAAAACAGGTCGGCCGGAATCGAAACCCTCGGATGCGGCGGAGGAAGAGGAGGAAGAGGACGGCACAGAGACCCCTCGGATGACCGAAGACGAGACCCGCCAACCGGCGCACGACAGGTGCGCCGCCCGTTTCAGGCAGCGGGAAGGAAGGCTCGCTGTGCCGCGCATCAAGGGCAGCACGCGATGACTGGCCGCTCACGGCCTCGAACGTCAACGCGTGCTGTGACGACCGACCATGTCTTCGCTCCTCGTGAGTCACTCGCTTCGCGAACACTAACTCCCGCTCGGCAGGGCACGAAAGACGATTAAGACGTCGTAGTCACCCTCGCGGGACGGCGGATGTGGAGGTCACCCGCCTTCAACGGGCGGCCTGGGAACGTCCCCGCGTCACCAACGCGACGACCGTCCCGATCCCCGCGCTCAGCAGCCCGATCCCGCCGAAGATCAGCGGCAGCAGCCACAGCGAGGCGAACCCGTTGATCCGCGCGTCGTCGGGGGAATCCGCGCGGTAGAGCACCTCGACCCGTTCGCCCACCTCGTACGAGGGTGGGTTGGAACCCGTGGAGTCCCGGAACTTCCTCTGCGTGCCGTCCGCCGACGTGAACTCGACCACCGGGTACGCCGCGGGCTTGTCGTCCGTCCGCTTCTTGCGCGATACGCCGCTGTGGTCGTTGCGCCACTCCAGGGTCACCACCGTGCCCCGGGCACGTTGAGCGTCCGTCAGGAACGAGACCGACACCCCCGCGAGGATCAGCCCGACGACCAGGAACAGCGACCCGAACGCGATCGCCCCGAACGTGATCCACCGGCCGGCACCCCGCCCACGCACCTGAACCCGCACGACGTCCCTCTCATTTGGCCGAACTCACTTGGCCGAACTCACTTGTCCGAAGTGAGAGGGACGCTATCCCAGACGGCCCGGTCGCCCCGCTCCCGCCCCTGCCCCTGCCCCGGACGGCGCCTGGTTGAGCTTGCCAGCGATCGAGAACAAGACAGCCACCGAGAGGACGTGTGTTCGGCCGGGATCCTGCAGTCGATCAAGAACCGTCCCTGCACCGCGCAAGTACCGCACCGAAGCGGTCGCGAATAGGGGGCGAGTGGTCGACACACTGAACCCCCGTCACCCACAGAGACGCACCCCAGCAGGCTGAAGTGACTGTCCGTAATGGATCTAGTGCGTTTAGTGAAGGTCAATTTATGGTCAAAGCGACGCCAACACCGTATCCCTGGAGGATTCGTGGCACGCTTCCGCACTCGTCTGGCCCTGCTCGGCTGGGCCGCAGCTCTCACCGCCGCCGCCGTCCCCGCGCAGTTCACCGGGGCTCAACCCGCCGCCGCCGCGGACTACCAGTGGGTTGCCCTCGGTGACTCCTACACCGCCGGGGTCATCCCGGCCGCGGGCGACGTCTTCGAAGTCCCCCGCGACGGCTGCGAGCGCACCGACCGGTCCTACCCCCAGGTCATCGACCGCGACCTCGGCTCGCTCTTCGACCTGACCAACGTCAGCTGCGGCGCCGCCACCATCGAAGACGTCACTTTCAGAGCGCAGGAGCCGATCGGCCGTCACCTGCCGCCCCTCTCCGAGGACCCGGACTACCCCTTCCCCGCGGTGCCGCCTCAGTCCGCGGCAGTGGGCCCCGGCACCGACGTGATCACCGTCGGCGCGGGCGGCAACACCCTCGGCTTCGCCGACATCCTCTTCCAGTGCCTGCAACTGGGCGCGGGCAGCGGCGGAGTGGGCACCCCGTGCAAGGACGACCTGGCCGCCGGCATCCCGGCCCGGCTGAACAAGGTCAGCCGCGACTACGACGAGATGCTCACCGTGCTCCACGAGCGCGCCCCGCACGCGAAGATCCTGACCGTCGGCTACCCCACGGTCATCCCCAAGGACACGTCCAAGTGCCGCTACAACGACCTGACGCAGTTCGGCTCGATCACCCAGGGCGACCTCGACTGGCTGCGCCAGGACGTCCTGGAACCCCTCAACAAGACGATCGAGAAGTCGACCGGCACACAGGAAGCCGCCGGCTTCGTCGACCTCTACGACTCCTCCCAGAACCACAGCGTCTGCGACGCCGGAAAGTGGGTGGAAGGCATCTACACCCGCTTCCCTGACCAGCCGGCCTTCGTGCACCCCAACGCCCTCGGCCACCGCAACGCCGCCGACCACGTCACAGCAGCGATGCTGAACACCATCAGCTGAGCCGATCCGCACCCAGCACCCAGCACCCGGCACCCCCTCCGGCGATCCCATAGCGAACCGGCCTCCGGCACCAGCCGGAGGCCGGTTCGGCGTTACTGGGTACGCCCAGACGCGGTCACGGCGCGGCGGACGCTCTCGCGGAGCAAGTCTCGCCGCTGCTCGTGCAGTTCGGGAGGCTCCTGCGCGGTCGCCGCGTAGACGTTGCTGACCGGTGACCACGCCATGGACATGGCGATCACCATGGCCATCACATCGAACGGGTCCCCTTGGCGCACCAGACCGGCGGCCTGGGCCTCGGCGATGGCGCGCAGCTTGCGGTCGTCGAGGCGGTCGGGGTCGTCGACCAGGTGGCCGGCCGGGCGCCGCTCCAGACGCGCCCAGGTGGCCAGCCGGATGAGGTCGGGGCGGCGGAGATACTCGTCGTAGAGGCGTACGGCCCAGTCCGCGAGGTCGGTGGCGTCGATCGGGACGACGTTCACGATCCGCTCCAGCGAGCCGAAGAAGATGGCGTCGAAGAGCCCTTCCTTGCTGCCGAAGTAGGCGTAGAGCTGCGCCTTGTTCGTGCGTGCCGCCCCCACGATCCGCTCGACGCGCGCACCGGCGATCCCGTGCTCGGCGAACTCCTGGGTCGCCACATCGAGGATGCGCTGGTACGTCGCGGCTCCACGCGGGGTCAGGGGCTGATCAGCCATGCTTCGACGCTACCAGACAGAACAGTTGGTTTGCCTGGTCCGCCGGATACGCTACGGTCAAATAGACCGAACAGTCTGTCTGTGAGGAGGAGTCATGAGGAGCACCGTTGGCTGGCAGGTGGACGGCTCGTCGTCGACGCTGCGGCGGACGCCGCTGGAACGGCGAGACCTGCGCCCCGACGACCTCGCGGTCCGGGTCGACTACTGCGGCGTCTGCCACTCCGATGTCCACGCCGTCAGCTCCCTCAGCGCCGCCAGTGCCGGGAACGGCGGGAACGGCGGGAACGGCGGGAACGGCGGGAACGGCGAAGGAGGCAAGCCCCTGGTGCCGGGGCACGAGTTCACGGGCGTGGTGACCGAGGCCGGATCCGCGGTCACCCGTTTCGCCGCCGGCGACCCGGTCGCGGTGGGCAACATCGTCGATTCGTGCGACGAGTGCGCCATGTGCCGGGCCGGCCAGGAGAACTTCTGCCACGCGTTCCCGACCCTCACCTACGACGGCGTCGACCGGCACGACGGATCGACCACCCTGGGGGGTTACTCCCGCGAGTACGTCGTCCGTGACCGCTTCGCCCACCCTCTTCCCGCCGGTCTGGATCCGGCCGCCGCCGCGCCGCTGCTCTGTGCGGGGATCACCGTCTGGGAACCGCTGCACGCCCTCGGTGTGGGGCCGGGGACCCGCGTCGCCGTGGCGGGGCTGGGCGGCCTGGGCCATCTCGCGGTCAAGATCGCCGTGGCACTCGGCGCCGACACCTCGGTCGTCAGCCGCTCACCGGGCAAGGCCGACGACGCCCGTCGTCTCGGCGCCCACGGACTCGTCGTCTCCACGGACCCGGACCAGATGACTGACGCCCGCGACCGGTTCGACGTCGTCATCGACACCATCTCCGCCCCGCACGACCTCGGCCCTTACCTGCGCCTGGTCGCCATGGACGGAACGCTCAGCCACCTCGGCCACCTCGGACCCGTCACCGTGGAGACCACCGACCTGCTCGTTGGACGCAAGAAACTCAGCTCCGCGGGCAGCGGCGGCCGGCTCGCGACCGCCGCCATGCTCGACTTCTGCGCCGAACACGGCATCACCGCCGACATCGAGGTGCTCCCCTCGGCGCGCGTGAACGAGGCCCTCGACCGCCTCCGGCGCAACGAGGTCCGCTACCGCTTCGTACTCGACATGTCCGACCTGGACTGAACCGCCGGCCGAAGCACGCGATGACCAACCGAGATGACCGACCGAGACTCCCAGGCGGCACAGGACTCCTCTCCGTGCGCCCAACTCGCCCCACATGGCGACAAGTTCAGATCTCCCACCGTGCGTCCGATCCACCGGATCCCGACACACAACCGACCCACGCCGTTCACCTCTTTGACTGCATGTCCATGTCACCCTCCTGTCCGTTGGCCGCTCATTCAACCCGCGTAGAACGGACACCCCCTATGCCCGCCACGCACACACGCCGACGGAGATTCCTGGCGCTGACGGCCTCGGCCCTGCTCGCCGGACTCGCCCTGCCGACGGCCACCGCCTCTCCCGCCGCCGCGACGACGACCGCGTACGACGACACGTACTACGCGGACGCGATCGGCAAGACCGGTACGGCCCTGAAGGACTCCCTGCACACGATCATCAGCGACCAGACGACGATCTCGTACTCGGCCGTCTGGAACGCGCTGAAGGTCACCGACCAGGACCCGAACAACAGCAACAACGTGAAGCTGCTCTACTCGGGCATCTCCCGCAGCAAGTCGCTGAACGGCGGCAACACCGGCAACTGGAACCGCGAGCACGTGTGGGCGCAGTCCCACGGCGACTTCGGCACCTCCGCGGGACCCGGCACCGACCTGCACCACCTGCGCCCCGAGGACGTCCAGGTCAACTCCATCCGCGGCAACAAGGACTTCGACAACGGCGGCAGCAGCTTCACCAACAGCGGCGGCAGCCTCACCGACTCCAACTCCTTCGAGCCGCGCGACGCCGTCAAGGGCGACGTGGCCCGCATGATCCTCTACATGGCCGTCCGCTACGAGGGCGACGACAGCTGGCCCGACCTCGAACCCAACGACGCCGTCACCAACGGCAGCGTCCCCTACATGGGCCGCCTCTCCGTGCTGAAGCAGTGGAACGACGAGGACCCGCCGGACTCCTTCGAGGAGCGCCGCAACGAGGTCATCTACGACTCGTACCAGGGCAACCGCAACCCGTTCATCGACCACCCGGAGTGGGTCGAGTCGATCTGGTGAGCGTGGCGTAGCGGGTCGAACTCCCGTCTGCCTCACGGGACTTCGGCCGCCAGCGCCCCGGCGGAGCGTGGCCTTCGCCGGGGCACTGAGTCCCCCCTCCCCCCCTCCCCCCCCCGGCCGGTGACTGTCCGTTAGTGCGGCGGCAAGGCGTACGGTCGGTTACAGAACCATGACATCCAGGAGTACAACCGGAGAGTCACCTTCCGAGTCCAACTGTGTGGGGGCGCGGCGCGCGGCGCGTGCCGCGGTGAACACGACCGACTCGAAAGGCAGTTGTATGTCCCGAGCAGGACGCAGGATCCGTACCGCACGGCTGGGCTCGCCGTTGGCCGCCGCGGTGCTGGTCGCCGGAGGGCTCAGCGCCTGGGCCCTCACCGGAGCCCCGGCCATGGCCGCCCCCGCCCCGTCGGTGGAGGTCCAGGACGACTTCAACGGCGACGGCTACGCCGACCTCGTCATCGGGGCGCCGAACGCCACGGTGTCCGACAAGGCGAAAGCCGGCTATGTGGCCATCACGTACGGCTCGGCGAGCGGGCTGTCCACGTCGAACAAGAAGATCGTGAGCCGGTCGACCAGCGGGATACCCGGCTCCGCCACCGCCAACCAGCGCTTCGGGCTGACCTTCACCAAGGGTGACCTCGACGGCGACGGCTACGGCGACCTCGTGATCGCGGGCGGCACCGCGGGCTCCGTCGTGATGTGGGGCTCCGCCTCCGGGCTCACCGGCGGCACGAACGTCGCCGGGTACGGCGCCGCCCCGCAGGCCGGTGACTTCGACGGGGACGGCAAGACCGACCTCGCGCTGTTCTCCGCCCAGTCCGTCGGCGGCGACGAGCCCGCCGGCGCCCCGGCCGCCCTGTGGAAGGGCCCGATCTCCCGGAGCGGCACGCCCGCCTCGGTGCTCAACATCCTCGACAAGTCCGAGTGGTGGGGCTGGGACGAGGACGACGCCTCCTGCGCCACGGGCAGCGGGTGCGAGGAGGACGGCGACTCGATCACCGGGCCCGTCCGCAACGGTCACGTCGGCGACATCAACGGCGACGGCAAGGACGACATCGTCCAGTGGACCTACACCGGCGACGGCACCTGGGGCAACCGGCTGCTGTACGGCGGCGCGTCCGGCTTCACCACCGAGCGGGCCCCCGGCGACACCGCGGACAGCGGGATTCCGGGCACCGACGTGGGTGACGTGAACGGCGACGGCTACGACGACGTCGTGGTCGGCGGCGACAGCTGGAGCGGCAAGGTCCGCGTGGCCTACGGCTCGGCCTCCGGTCTGTCCAACACCAAGTCCTTCGACCAGAGCCTGCCGGGCTTCTACGGCGCGGAGGAGGAGGGCGACGGCCTCGGCGCGGCGGTCTCCGTGGACGACGTGAACGGCGACGGCTACGCCGACATCGCGCTCGGCATCCCCGGTGAGGACTTCAGCGGTCTCACCGACGCCGGTTCGTTCGCCCTGCTGCACGGCAGCGCCTCCGGCTTCACCGGCACCGGCAGCCAGGTGTTCAACCAGAACACCGCCGGGGTGCCCGGAGTCGCGGAGACGGGTGACAAGTTCGGCATCACCACCGCGCTCCTCGACGTCAACGGCGACGGCCACCGCGACATCGCCGTCGCGTCCACCGCCGAGAACAGCGACAACGGCGCCGTCTGGTCGCTGCGCGGCACGTCCACCGGTCTGACCACGACGTCCGCCATCGCCTTCGGCCCCGACGACCTGTCCGCGCCCGCCACGGACGCGCTGTTCGGGTCCAGCCTGCGCTGACCGGCGGAACAGAGTGACGGTACGGGCCGTACACCTCCCACACCCATGGGAAAGCACGCACCCCTTGGGGAAGGGTTGTACGGCCCGTTACCCGTCCCTGTGTGAATTCACAGCCGCCTGCCAGGACCGCCACAGTGCGCGCCCAACCCGCCGCCGCATGGTGCCCTGGTGACATCTGCCACTGACCCACACGCCCGCGCGTCCATGCCTCCCGGCCCACCGGCACCGGCACCGCAACCGCCCGCGCACCCGCCCACCACGGCACCGCCGGCGACGGCACCGCGCTGGTCGCTCCCCGCCCTGGCCGCGATCATGATCCTGGCGGCGGCGCTGTACTCCTGGAACCTCTCCTCGGGCGGCCTCAACAGCTTCTACAGTGCCGCCGTGCTGAGCGGCACGCAGAGCTGGAAGGCGTGGTTCTTCGGGTCACTGGACGCGGGCAACTTCCTCACCGTCGACAAGCCGCCCTTCGTCCTGATGGTCATGGGTCTGTCCTGCCGGGTCTTCGGCTACGGCACCTGGCAGATGATGGCGCCGCTGATCGCGTCCGCGCTCGCGACCCTCTGGATCCTGCACTCGTCCGTGAAGCGGGTGTGGGGCCACGGCGCGGCGGCCGTCGCCGCCCTCGTCCTCGCGCTGACCCCGATCACGGTCGCCATCAACCGCGACAACAACCCCGACACGCTGCTCGTCTTCCTGATGGTGGCGGGCGCGGCCCTCGCCCTGCGCGCGACGCGGGACGGCCGGCTGCTGCCGCTGCTCGGCTCGGCGGTGTGCTTCGGACTCGCCTTCAACACGAAGATGCTCCAGGGCTACATCGCGCTGCCGGCCGTCTTCGCCGTGTACCTGTACGCGGCGAACCTGGGCCTGGTGAAGCGGATCGTGAACCTGCTGCTCGCGGGCGTGGCGCTGGCGGTGTCCAGCTTCTGGTGGGCGGCGGCGGTGTCCCTCGTGCCCGCCTCGGACCGCCCGTACATCGGCGGCTCGACGGACGGTACGGCCTGGAACCTGATCATGGGCTACAACGGCCTGGGTCGCGTTCTCGGCGGTGAGGGCAACGGCGGAGGCGGTGGGGGCGGAGGCGGAGGCTTCTCCGGGACCGCCGGCATCGGCCGGATGTTCAACGACATCCTGGGCGGCCAGATCTCCTGGCTGCTGCCCTTCTCGGCGATCGCCCTGACCGGCGGCCTGGTGCTGTGCGGCCGCGCCCCGCGTACGGACATCACGCGCGCCGCGCTGGTGATGTGGGGAGGCTGGACGGCCCTGCACTACCTCACGTTCAGCCTCGCCGAGGGCACGATGCACCCGTACTACACGACCGCGCTGGCGCCCGGCATCGCGGCGCTGTGCGGCGGGGGCGGGGCGATGCTGCTGCGCGCGTTCCGCGCGGACAGGCGGTGGGTGTGGGTGCTGCCGGTCGCGTTCGCGGTGACCGGTGTCTGGGCGATCGTCCTGCTGCGGCGGGCCTCCGGCTGGAACACCTGGCTGTGGCCGGCGATCGCGCTGGTCATGGCACTGGCGATCGCGGGCCTGCTTCTCTTCCGCTCCGGTCGCCGGGTGCGACTGCTGGCGGCCTCGGTGACGGCGGCGGTCGTCGCGTCGGTCGCGGGACCGGCGGCGTACGCGGCCTCGGTGCCCTCGGGCTCGGCCGGAGGCATGGGCGGTACGAAC
Organism: Streptomyces sp. NPDC046862; assembly: GCF_040704615.1. Classification (NCBI taxonomy): domain Bacteria; kingdom Bacillati; phylum Actinomycetota; class Actinomycetes; order Kitasatosporales; family Streptomycetaceae; genus Streptomyces; species Streptomyces sp. NPDC046862. The sequence continues at coordinate 33,555 of NZ_JBEYXP010000038.1, read as the reverse complement.
CCGACGGCCGGGCCGTCCACGGGCTCAGGCATGGGCGGGCCCGGCGGCGGGGGCGGCGGTCGCACGGGCGGCGGCCTCCCGGGCGGCGGCCAGGGTGGCCCGAGCGGCCAGAACGCCCAGGGCAACGGGCAGCAGGGCGGCGGGCAGCAACAGGGCGGCGGCCAGCAGGGCACACCCCCGAACGGCGCGCCCAGCGGTGCCCCGGAGGGCGGCACGAACGGCTCCTTCCCCGGCGGCCAGCAGGGCAACGGCGGCACGGGCACACCCCCGAACGGCACCGGCGAGCAGCCTGGCGGACCAACGGACGGACAAACGGACGGACAAACGGGTGGCCAGGCGAACGGTCAGCGCGGCGGCATGGGCGGCGGAGGCTTCGGCGGCCCCGGCGGCGGCGCGAGCACCGAACTGATCGCCTACCTCGAGAAGCACCGCGACGGCGCCACGTGGCTCCTCGCCGTCTCCAACTCCCAGGGCGCCGCGCAACTCATCGTGAGCAGCGGCCAACCCGTCATCTCCATGTGGGGCTGGACCGGCTCCGACAAGGCCATGACCCTCGCCAAGCTCAAGGAACTCGTCAAGAAGGGCGAGCTCCACTACATCCAGCTCGGCGGGGGCATGGGCGGCGGCCCCGGCGGCGGCGACAACCTCAGCTCCGAGGTCACGGCCTGGGTGCAGAAGCACGGCACGGCGGTGAAGGCGAGCGAGTACGGCGAGAGCACGACGGCGGACTCCTCATCCTCCTCATCCTCCTCGTCCCAGTCGAACCAGTCGTCGCTCTACCGCCTGGACCCGTCGGACGTCAGCTGACGCCGGCCGCGCCGCCCTCCAGGTGCGTCGGCGCGAACATGCGCAGCAGCGCGGGGAGGACGACCACGGACGGGCCTGGCGTGGCGAGAGCCTTCGCCAGGTCCTGTTCCAGGTTCTCGGGGGTCGTCCTGACGCCCTGCACCCCGAACGACTGCGCCAGCGCCACGAAGTCCGGGCGGGCCAGTTCCGTACCCGTCGCCTCGCCGAAGGCGTCCGTCATGTACTCACGCAGGATGCCGTAGCCGCCGTCGTCGACGATCAGCCAGGTGACGTTCAGGTCGTACTGCCGTGCCGTGGCGAGTTCGGCGATCGAGTACAGGGCGCCGCCGTCGCCGGACACCGCGAGGACGGGGTGGGTCTGGTCGGCCGCCGCCGCGCCGAGGGCCGCCGGGAAGGCGTAGCCGAGGCCGCCGGCGCCCTGGGCGGAGTGCAGGGTGTTGGGGCCCTTGGCGTCGAAGGCCGACCACGCCCAGTACGACAGGATCGTCATGTCCCAGAAGGAGGGCGCGCGGGACGGGAGGGCCCGGCGGACAGACGCCAACAGGTCCTGTTCCAGGGTGAGTTGCTGCGCTTCGATGCGTGCGCGCACCCGGTCGAGAACCGCCCGCACCCGTTCCGGCGCCGTGGTGTCCTCGCGCGGCTCCACCGTCTCCAGCAGCGCCTGCAGGGCGAGGCGCGCGTCCGCGTGGATGCCGAGCGCCGGGTGGTTGGACTCCAGCTTGCCCAGGTCGGCCTCGATCTGGACGACACGGCCGCGCGGCTTGAACGTGTGGTAGTTGGAGGACAGTTCGCCGAGACCCGAGCCGACCACGAGCAGGACGTCCGCGTCCTCCAGGAAGTCCGTGGTGTGCCGGTCCTCCAGCCAGGACTGGAGGGAGAGGGGGTGCGTCCAGGGGAAGGCGCCCTTGCCGCCGAAGGTGGTGACCACGGGGGCGTTCACCTTCTCGGCCAGCTGCCTCAGCTTGCCCGACGCGTCCGACCGTACGACTCCCCCGCCCGCGATGATCGCCGGGCGGGCGGCACGCGACAGCAGGTCCGCCGCCACCGCCGTCAGTTCGGGGCGCGGGGGCAGGTCCTCCGGGGTCGCGTCCACGCCCGTCACCACCGGGAGCGGTGTCTCGGCGAGCAGGACGTCCTGCGGGATCTCCACCCACACCGGGCCGTGCGGGGCCGTGAGCGCCGACTTCCAGGCCGCCGCGATCGCGGAGGGGATCTGGGACTGGGTGCGGACGGTGTGGACCGACTTGACCACGCCCCGGAACGACGCCGACTGGTCGGGGAGTTCGTGCAGGTAGCCGTGGCGTCCGCCGCCCAGACCGGCCGTCGGGATCTGGCTGCTGATCGCGAGCACGGGGGCGGAGGCCGAGGCCGCCTCCTGGAGCGCGGCGAGCGACGTCAGCGCGCCCGGGCCCGTCGACAGCAGCAGCGGGGCCGCCTCGCCGGTGATCCGGCCGTACGCGTCGGCGGCGAAGCCGGCGTTGTTCTCCACCCGCAGGCCGATGTACCGGAGGTCCGAGCGGCGCAGCGCGTCGAACATGCCCAGCGCGTGCTGGCCGGGCAGGCCGAAGACGGTCGTCGCGCCGAGCCCGGTCAGCGTCTCCACGACCAGGTCTCCGCCATTGCGGCCGGGTGGAGGGTTCAGTGCGGCCTCCGTCTGGGCGGCGGTGGGGCGGAGCACCAGGTCGTGGTCGTGGGTCACTTCGAGCGAGCCTCGGCAATCTGACGGGACATGATCGTGGTCAGTTCGTACGCCGTGTGGGACGCGGCCACCGACGTGATCTCGGCGTGATCGTACGCGGGCGCCACCTCGACGACGTCGGCGGAGACCAGGTTGCAGGAGGCCAGGCCGCGCAGGATCTCCAGGAGCTCGCGGGAGGTCATGCCGCCGGCCTCGGGCGTGCCGGTGCCGGGCGCGTGGGCCGGGTCGAGGCAGTCGATGTCGATGGATATGTAGAGCGGGCGGTCGCCGATCCGCTGGCGGAGCTGGTCGGCGACCTCGTCCACGCCCCGTCGCATCACGTCCGCCGACGTCACGATGCCGAAGCCCATCTTGGCGTCGTCGTCCAGGTCCTGCTTGCCGTACAGCGGCCCGCGCGTGCCGACGTGCGAGAGCGCCTCCGTGTCGAGGATGCCCTCCTCCACCGCGCGCCGGAACGGGGTTCCGTGCGTGTACTCGGCGCCGAAGTAGGTGTCCCAGGTGTCGAGGTGGGCGTCGAAGTGGAGCAGCGCCACGGGGCCGTGCTTCTTGGCGACCGAGCGCAGCAGCGGCAGCGCGATGGTGTGGTCGCCGCCCAGGGTCATGAGGCGCGCGCCCGTGCCCAGCAGTTCGTCGGCCGCCGCCTCGATCGTCTCCACGGCCTCGTTGATGTCGAACGGGTTGACGGCGATGTCCCCGCCGTCCGCGATCTGCGCCAGCGCGAACGGGGACGCGTCCTGCGCGGGGTTGTAGGGGCGCAGGAGCCGGGACGCCTCGCGGATCGCGTTGCCGCCGAAGCGGGCGCCCGGCCGGTACGAGACGCCCGAGTCGAACGGCACACCCACGACGGCGATGTCGGCGCGTCCGCCGACCTCGTCGAGCCGGGGCAGCCGGGCGAAGGTCGCGGGCCCGGCGTACCGCGGGACGCGGGACGAGTCGACGGGGCCCCGGGGCGTCTCGGTGCTGCTCATGCGGAACTACCTTCCTGCATACGCTTCATCACGTATGCACTACTTGTACTGCTTGTACTGCTTGTACTACTGGATATGACTTTACTGGTGTGCCGGGACCGGCTCGGACACGGGTTCGGGCGCCCGTCCGGCGAGCCGTTCGCGCCACGCGGCGAGCACGGCCTCGTCGGTGGCCGGGGTGGCGACCGAGACGATCAGGTACGCGGCCAGCGACAACAACAGCCCGTAGTAGACGGGCTCGTTGGCGAGGATCCCGTACGTCGCCATCAGCGTGATCACCGCGAGGCCGCCGACCGCGACGGAGGCGAGGGCGCCGTGGACCGTGCCGCGCTTCCACACCAGGCCGCCGAGGATGGGGACGAGGAGCCCGCCGACGAGGAGGTTGTAGGCCACGGTCAGCGCCTCGACGACGTTGTTCAGCGCGACGGCCGTACAGATCACGGCGATCCCCATGACGAGGATGAAGGCGCGGTTGCCCCTGACCTCGTCGTGCGCGTCCTCGTCGCGCCCCGCGGAAGACGCCTTCGTGAGCCCGCGCAGCCGGGACCAGATGTCGTTGTTGGCGACGGTCGCGCAGGCGATGAGGGCGCCCGAGGAGGTCGACATCACGGCGGCGAGGGCGGCGGCGAGCACCAGTCCGCGCACGCCGACGGGGAGTTCGTCCTTGACGATGGTCGCGAAGGCGTCGTCCGCGCTGCCCAGTTTCGGGTACAGCACCTTGGCCGCCGTACCGATGACGGCTCCGGCGAGGGCGTACGCGAGGCAGTACGTGCCCGCGACCGTGCCGCCCCACCTGGCGGTCCTGTCACCGCGGGCGGTGAACACGCGCTGCCAGATGTCCTGACCGATGAGCATGCCGAAGGTGTAGATCAGCACGTAGGTGAAGATCGTCTCGCCGCCGATGCCCAGCGGGTCGAAGTACGACGTCGGCAGTTCGGCCCTCATCGCACCGAACCCGCCCGCCTTGACGACCGCGATGGGCAGCAGCAGAAGCAGCACGCCGATGGTCTTCACGACGAACTGCACCATGTCGGTGAGGGTGATCGACCACATGCCGCCGAGCGTCGAGTACGCGACGACGATCGAGCCGCCCAGGACGATCGCGAGCGTGCGGTTCATGTCGAACAGGACGTCGAAGATCGTGGCGTACGCGATGGTCGAGGTGACCGCGAGCATGAGCGTGTACGCCCACATGACCACGCCGGAGACCACACCGGCGCGGCCGCCGCCGTAGCGCAGGTCGAGCATCTCGGAGACGGTGTAGACCTTGAGGCGGGCGATGCGGGCGGAGAAGAACACGGACAGGGCGAGGAGCCCGAGCCCGATGGTGAACACCATCCACGCGCCGGACAGCCCGTACTGGTAGCCGAGCCCGACCCCGCCGATGGTGGAGGCGCCGCCGAGGACGATGGCGGCCATCGTGCCCGAGTACATGGCGGGCCCGAGGCGGCGCCCTGCGACGAGGAACTCGCTCTTGGACCGGGCGCGGCGCATGCCCCACCAGCCCATCGCCAGCATGCCGGCCAGATAGACGACGATCACTGTGTAGTCGACGGCCATAGGGGTCCACCCTTCTCGCGCCTGCTCGCGCCTTCTCGCGGTCGCAACGCCGGTTCCGTGGGTTGACCCTAGGTGGCTGGAAAGCAGCGCTGAAGTGTACGTTTCATCCATCGCGCCCAGGTTCAATGGAGGAAACATCCACCATGCCGGACCCGTCAGCCACACCGGCCCCACCGGTACCTCCCACCCCACCCGTCCCTCTCTCGGCGCTCCTGGCCCGCGAGGACCTCGCTCTGCGCCGGATCGCAGGCCCGGTGGCCCCCGACACGGTGATCCACTGGGCGCACACCTCGGAGATGGCTGACCCGTACCCGTATCTGCTGGGCGGGGAGCTGCTGCTGACGGCCGGGGTGCACATTCCGGAGGCGGCGGGCTCGGGCACCTATTTCGACGACTACGTGTCCCGGATCGTGGAGGCGGGCGGTGCCGCGCTGGGCTTCGGCCTCGCCCCCGTGCACGACACGGTGCCGCGCGCCCTGGTCGCGGCCTGCGACGCGTACGAGCTGCCGCTCGTCGAAGTCCCGCCCCGGACCACGTTCTCGGCGGTCGCCCGTGCCGTCTGGCAGCTGATGGCCCAGGCCCGCCACGCGGAGCTGCGCCGGGTGACGGAGGCCCAGCAGAGCCTGGCCGCGGCGGCGTCCCGCCCGGACCCGGTACCGGCGGTCCTGCGGCAACTGGCCCAGCGGGTGGGCGGCTGGGCGGTGCTGTACGGGCCGGAGGGGACGGAGCCGACGGCTGCGGGCCGAGGTGCCGAGGGTGCCGTCGTGGACCGGCTGGCCGAGCTGTCGGCAGTGGTACGACCCGGTGACACCCTCGGTCCGACGCCCTCCTCCGCCACGGACACCGCCCACGGCACCCACCTCGCGGCCTACGCCCTCGGCGGCGGTCAGGGCTTCGTCCTGGGCGTGGCCACCCCGCGCCGCGACCCCGGAGACCACACCATCGCCTCCGTCGCCGCCGTGCTGCTCTCCCTGCTCACCGGGGAGCACCGGAGCGGGTCGGGCGCCGCGCGGTCGGCCGCGCTGGTGCGGTTGCTGCTGGGGGCGTCCCCCGAGGACGTCGCACCACTCGTCGGTGAAGGGCCCTGGGTCGTCGTCCACGCCCACCCCGCCAAAGACGGCACCGCGCCGGACGCCGCGGCCGCGTCCGCGCTCGGGGCGGCGCTGGGCTCCGCGCTGGTGGACGCGGGCGGCGACGTCGTACGGGTCCTCGTGCCGGCTGACCGCGAAGTGCCCCCTCAGCCGGGCTGGACCTGCGGGGTCAGCGCACCCGCCGATCCGCACGCGTGGGCGTCCGCCGACCTCCAGGCCGCCCGCGCCCTGGCCCGCGCCCGGGCCACCCGCACGGCCCTGGCGCGTCACGCCGCACGCCCCGGCCTGGCCGAACTGGTCCCGCAGGAGGACGCGGCCTCCCACGCCCGCGTCCTCCTCGCGCCCGTCGCGGGCACTCCCGCGCTCACGGACACCCTGCGAACCTGGCTCTCCCTGCACGGCAGTTGGGACCGTACGGCGGTGGCTCTGTCGGTGCACCGCAACACCGTCCGTCAACGCATCGCCCGGTGCGCGACGTTGCTGGGCACGGACCTCGACGACCCGGACGTACGCATGGAGTTGTGGTTCGCGCTCCGTACCTCTTGCTGATCCTTCCCGGGCGGAACCACGCACGGTGATCGTGACGTCCGTGCTCACGGGGGACGGGCAACGGCAGAGCTGGTGGGTACGAGGGATCCCGGGGGTTGAGAGGTGGGGGAAGATCCGTCGATCGGCATGGCGCTGTTCAACATGCTGCTCGTAGGCGCGGAGGGCACCGTCAGGGGGGCGGCCGTTCTGCTCCCGGTGATCGGGCTCGTCGCCTGCCTCACCACCTGGTGGCGACGGAGGAAAACAGCCGCGGCGCGCAGCACGGCTGACGTGCGGACGAGTGCCCGGCCCGAACGGCAGCGGTGACCTGGCCGGGGCTGTCCGGACCGCCGCCGACCGCCGCCGTACTGAACAACGAGTGAGCATCGAGTGACCCACGTCCCAGCGTTCGGGACGTCGGGGCCCGGGTCAGTCGTCTGCCTCACAATGGGAGGCATGCCGATACCCGGGACTCCCAGCCGCGCCGCGCTCGTCGACCACCTTGTCCGGACGCGTATCGCGGGCGACGTCGCCACGCCGCGCGAGAACAACCTCTCCCACTACCGCAAGCTGGCCAACGCCGACCGCCACTACTGGCTGGGCCTGGAACTCGGCGACCGATGGACCGACGAGCAGGACGTCCTCGCGGTGATGGCGGAGCGCGTGGGCGTGAACGACGACGCGGAGCACCGCTACGGGCAGGACACCATCGATCCCGAGCTGACGGTGGCCGCCCTGGAGCGCATGGCGGCGCGGCTGCGCAAGGCCGCGGAAGGCGAGCAGCGGGTGCTGTTCGCCACCGGCCACCCGGGCGGCCTGCTGGACGTGCACCGCGCGACGGCCGCCGCGCTGCGCGCCGCGGGCTGCGAGATCGTGGTGATCCCGGAGGGGCTGCAGACGGAGGAGGGGTACGTCGTGCAGTTCGCCGACGTGGCCGTCCTCGAACACGGCGCCACCCTGTGGCACACCCACTCCGGTGAGCCGATGAAGGCCATCCTCACCGGCCTGGAGCGCGAGGGCCGCCCGCTGCCCGACCTGGTGGTCGCCGACCACGGCTGGGCCGGTTACGCGGGACAGCACGGCGTCGACTCCGTCGGCTACGCGGACTGCAACGACCCGGCGCTGTTCCTCGCCGAGTCCGAGGGCACCGTGCAGGTCGTGGTCCCCCTGGACGACCACGTGGTGAGCCCGCGCCACTACGACCCGATGACGGCGTACCTGCTGGACCAGGCGGGCCTCACCGCGAAGTAACACTCCCGGGGGTTGTCCGCGGTACCCGTACGACCCCCTCCTGGATCACCGAGATCGCCAGCTGCCCGTCCCGCGTGTAGATACGGCCCTGGCCGAGCCCGCGTCCACCGGACGAGGACGGCGACTCCTGGTCGTACAGCAGCCACTCGTCGGCCCGGAACGGGCGGTGGAACCACATCGCGTGGTCGAGCGAGGCCCCGACGACGTCCCCCACGGCCCAGCCGCCGCGCCCGTGCGCGAGCAGGATGGAGTCCAGGAGCGTCATGTCGGAGACGTACGTGGCGAGGACGACGTGCAGGAGGGGGTCGTCGTCGAGCTTGCCGTTGGCGCGGAACCACACCTGGGAGTGCGGTTCGCGAGGCTGCCCGTAGCGGCCGTAGGGCGGGTCGTCGACGTAGCGCAGATCGACGGCGGCCCTCGCCTCCAGGAACTTCTCGACGATGTCGGGGTCAAGGCCGTAGCTGGGCAGCCGCTCCTCGGCGGTGGGCAGGGTCGCCGGGTCGGGCGCGGGCGGCATGGGTGCCTGGTGGTCGAGCCCCTCCTCGTACCGCTGGAAGGATGCCGACAGGGCGAAGATGGGCTGCCCGTGCTGGACCGCGACGACACGGCGCGTGGTGAAGGAGCGGCCGTCGTTCATGGGGTCGACGGTGTAGACGATGGGCGCGCCCGCGTCCCCGACGCGCAGGAAGTACGCGTGGAGGGAGTGGGCGAGGCGGTCCTCGGGGACCGTCCGCCCGGCGGCGACGAGCGCCTGGGCCGCGACCTGTCCGCCGAAGACGCGGGGGACGACTCCGGCCCGGGACTGGCCGCGGAAGATGTTCTCCTCGATCTGCTCGAGGTCGAGCAGATCGAGGAGAGACTGCAGTGGTGCCTGACTCATGCCGTGAGTCTGCCAGCCCCTTGTTACAGGGGGCCGCCGATTGTTACCCACGAGTAGAGATCGGTTGAAGATCACACGACGTGGCGGCCGCGTACCTGGCGACCTAGAGACCCATGTCCTTCGCGATGATCGACTTCATGATCTCGCTGGTGCCGCCATAGATGCGGTTGACGCGGTTGTCCGCGTACAGGCGGGCGATCGGGTACTCGTTCATGAAGCCGTAGCCGCCGTGCAGCTGGAGGCAGCGGTCGATCACGCGGTGCGCGACCTCGGTGCAGAACAGCTTGGCGCTCGCGGCCTCGGCGGGGGTCAGCTCACCGGCGTCGAGGGCCTCCGTGGCGCGGTCGGCGACGGCCTCGGCGGCGTCCACCTCGGCCTGGCAGGCGGCCAGCTCGAACTTGGTGTTCTGGAAGGCGGCGACGGGCTGGCCGAAGACGACACGGTCCTGGACGTACTGCTTGGCGAACCGGACGGCGGCCTTGGCCTGGGCGTAGGCGCCGTAGGCGATGCCCCAGCGCTCGGAGGCCAGGTTGTGGCCGAGGTAGTAGAAGCCCTTGTTCTCCTCACCGAGGAGGTCCTCGACGGGCACCTTGACGTCGACGAACGCCAGCTCGGCGGTGTCGGAGGTCTTCAGGCCGAGCTTGTCGAGCTTGCGGCCGACGGAGTAGCCCTCGGCCTTGGTGTCCACGACGAAGAGGGAGATGCCGTGACGGCGGTCCTCGGCGGTGGGCGCGGAGGTGCGGGCGCAGACGATCATGCGGTCGGCGTGCACGCCACCGGTGATGAAGGTCTTGGCGCCGTTGAGGACGTAGTGCGTGCCGTCCTCGGAGAGCTTGGCGGTGGTCCTCATGCCCGCGAGGTCGGAGCCGGTGCCCGGCTCGGTCATCGCGATCGCCCACATCTCCTCACCGGCGACGAACTTCGGCAGGAAGCGCTTCTTCTGCTCGTCGGTGGCGAGCAGCTTGATGTACGGCAGGCCGAGCAGGACGTGCACCCCGGAGCCCCCGAAGGTGACGCCCGCGCGGGCGGTCTCCTCGTAGAGGATGGCCTCGAACTTGTAGGAGTCGATGCCTGCGCCGCCGTACTCCTCGTCGACGCGGATACCGAAGACGCCGAGGTCGGCGAGCTTGTAGTAGAAGTCGCGCGGCGCCTGGCCGGCGGCGAGCCACTCGTCGTAGACCGGGACGACCTCGGCCTCGATGAAGGCCCGGAGGGTCTCCCGGAACGCCTCGTGGTCCTCGTTGAACACCGTACGGCGCACCGCCGCCACCTCCACCTGCGTACGTTTGGACTTGCCTAAGCGCTTGCTCAGGCAGCAACGGTACCGGCGAGTACGAACACCCGTCCAGAGCACACCTGCAGTAACGCTCGTCACGGTGGGGGCAGACCCGGCCTTGTTCCGCCCCCGCCGCCGCATCTTCCAGGGGCGCGGGGCTGTGTCGATATGCGGCTCCGCCGCGATGGGGGTCCCCCCGCTCGAGCGAAGCCGAGAGTGGGGGAGCGACCAGCCACACCCAACCCGCACCCGACAACCCACCCCACCCGGCTCAGCCCGCCGCCGGCGAACCCGCCGCCAAGAACGCCCCCCGCGCCATCCGATGCAACAACGCCGCCGTGACCTCCCGCCCGGGCAGCGCCCCCGGCCGCCCAAGATGCGGTGTGGAGTTCAGCAGCCCGAACACCGAGTGCACCGCGGAGCGCGCGGCGGGCTCGGCCAGCCCCGGATAGACCTCCCGCACCACCTCCACCCACAGCTCCACGTACTGCCGCTGAAGCTGCCGCACGAGCTTGCGGTCACTGTCCCGGAGGCGGTCCAGCTCACGATCGTGCAGGGTGATGAGGGGACGGTCGTCGAGCGCGAAGTCGATGTGCCCCTCGATGAGCGAGTCGAGGACCGCCTCCGCACCCCCGTCGCCCGAACTCCCCGCCGCCTCGGCCACCCTCCGCTTCGCCCCGGTCAGCAACTGCCCGCTGATCCCCACCAGCAGCTCGGCGAGCATCGCGTCCTTGCCCGGGAAGTGCCGGTACAGACCGGGGCCGCTGATCCCGACGGCCGCCCCTATCTCGTCGACCCCGACACCGTGGAACCCGCGCTCCGCGAAGAGCCGGGCCGCCTCCTTGAGGATCTGCTCACGGCGGGTGGGGGCGTCGGTTCTCGTTGCCATGGGAGCAATTCTAGACAGGGAGGTTAGCGCTCGTTAACCTGGAGGAAATGCGTTAACGCTCATTAACAAGGTGAGGGGACCGCACGATGGACCAGGCACCGGAGCTGACGACGGCGGCGGACCCCGCGTCGGAGGCCTTTCGGGCCAACGAGGCCGCACATCGCGCACTGGGCGAGGAGCTGCGGGCCAAGCTGGCCGCCGCCCGCCTCGGCGGAGGCGAGAAGGCACGGGCGCGCCACACCGCGCGCGGCAAGCTGCTGCCCCGCGACCGCGTCGACACGCTCCTCGACCCCGGCTCCCCCTTCCTGGAGCTGGCCCCGCTGGCGGCCGACGGGATGTACGACGAGCAGGCCCCGGCCGCAGGCGTCATCGCCGGGATCGGGCGCGTCAGCGGACGCGAGTGCGTGATCGTGGCGAACGACGCCACCGTCAAGGGCGGCACGTACTACCCGATGACGGTGAAGAAGCACCTGCGGGCGCAAGAGGTCGCCCTCGACAACCGCCTCCCCTGCGTCTACCTCGTCGACTCCGGCGGCGCCTTCCTCCCCATGCAGGACGAGGTGTTCCCCGACCGCGAGCACTTCGGGCGCATCTTCTACAACCAGGCGCGGATGTCGGGCGCCGGGATCCCGCAGATCGCCGCCGTCCTCGGGTCCTGCACCGCCGGCGGCGCGTACGTGCCCGCGATGAGCGACGAGGCCGTGATCGTGCGCGGCCAGGGCACGATCTTCCTCGGCGGCCCGCCCCTGGTGAAGGCCGCGACCGGCGAGGTCGTGACGGCCGAGGAGCTGGGCGGCGGCGAGGTCCACGCACGCGTGTCGGGTGTCACGGACCACCTCGCGGAGGACGACGCGCACGCGCTGCGGATCGTGCGCACCATCGTCTCCACCCTCCCCGCGCGCGGCCCCCTGCCCTGGCAGGTCGAGCCGGCCGTCGAGCCGAAGGTCGACCCGTTCGGGCTGTACGGCGCGGTGCCGGTCGACTCCCGCACCCCGTACGACGTCCGCGAGGTCATCGCGCGCGTGGTGGACGGCTCGCGGTTCGCCGAGTTCAAGGCGGAGTTCGGGCAGACCCTGGTCACCGGCTTCGCGCGTATCCATGGCCACCCCGTCGGCATCGTCGCCAACAACGGCATCCTGTTCTCCGAGTCGGCCCAGAAGGGCGCCCACTTCATCGAGCTGTGCGACCAGCGCGGCATCCCGCTGGTGTTCCTGCAGAACATCTCGGGCTTCATGGTCGGCAGGGACTACGAGGCGGGTGGCATCGCCAAGCACGGCGCCAAGATGGTGACGGCGGTGGCCTGCACGCGCGTGCCGAAGCTCACGGTGGTGGTCGGCGGCTCGTACGGCGCGGGCAACTACTCGATGTGCGGCCGGGCGTACTCGCCCCGCTTCCTGTGGATGTGGCCCGGCGCCAAGATCTCGGTGATGGGCGGCGAGCAGGCGGCCTCGGTCCTCGCGACCGTCAAGCGGGACCAGTTGGAGGCGCGCGGGGAGGACTGGCCGGCGGAGGACGAGGATGTCTTCAAGGCCCCGATCCGCGCGCAGTACGAGCGCCAGGGCAACGCCTACTACGCGACGGCCCGCCTCTGGGACGACGGCGTGATCGACCCGCTGGAGACCCGGCAGGTGCTGGGCCTCGCCCTGACCGCGTGCGCCAACGCCCCGCTGGGTGAGCCCCAGTTCGGCGTCTTCCGGATGTGAGGGACCTGACGACGATGTTCGACACAGTGCTTGTGGCCAACCGGGGCGAGATCGCCGTCCGCGTCATCCGGACGCTGCGGTCGATGGGCGTGCGCTCGGTGGCCGTCTTCTCCGACGCCGACGCGGACGCCCGGCACGTCCGGGAGGCCGACACGGCGGTACGGATCGGCCCGGCGCCCGCGGCCAAGAGCTATCTCTCCGTCGAGCGGCTCCTGGAGGCCGCGGCCCGCACGGGCGCCCAGGCGGTCCACCCCGGGTACGGCTTCCTCGCCGAGAACGCCGGCTTCGCGCGCGCGTGCGCCGAGGCGGGCCTGGTGTTCATCGGGCCCCCGGCGGACGCCATCGCGTTGATGGGCGACAAGATCCGCGCCAAGGAGACGGTGCGGGCGGCCGGAGTCCCGGTCGTCCCCGGCGGGCGTGATCCCGAACTGGCCGAGGCGGCCCGCGACCTGGGCGCGCCCGTGCTGCTCAAGCCCTCGGCGGGCGGTGGTGGCAAGGGCATGCGGCTGGTACGGGACCTGACCGCGCTGGAGGACGAGATCGCCGCCGCCCGCCGTGAGGCCCGCGCCTCCTTCGGCGACGACACGCTCCTCGTCGAGCGGTGGGTGGACCGGCCACGGCACATCGAGATCCAGGTCCTGGCCGACGGCCACGGGAACGTGGTGCACCTGGGCGAGCGCGAGTGCTCCCTGCAGCGCCGGCACCAGAAGATCATCGAGGAGGCGCCCAGCGTGCTCCTCGACGAGGAGACCCGGGCCGCGATGGGCGAGGCCGCCGTGCAGGCCGCGCGCTCGTGCGGATACCGGGGCGCGGGCACGGTGGAGTTCATCGTGCCCGGGGGCGATCCGTCCTCGTACTACTTCATGGAGATGAACACGCGCCTCCAGGTCGAGCACCCGGTGACCGAGCTGGTGACCGGCCTGGACCTGGTGGAGTGGCAGCTGCGGGTGGCGGCCGGTGAGAAGCTCGCCTTCGGCCAGGAGAACATCGCCCTCACCGGGCACGCGATCGAGGCCCGTGTCTGCGCCGAGGACCCGTCCCGCGGGTTCCTGCCGTCGGGCGGCACGGTGCTGATGCTGCGGGAGCCGTCCGGCTCCGGCGTGCGCACCGACTCCGGACTCAGCGAGGGCACCGAGGTCGGGAGCCTGTACGACCCGATGCTGTCCAAGGTGATCGCGTACGGGCCCGACCGGGACACGGCGATCCGCAAGCTGCGGGCCGCGCTCGCGGAGACGGTGACGCTGGGCGTACAGACCAACGCGGGGTTCCTGCGGCGGCTGCTGGCCCACCCGGCGGTCGTGGCGGGCGAGTTGGACACGGGTCTGGTGGAGCGGGATGTCGAGGATCTCGTCGCGGCGGAGGTGCCGACCGAGGTGTACGCGGCTGCGGCACTGCTGCGGCAGGCCGCCCTCAGGCCTCGGTCCGACCAGTGGGTCGATCCGTTCTCGGTGCCGGGCGGATGGCGACTCGGCGGCGAATCCGCCTGGACGGTCCACCACATGCAGGTGCCCGGGTACGAGCCGGTGACCGTCCGCGTGCGCAGCACGAGGGACGGCGGGGCCGAACTCCTGCTCGATGGTGACGAGCCGCTCCGGCTGGGGCCCGGGGGCCTGCCAACGGGCACGGCGCGGGACGGCCGGTTCACCTTCTCACTCGGCGGCGTCACCCACACTTTCTCCGCGCTGCCGGCAGGCACATGGCTGGGCCGCGACGGCGACGCGTGGCACGTACGGGACCACGACCCGGTGGCCGCCTCGCTGACCGGAGCCGGGGCGAGCGGCGTCGACTCCCTCACCGCCCCCATGCCCGGCACGGTGACGGTCGTGAAGGTGGCCGTCGGCGACGCGGTGACCGCGGGGCAGAGCCTGCTGGTCGTCGAGGCGATGAAGATGGAGCACGTCATCTCCGCCCCACACGCCGGCACGGTCACCGAACTGGACGTCGCGCCGGGCACGACGGTCGCCATGGACCAGGTGCTGGCCGTGATCGAGCCCCACGAGGAGGTGACGGAATGATCGCCGAGCAACTCCCCATGGCCGTACCGGCCGCGGGTCTGCCCGCCCGCGTCCGCATCCACGAGGTGGGCGCGCGGGACGGCCTGCAGAACGAGAAGTCCACGGTCCCGACGGAGATCAAGGCGGAGTTCGTCCGCCGCCTCGCCGACGCGGGCCTGACGACCATCGAGGCGACCAGCTTCGTCCACCCCAGGTGGGTGCCCCAACTGGCGGACGCGGAGGAGCTGTTCCCGCTGGTGAGCGACCTTCCGGTGGCGCTCCCGGTCCTCGTCCCGAACGAACGCGGCCTGGACCGCGCCCTCGCCCTGGGCGCGCGCCGCGTGGCCGTCTTCGCCAGCGCCACGGAGTCGTTCGCGAAGGCCAACCTGAACCGCACGGTGGACGAGGCGCTGGCCATGTTCGAGCCGGTGGTGGCGCGGGCGAAGGCCGCGGACGTCCATGTGCGCGGCTATCTGTCGATGTGCTTCGGCGATCCGTGGGAGGGCCCGGTCCCGATCCCCCAGGTCGTACGCGTGTGCAAGGCACTCGTCGACATGGGCTGCGACGAACTGAGCCTGGGCGACACGATCGGGGTGGCGACCCCGGGCCACGTCCAGGCGCTGCTCACCGCTCTCACCGAAGCCCGCGTCCCCGTGACCGCCCTCGGCGTTCACTTCCACGACACGTACGGCCAGGCGCTCGCCAACACCCTCGCCGCCCTCCAGCACGGCGTGACCACCGTCGACGCCTCGGCGGGCGGCCTGGGCGGCTGCCCGTACGCCAAGTCCGCCACCGGAAACCTCGCCACCGAAGACCTCGTGTGGATGCTCCGGGGCCTCGGCATCGACACCGGGGTCGACCTCGGCCGTCTCACCGCCACCAGCGTGTGGATGGCCGGCCACCTGGGCCGACCCAGCCCGTCCCGCACCGTACGAGCCCTCTCCCACAAGGAGCAGTGACCCGCGATGGACCACCGACTCTCACCCGAACTGGAAGAACTCCGCCGTACGGTCGAGGAGTTCGCGCATGACGTAGTGGCCCCCAAGATCGGCGACTTCTACGAGCGCCACGAGTTCCCGTACGAGATCGTGCGCGAGATGGGCCGCATGGGGCTGTTCGGGCTGCCGTTCCCTGAGGAGTACGGCGGCATGGGCGGCGACTACCTGGCGCTGGGCATCGCGCTGGAGGAACTGGCGCGGGTGGACTCGTCGGTGGCGATCACGCTGGAAGCGGGCGTGTCCCTGGGCGCCATGCCGATCCACCTCTTCGGCACGGAGGATCAGAAACAGCGGTGGCTCCCCCGCCTGTGCTCGGGCGAGGTCCTGGGCGCCTTCGGCCTCACGGAACCGGACGGCGGCAGCGACGCGGGCGCCACTCGCACGACAGCCCGCCTGGACGAGTCGACGAACGAGTGGGTGATCAACGGCACGAAGTGCTTCATCACCAACTCGGGCACGGACATCACGGGCCTGGTGACGGTGACGGCGGTGACGGGCCGCACGCCGGACGGCAAGCCCCTGATCTCCTCGATCATCGTCCCGTCGGGCACACCGGGCTTCACGGTCGCGGCACCGTACTCGAAGGTCGGCTGGAACGCCTCGGACACCCGCGAGCTGTCCTTCGCGGACGTACGCGTCCCGGCGGAGAACCTGATCGGCGAACTCGGCCGGGGCTACGCCCAGTTCCTGCGCATCCTCGACGAGGGCCGCATCGCGATCTCGGCGCTGGCGACGGGGCTGGCGCAGGGCTGCGTGGACGAGTCGGTGAAGTACGCGAAGGAACGGCACGCCTTCGGCCGTCCGATCGGCGCCAACCAGGCCATCCAGTTCAAGATCGCCGACATGGAGATGAAGGCCCACACGGCCCGCCTCGCCTGGCGCGACGCCGCCTCCCGCCTCGTCGCGGGCGAGCCCTTCAAGAAGGAGGCGGCCCTGGCCAAGCTCTACTCGTCGACGGTCGCCGTGGACAACGCCCGCGACGCCACCCAGATCCACGGCGGCTACGGCTTCATGAACGAGTACCCGGTCGCCCGCATGTGGCGCGACTCCAAGATCCTGGAGATCGGCGAGGGCACGAGCGAGGTGCAGCGCATGCTGATCGCGAGGGAGCTGGGGCTGGCGGGCTGATCCCGCCTTTCCGGGAATCGCCCGCCCGCCCTCCGAAAACCGACCCCCGCCGTCCGGGAAATGGCCAGGACCGGTCATGACAGGAGGCATGGCGGCCTGCTCCAACATCTGTCGAGAGCAGAGGAGTTGGGGCTCGCCGCCCCCTCGGCCACGAGCCGGACGGGCCTTCATATTCGCAAGACAAGTGACTGTCCGGGCGCCTGATGGGTAGCCACCCATCAGTGCACGCCTTCGATACACAGGCGCTTCACAGAAACGGGCACACGCCGTTACCGGTGTCCCAGCACTCGGAACGACCCTCTGGACATGTGGTCAGGTTAGGCTAACCTACCTTCGAACTTGTCCACGGGCGGTCCAGCCCTGTTCGAAAGCAGCCACACATGTCCAACGCCCGTGCCACCCACCTGACTCGCCGCGGCATCCTCGCCGCCGGAGGTGCCCTCGGTCTCGGTGCCGTGCTCGCCGCCTGCGGAGACGAGGACGCCAAGAGCAGTGGTTCGAGCGAGGAGACGGCCGCGGCGAAGTCCGGTCCCTGGTCGTTCAAGGACGACCGCGGCGACACGGCGAAGGCGGACAAGATCCCCACGAACATCGTCGCGTTCATCGGTGTCGCCGCCGCGCTCCACGACTACGGGATCGAGGTCAAGGGCGTCTTCGGCCCGACGAAGACCAAGGACGGCAAGGCCGACGTCCAGGCCGGGGACCTCGACATCAGCAAGGTGACCATCCTCGGCAACGAGTGGGGCCAGTTCAACATCGAGAAGTACGCGGCCCTCGCACCCGACGCGCTCCTCACCACGATGTTCGACGACGCGGGCACCCTCTGGTACGTGCCCGAGGAGTCCAGGAAGAAGATCCTCGCCGTCGGCGCCCCGAGCGTCGCCATCTCCGTGTACGACCGCCAGCTGACCGAGCCGCTGCAGCGCATGCTGGAGCTCGCCGAGTCCCTCGGCGCCGACGTGAAGGCCGAGAAGGTCACCTCCGCCAAGAAGCGCTTCGAGGACGCCGCCGCCCGGCTGCGCGCCGCCGCCAAGGCCAAGCCCGACATCAAGGTGCTGGCCGGTTCGGCCGCCCAGGACATCTTTTACGTCTCCGGCTCGAACCTCTCCATCGACCTTGAGTACTTCAAGGCCCTCGGCGTGAACTTCGTCGAGCCCCCCGCCTCGGCCCTGAAGGCGAGCGGCGGCTGGTTCGAGAACCTGAGCTGGGAGAACGTCGACAAGTACGGCGCCGACATCATCATGATGGACAACCGGTCCTCGGCGATCCAGCCCGCGGACATCACCGAGGCCACGTGGAAGAAGTTGCCGGCGGTGAAGGCGGGGCAGGTCATCGCGCGTGACCCGGAGCCGATTCTTTCTTATGACAAGTGCGTGCCGCTGCTCGAGAACCTTGCCGAAGCGATCGAGAAGGCGAAGAAGGTTTCCTGACCGCCGGTGGGGAGCTGCGGGTTCGTTGTGGCTTGTCGCGCAGTTCCCCGCGCCCCTAAATGCTCGGGCGCGCCCTTACACGTATACGCGCCCTGACCTTCCATCAGGAGCACATGTGACCACCGCTGTAGCCGCCCCCTTCCGTTTCTTCTCCCTCCACGTCGTGCGGACGCGGCGGCTCGGGACCTCTCTCGTCCGGGTCACGTTCGCCGGTGACGATCTGCGGGAGTTCCACTCCGACGGCAGGGACCAGTCCCTGTCGCTGTTCCTGCCGCATCCGGGGCAGCCCGAGCCCGTCGTGCCGATCGAGCTGGGCGACGGATGGTGGCAGGGCTGGCGTGAACTGCCGGACGACGTACGGGCGGTGATGCGCTCCTACACGCTCCGCGCACTGCGCCGGGACATCCACGGGAACACCGTCGAGGTGGACATCGACTTCGTGCTGCACGGCGTGGAGCCGGGCGCCGCCATGCCCGCGGGGCCCGCCTCTCAGTGGGCGTCCCTTACGGAGCCCGGTGACCGGGTGCTGCTGCTCGGTCCGGCGATCGCCGACAACCGGGCGATCCGTTTCCGTCCGCCCGAGGGCGCCGACCTGGTGGTGGTCTGGGGCGACGAGACGGCTCTCCCCGCCGCCTCCGCGATCCTGGAGTCGCTGCCCGCGGGCACCCGCGCCCGGGTCTGGCTGGAGGTCCACCACGCCGGGGACATCCAGGACCTGCGGACCGAGGCCGACGCCGAGATCACCTGGCTCGTGCGCTCCGAGGGGTCCCCCACGGCCCTGGACGCGATCCGCGACGCCCAACTCCCGTCCGCCGAGCGGCCGTACGCCTGGATCGCGGGCGAGTCCGGCCGCGTGAAGGAACTGCGCCGTCATCTCGTGCGCGAACGCGGGATCGACAAGAGGTGCGTGACCTTTGTCGGTTACTGGCGTGAGGGGCTGACGGAGGAGCAGTTGCGCGAGCGAGGAGAGTGACGGCAGTCACGGGTGGGGCCGGGTTTCGGTCGCGTTAATTAGGTTAGGCTTACCTAAGTAGCCTCTAAGGCGCGCACGCACCCCACCGCTCGCTCCACTCCCCACCTTCTCCCCTCACCCCCCGTCCGCACGGACTGTCCCCGCTCGGAGGAACGCCCACCATGCGCTCGCACCTGCTCAATGACACGACCGCGGAGCGGTACCGCCGCTCCGTGACCGAAGGAATCGAGCGGGTGGCGGCCAAACTCGCCACCACCGACCGTCCGTTCACGGGCGTCAGCGTCGACGCCCTCGCCCCCCGCATCGAGCAGATCGACCTCGACCGGCCGCTGCACGACACCACAGCGGTGCTGGACGAGCTGGAGGAGGTCTACCTCCGCGACGCGATCTACTTCCACCACCCGCGCTACCTCGCCCACCTCAACTGCCCGGTCGTCATCCCGGCCGTGCTCGGCGAGGCCGTCCTGTCCGCCGTCAACTCCTCGCTGGACACCTGGGACCAGTCGGCCGGCGGCACCCTCATCGAGCGCAAGCTCATCGACTGGACCACCGAGCGCATCGGCCTCGGCCCGGCCGCCGACGGTGTGTTCACGTCCGGGGGCACCCAGTCCAACCTCCAGGCGTTGCTGCTGGCCCGTGAGGAGGCCAAGGCCGACTCGTTCGCCAAACTGCGCGTCTTCGCCTCCGAGGTCAGCCACTTCAGCGTCAAGAAGTCGGCCAAGCTCCTCGGCCTGGGCGCCGATTCCGTCGTCTCCATCCCCGTCGACCACGACAAGCGCATGCAGACCGTCGCCCTCGCGCACGAGCTGGAGCGCTGCAAGCGGGACGGTCTGATCCCCATGGCCGTCGTCGCCACCGCCGGCACCACCGACTTCGGCTCCATCGACCCGCTGCCCGAGATCGCCGAGCTGTGCGCGCAGTTCGGGACGTGGATGCACGTCGACGCGGCGTACGGCTGCGGGCTGCTCGCCTCGCTCAGGCGCCGCGCGCTGCTGGACGGCATCGAGCGCGCCGACTCCGTCACCGTCGACTACCACAAGTCCTTCTTCCAGCCGGTGAGTTCGTCGGCCGTGCTGGTCCGGGACGCGGCGACGCTGCGCCACGCCACCTACCACGCGGAGTACCTCAACCCCCGCCGCATGGTGACCGAGCGCATCCCCAACCAGGTCGACAAGTCCCTGCAGACCACCCGCCGCTTCGACGCCCTCAAACTGTGGATGACGCTGCGCGTGATGGGCGCCGACGGCATCGGCCGGCTCTTCGACGAGGTCTGCGACCTGGCGGAGGAGGGCTGGAGGCTGCTCGCCGCCGACCCGCGCTACGACGTCGTGGTCGAGCCGAGCCTGTCCACCCTCGTCTTCCGCTACATACCCGAGGCCGTCACCGACCCGGCCGAGATCGACCGGGCCAACCTGTACGCCCGCAAGGCCCTGTTCGCCTCCGGTGACGCGGTCGTCGCGGGCACCAAGGTCGGCGGGCGCCACTACCTGAAGTTCACCCTGCTCAACCCCGAGACCACGGCCGACGACATCGCCGCCGTCCTCGACCTGATCGCCGGCCACGCCGAGCAGTACCTGGGAGAGTCCCTTGACCGCGCTTCCTGAACCCACGAACACCACCCATGACTTCGTGGGCGTCGGGCTCGGGCCCTTCAACCTCGGCCTGGCCTGCCTCACCGAGCCCATCGCCGAACTCGACGGCGTGTTCCTGGAGTCGAAGCCTCACTTCGAGTGGCACTCGGGCATGTTCCTCGACGGCGCCCACCTCCAGACCCCGTTCATGTCGGACCTGGTGACCCTGGCCGACCCGACGTCCCCGTACTCCTTCCTCAACTACCTCAAGGAGTCCGGGCGTCTGTACTCGTTCTACATCCGCGAGAACTTCTACCCCCTGCGGGTCGAGTACGACGACTACTGCCGCTGGGCCGCGACCAAACTGAGCAACGTCCGCTTCTCCACGACGGTCACCGAGGTGACGTACGACGACGAGGCCGAGCTGTACGTCGTACGCACCGAGGCCGGCGACACCTACAGAGCCCGCCACCTCGTCCTCGGCACCGGCACCGTGCCGTACATTCCCGAGGCCTGCCACGGCCTGGACGGCGACTTCTTCCACAACGCGCACTACATGCACCGCAAGGCTGAGCTGCAGGCGAAGGAGTCCATCACCATCGTCGGCAGCGGCCAGAGCGCCGCGGAGATCTACCACGAGCTCCTCGCCGAGATCGACGTCCACGACTACCAGCTCAACTGGGTGACGCGCTCCCCGCGCTTCTTCCCTCTCGAATACACCAAGCTGACGCTGGAGATGACGTCCCCGGACTACATCGACTACTTCCGCGCGCTGCCCGAGGAGACCCGCTACCGGCTGGAGAAGCAGCAGAAGGGCCTGTTCAAGGGCATCAACTCGGAGCTGATCGACTCGATCTTCGACCTGCTGTACCAGAAGAACGTCACCGGCGGCGGACGCCCGGTCCCCACCCGCCTCCTCACCAACTCCTCGCTCAACACCGCGCGTTACGAGGACGGGCTCTACACCCTCGGCTTCCACCAGGACGAGCAGGACAAGGACTTCGAGATCCGGACCGAGGGCCTCGTCCTCGCCACCGGCTACCACTACCGGCCGCCGGCCTTCCTCGAACCGGTCCGCGACCGCCTCCGCTTCGACGGCCACGGCCGCTTCGACGTGGGCCGCAACTACGCCATCGACACCACGGGCCGCGGGGTCTTCCTGCAGAACGCGGGCGTGCACACGCACAGCATCACGTCCCCGGACCTGGGCATGGGCGCGTACCGGAACTCGTCCATCATCCGCGAGCTGCTCGGCACCGAGTACTACCCCGTCGAGAAGACCATCGCGTTCCAGGAGTTCGCCGTATGAGCACCACCTCCACGGTCGGCACGTTCACGATCCGGCCCCTGGACCCCCTCCAGGACGCCGAACTGCTGCACGGCTGGGTCACCCACCCCAAGGCCGCGTTCTGGATGATGCAGGACGCGAGACTGCAGGACGTCGAGCGCGAGTACATGGGCATCGCGGCCAGCGAGCACCACCACGCCTACCTGGGGTTCCACGACGAGGAGCCCGCGTTCCTGATGGAGAAGTACGACCCGCGGTACATCGAGCTGGTCGGACTGTACGAACCCGAGCCCGGTGACGTCGGCATGCACTTCCTGGTCGCCCCCACCGACCGGCCGGTCCACGGCTTCACCCGGGCCGTCATCACCGCGGTGATGGAGGAGCTGTTCGCCGACCCGCGCACCCGGCGGGTGGTGGTGGAGCCGGACGTGACCAACAAGGCGGTGCACGCGCTGAACGAAGCGGTCGGCTTCGTGCCCGTACGTGAGATCGACAAGCCGGAGAAGCGCGCGCTGCTGAGCTTCTGCACGCGCGAGCGCTTCTTCAACAGGCACAGCCTGGCCGCCCGAGGAGTAGCCGTATGACCCTGTCCGATGCCGTGGCGCACCTGTCCCCCCACCGCTGGGCGACGGCCAACCGTCTCCTCGTCCGCAAGGCACTCGCGGAGTTCGCCCACGAGCGGATCCTCACGCCGGAGAAGGACGGGGACCAGTACGTCGTCCGCAGCGACGACGGACTCACCCGGTACACCTTCACGGCGCGGGTCCGCGCCCTCGACCACTGGCAGGTGGACGCCGAGTCGATCACCCGCCACCGTGACGGCCGCGAACTCCCGCTCGCCGCCCTGGACTTCTTCATCGAGCTGAAGAAGACCCTCGGCCTGAGCGACGAGATCCTGCCCGTCTACCTGGAGGAGATCTCCTCCACCCTCTCCGGGACCTGCTACAAGCTCACCAAGCCGCAGATCCCCGTCGCCGAGCTGGTCGGCTCCGGCTTCCAGGCCATCGAGACCGGCATGACCGAGGGCCACCCCTGCTTCGTCGCCAACAACGGCCGGCTCGGCTTCGGCGTCCACGAGTACCTCTCGTACGCCCCCGAGACCGCCAGCCCCGTACGGCTGGTCTGGCTGGCCGCGCACCGCTCGCGGGCGGCGTTCACGGCGGGCGTGGGCATCGAGTACGAGGCCTTCCTGCGGGACGAGTTGGGCGAGGCGACAGTCGAGCGCTTCCATGAGGTCCTCACCGCCCAGGACCTCGACCCGGCCGACTACCTCTTCATCCCGGTCCACCCCTGGCAGTGGTGGAACAAGCTCACGGTCACCTTCGCCGCCGAGGTCGCGAGGAAGCACCTGGTCTGCCTCGGCGAGGGCGACGACGAGTACCTCGCCCAGCAGTCGATCCGGACGTTCTTCAACCGGTCGCAGCCCGAGAAGCACTACGTGAAGACGGCCCTGTCCGTCCTCAACATGGGCTTCATGCGCGGCCTTTCGGCCGCGTACATGGAGGCGACCCCGGCGATCAACGACTGGCTGGCCCAGCTCATCGAGGGCGACCCGGTGCTGAAGTCGACGGGCCTGTCGATCATCCGTGAGCGCGCGGCCGTGGGCTACCGGCACCTGGAGTACGAGGCCGCCACGGACCGCTACTCGCCGTACCGCAAGATGCTGGCCGCCCTGTGGCGCGAGAGCCCGGTGTCCTCCCTCCAGGAGGGCGAGTCGCTCGCGACGATGGCCTCACTCGTCCACGTGGACCACGAGGGCAGGGGCTTCGCGGCGGCGCTGATCGAGCGCTCGGGCCTCACCCCGGTCCAGTGGCTGCGGCACTACCTGCGGGCGTACTTCACGCCGCTGCTGCACAGCTTCTACGCGTACGACCTGGTCTTCATGCCGCACGGTGAGAACGTCATCCTCGTGCTGAAGGACGGCGTCGTGCAGCGCGCGATCTACAAGGACATCGCCGAGGAGATCGCGGTGATGGACCCGGAGGCGGTGCTGCCGCCGACGGTCGAGCGGCTGCGCGTGGAGGTCCCGGAGGACAAGAAGCTCCTGTCGATCTTCACGGACGTCTTCGACTGCTTCTTCCGCTTCCTCGCCGCGAACCTGGCGGACGAGGGCGTCCTGACGGAGGACGACTTCTGGCGCACGGTGGCCGACGTCGTCCGCGAGTACCAGGCGGCGACGCCCGAACTGGCCGACAAGTTCCGGCAGTACGACATGTTCGCCCCCGAGTTCGCCCTGTCCTGCCTCAACCGGCTCCAGCTGCGCAACAACGAGCAGATGGTCGACCTCGCCGACCCGGCGGGCGCCCTCCAGCTCGTCGGCAACCTGAAGAACCCGATCGCGGGGCTGTAGCGCCAACGGCAGCAGCCCCTCCCTGACAGACGGGCACCTCGGAGTACGGTCCTCCGAGGTGCCCGTCATCATGCTGACGTCACGAAGTCACTCGGCCGGCCAGGGAACCTGCGGCGACCGGTAGTACCCGATCCCCAGCGCGTCCCATCGCGGGGCCTGCGCCGCCAGCCGCACCTTGTACGCGTCCCAGTCGTGCGTGGACGCCGGCGACCAGCCGAGTTCGGCGGCGCCCGGGAGGCGCGGGAAGGCCATGTAGTCGATGTTCTCCGAGGTCACGATGGTCTCGGTCCACAGGGGTGCCTCGACGCCCTTGACGGCCGAACTCGGGGCTCCGGGAAGGTAGGTGGCCGGGTCCCAGTCGTAGGACCGCTTCACCTCCACCAGACCCGCCCAGTCCAGGCCCAGCGGGGTGTCCTTGGTGTACTTCATGTCGAGGTAGATCCGGTCGGCGGGCGACAGGATCAGCCCGGTGCCGTTCCGCGCGGCAGCCGCGACCTGCTCCTTCTCCGCCGCGCTCGTGCTGTCCAGGCCCCAGTACTGCGCGAGCGCGCCCTTCGCCGGGGTCGCGCCGGTCAGCTGGTGCCAGCCGATCACCGTCTTGCCGTACTTGGCGACGACCGGCTGCACCCGGTCCATGAACTTCACGTAGTCCTCGTGACTGGTGGAGTGCGCCTCGTCGCCGCCGATGTGGAGGTAGCGGCCGGGCGTGATCGCGGCCAGCTCGCGGATCACGTCGTCCACGAAGTCGTACGTGACGTCCTTGTTCACGCACAGCGAGCTGAAGCCGACGTCGGTGCCGGTGTAGAGCGGGGGCGCGACGCCGTCGCAGTTGAGGTCGGCGTAGGAGGCGAGGGCCGCGTTGGTGTGGCCGGGCATGTCGATCTCGGGGACGACCTCCAGGTAGCGGGAGGAGGCGTACCGGAGGATCTCCTTGTAGTCGGCCTTCGTGTAGTGGCCGCCGGGGCCGCCGCCGACCTGGGTGGAACCGCCGTACGTGGTGAGCCGGGGCCAGGAGTCGATCGCGATGCGCCAGCCCTGGTCGTCGGAGAGGTGCAGGTGCAGCTTGTTGACCTTGTAGAGCGCGAGTTGGTCGATGTAGCGCTTGACCTGGTCCACGCTGAAGAAGTGCCGGGAGACGTCCAGCATCGCGCCGCGCCAGCCGTAGCGCGGGGTGTCCTTGATGGTGCCGCCCGCGACCAGCCAGGGGCCGGACTGCACGGTGTTCTTCTCGACGGCCGCCGGGAGGAGCTGGCGCAGGGTCTGCACGCCGTGGAAGAGCCCGGCGGGCTTGCGGGCGGTGATCGTGACCCCGTGCCGGCCGCTGTCGAGGCGGTAGCCCTCGTCGCCGAGGGAGGCGTCCTTGGAGCCCAGCTTGAGGCGGATGCCCGGCCCTTGACGGTCCGTCACCGGTATCCGGTAGCCGGTCGAGGGCCGCAGGACGTCCGCGAGGTACGTGCCGATCCTGCGGGCCTCTCGCGAGTCGTCCACGTGGATGCGGGTGCTGTTCGTGATCCGGTACGGCTCGCCGCCCGCCGTCACGGACGCCGGGGCCGGGATCACGCGACCGAGCGGTGCGGGCGTCTGCCCGGCCGGTGCCGCCCCGACGGCGGTGACCCCGGTCGCCGTCACGAGCAGAAGCGATCCGAGAAGGCGAGTCGTCCTGCGGTGGTGTCTCACCTGAGTTCCCTTCCGTCAGCCCACCTGTCACCCAAATGGTATGGACCAACCTCCCCGCGCGGACGGTGGAACAATCCATTTCATGGCGGAAATCATCCAGCGCGACGGCACCTGGGCCTTCTACGGCGACACCTTGAGGCTGACACCCGGGCGCGACAAGAACGTGAGCCTCCTGCGCAAGACTCTGGGTGAACTGACCGTCCCACTGGCCGCGTTGGCGGGAATCTCGCTGGAACAGGGCAAGAAGTCCGGACGGCTGCGCCTGAGGCTGCGCGACGGTTCGGATCCCCTCCTGCAGGCGACCGGGGGCCGGCTCACCGACTCCCACGACCCGTACCAGCTCACCGTCGAGTCGGACCGCTACGGCGTCGCGGAGTACTTCGTGGACGAGGTCCGCAGCGCCCTGCTCCTGGACCAGGTCCCGACGAACGCCGTCGAGGACTATCTGCTGCCCGGCCCGGCGGTCCCGCTGTCCGTGTCGGCCGGGGACGGCACCGCGAACTTCGACGGCGAGCAGGTGCGCCTGGAGTGGAACTGGAAGACGGAGGACGCGAAGGCCGCGGCGGGCTCCCGCACGCTCGCGCTGGCCGACATCCGGTCCGTGGAGTGGCACCCGGCGGTGGGCCTGGAGAACGGCTTCCTCCGCTTCACCGTGAACAACGCGCCCACCAAGGCCCCGCCCAAGTACGACCCCAACTCGGTGGAGCTGTGGGGCTTCAAGAAGGACCCGCTGATGGCGCTGGTCGCGGCGGCCGTGCAGGCGCGGCTCCCGCACCCGTCGGCCCCGCCCGAGGACGAGCCGCCGAGGCAGCTCACAGCGTCGTCCCCCGAGCCGGAGATCCCTGCCGCCCGCGAGGACGACCACGACGCCCTGCTGCGCCGGCTGCGCGAACTCGGCGAGCTGCACAGCTCCGGCGTCCTCACGGACGAGGAGTTCACGATGGCCAAACAGGCGGTCCTCAAGCGGATGTGACACATCTGGCGGATGTGTCACATCCCGAGGACCGCCTGCCGGGGGTTGCCGGGTGCGCGCCCCGCCTTCCGGGCGCGCGAACGGTGTCGCGGCGCCCTTACTTGGCCCTGCGCGCCACCGTGAAGTGGTCGATCCGGTCACCGGTCTCGGCGATGCCCTGGACCTTCAGGGTGGTGTAGCGGCCCCTCGGCGCGGGGGTGACGTCCACGCGCAGGAACGAGTAGTTCAGGTAGCGCACGCGCGACCATTCGACCGTCTCGTTCTGCTTGCCGTCCTTGAGGTTGATGAACGAGGCCACGGAGTCCACCTCGTGCTCGTGACCCTCGTAGGAGTCCGGCGCGGTGAACGCGTACAGGCTGCGGCCCGCCGCGCCCGCGGTCACGTAGACGACGCCCTCGGTCTCGGGGTACGCCGTTCCGCCGATCGGCAGCTTCTTGGCGACCTCGTTGCCCTTGATGACGTCCGTGCGCTCGTACTGGTGGTTGTGGCCGTTGATGACGAGGTCGACGGTGTACTTCTCGAACAGCGGCACCCACTCCTGGCGCACACCCCCCTCCGAGGCGTGCGCGGTGGAGGTGCAGTAGGCGCAGTGGTGGAAGAACACGACGATGAAGTCGACGTCCTTGGAGGCCCGGTACTTCTTCAGCTGCGCCTCGAACCACGTGGTCTGGGTGCCGCCGGAGATGCCGAGGTTGGCGGGGATCTCGAAGGAGACGTCGTTGGGGTCCAGTGAGATGACCGCCGTGTTGCCGTAGACGAAGGAGTAGACGCCCGGCAGGTGCGCCTTGTCCGGGCCGTTGTCGGGGAGGGTGAAGCGCGCCTCCTCGCCGCCGTACCCGTTGGGCGAGTACCAGGCCTCCATGTCGTGGTTGCCGTAACTGACCATCCACGGGACGGACTTGGCGACCGACTCGGTCTGGGCGAGGAACTGGTCCCACACGCGGGAGTCGAAGCCGGTGTCGGCGGTCTTGCCCGCGCCGGACGGGTCGGCGTACGCGATGTCGCCGGCGTGCAGGTGGAAGCTCGGGTTCTGGCCGAGAATCAGGCTGTCGTTGGCGAGGCCGTGGTAGCTGACGCCCTGGTCGCCGAAGGCGGTGAAGGTGAACGGCGTCTTGTGGGCGGGGGCGGTGGTGAAGGTGCCGAGGGTGCCGAGGAGGTGCGGCTCGGCCGGGTCGAAGCCGGCGTGGCCGACGCCGTAGTAGTACGTCTTCCCGGGGCGCAGGTGGGTGAGCTTGGCGTGCAGGTAGTACTGCGTGCGGTCGCCGCTCGCGCCGACACCGGCCGGCGTGTAGAGGGTGCGGACCTCGGCTTCGATCTTGCGGGAGAGGTCCCAGGGCTGGGCGCCGACGCGGATGAAGGGCTTCTTCACCGCGACGGGGACCTGCCACGAGACGGTGATCTCGGTGCTCGGGTCGTTGCCGAAGGCGAGGTGGCGGCCGAAGGGGGCGACGAGCGAACCGTCGACGGTCTCGGTGCTCGCCACGGTCTGGGTGGGCACGGCGGCCTGGGCGGTGGCACCCGGCACGAACGCGCCACCCGCGACGGCGCCCAGCGTGACGGCGCCGCCTCTGATCATCGTGCGCCGGGAGAATCTGGCGCGCAGGTATTCGTGCTGCTCGGCCATGCTCATGCGCTCGGCGAGCCGCTCGGGTACTCCCATGCGAGGAATGTCCATGAGGCCTGAAAATCGTCCCCTCAGGCAACGGATCGCGGGACGTGGGATGGACGCCGCACGAACAGGCACTCATGAGAGATTCAATGTTCACCCAAGGAATTTCAACAGGCGCTTGCCCGGAATCGGGCAGGATTCTTGCGAAACGGTCGCCGGTACCCCAGGATCTACCGGGTGCACGACGAACTTGTTGATCATCTGACGCGGTCCTCGCCCCTCAGCCGGGGCGAGGCGCTGCGCGTGATCCAGGACGTGCTGGCGTACTTCGACGAGACGATCGAGGACTACGTCCGTCGCCGCCACCGGGAGCTCCAGGCCCAGGGCCTGGTGAACTCGGCGATCTTCGAACGGATCGAGGCGGATCTGAAGTACCGCGCGGTGGCACCGCCCGAGCTCACGCTCAGACAACTGCGCCGCATCGTCTACGGCTGAGGTCGCCGGGTCGCCGGTCGTCGGGACGACCGACCGGCCACCATCGGCCGACCGACCACAAACGGGGAGAAAAGGGGAGAACTGTATGTGCGGAATCGTCGGATACATCGGCAGGCGCGATGTGGCCCCGCTGCTGCTGGAAGGCCTGCAGCGGCTGGAGTACCGCGGCTACGACTCGGCGGGCATCGTCGTGACGTCGCCGAAGACGGCGGGCCTGAAGATGGTCAAGGCCAAGGGCCGGGTCCGTGACCTGGAGGCCAAGGTCCCCGCGCGCTTCAAGGGCACCACCGGTATCGCCCACACCCGCTGGGCCACCCACGGCGCCCCGTCCGACACCAACGCGCACCCGCACATGTCGGCCGACAACAAGGTCGCCGTCGTGCACAACGGCATCATCGACAACGCCTCCGACCTGCGCCGCAAGCTGGAGGCCGACGGCGTCGAGTTCCTCTCCGAGACCGACACCGAGGTCCTCACCCATCTGATCGCCCGCTCCCAGGCCGAGAAGCTGGAGGAGAAGGTCCGCCAGGCGCTCAGGATCATCGAGG
Source organism: Streptomyces sp. NPDC046862 (assembly GCF_040704615.1). Classification (NCBI taxonomy): domain Bacteria; kingdom Bacillati; phylum Actinomycetota; class Actinomycetes; order Kitasatosporales; family Streptomycetaceae; genus Streptomyces; species Streptomyces sp. NPDC046862. The sequence goes on along the minus strand of NZ_JBEYXP010000038.1, from coordinate 3,869 downwards.
GCACGTACGGCATCGCGGTCATGCACGCCGACTTCCCGGACCGGATCGTGGTGGCCCGCAACGGTTCCCCGGTCGTTCTCGGCATCGGCGAGAAGGAGATGTTCGTCGCCTCGGACATCGCCGCGCTGGTCGCCCACACGCGGCAGATAGTGACCCTCGACGACGGCGAGATGGCCACGCTGAAGGCCGACGACTTCCGCACGTACACGACGGAGGGCACCCGCACCACCGCGGAGCCCACCACCGTGGAGTGGGAGGCCGCGTCGTACGACATGGGCGGCCACGACACGTACATGCACAAGGAGATCCACGAGCAGGCCGACGCCGTGGACCGTGTGCTGCGCGGCCGCATCGACGACCGGTTCTCGACCGTGCACCTGGGCGGCCTGAACCTGGACGCCCGCGCGGCCCGCAAGATCCGCCGTGTGAAGATCCTCGGCTGCGGCACCTCGTACCACGCGGGCATGATCGGCGCCCAGATGATCGAGGAGCTGGCCCGTATCCCCGCCGACGCCGAGCCGGCGTCCGAGTTCCGCTACCGCAACGCGGTCGTCGACCCCGACACGCTGTACGTGGCGGTCTCCCAGTCCGGCGAGACCTACGACGTCCTGGCGGCGGTCCAGGAGCTGAAGCGCAAGGGTGCGCGGGTCCTCGGCGTGGTGAACGTCGTCGGCTCCGCGATCGCCCGCGAGGCCGACGGCGGCATCTACGTCCACGCGGGCCCCGAGGTCTGCGTCGTGTCCACCAAGTGCTTCACCAACACCACGGTGGCCTTCGCGCTGCTGGCCCTGCACCTCGGCCGCACCCGCGACCTCTCGGTCCGCGACGGCAAGCGGATCATCGAGGGCCTGCGCAAGCTGCCCGCCCAGATCTCCGAGATGCTGGAGCAGGAGGAGGAGATCAAGAAGCTGGCCCAGGAGTACGCCGAGGCCCGCTCGATGCTCTTCATCGGCCGCGTCCGGGGCTACCCGGTGGCCCGCGAGGCCTCGCTGAAGCTCAAGGAGGTCTCGTACATCCACGCCGAGGCCTACCCCGCCTCCGAGCTCAAGCACGGCCCGCTGGCGCTCATCGAGCCCGCCCTGCCGACGGTCGCGATCGTCCCCGACGACGACCTGCTGGAGAAGAACCGCGCGGCCCTGGAGGAGATCAAGGCCCGCAGCGGCCGGATCCTCGCGGTGGCCCACCAGGACCAGGAGAAGGCCGACCAGACGATCGTCGTCCCGAAGAACGAGGACGAACTCGACCCGATCCTCATGGGCATCCCGCTCCAACTCCTCGCCTACCACACGGCCCTGACCCTGGGCCGCGACATCGACAAGCCGAGGAACCTGGCGAAGTCGGTGACGGTGGAGTAGGTCTTTTAGGGGCGCGGGGAACTGCGCGACCAGCCCCCACGCACCCGCACAGGCAACAAAAACAGGACGGGCCCCCACGTATGCCACCCACACGTGAGGGTCCGTCCCTGTCGCCGGGGAGCCGCCCAACCCCCCAGCCCGCGCAGCGAGCCGGTGGCCGTCACACCCCGACCGGCAGCACGCCTGGAGCAGTAGCGACCGGTATATGCCCTTCACAAGGGCACAAACACCTCTACGCGCCAGTAGATTTACCTGCAGCCGAAAGAGAGTTGACCGCCCCGCGAGCACATCTCCCCTGGGGCAACAGCGAGTTACGGAATGACAGCGAGTTACGGAATGACGATGACCGGCCGCTGCGCACGCTTCGCGAGCCGGCCCGCGACCGAGCCGAAGATGCGCCCCACGATCCCGTGGGTGGAGCCGACGACGATCGCGTCCGCCTCGTACTCCCGCCCCACCTCTTCGAGTTCGTGGCAGATGTCGCCGCCGCGCTCGACGAGGATCCAGGGGACCTCGGCCAGGTACTCCGCGCAGGCGAGTTCGAGGCCGAGGACCTCGGTGCGGTGGTCGGGGACGTCGACGAAGACCGGTGGCTCACAGCCGGCCCACACGGTGGTGGGCAGCCGGTTGGCGACGTGCACGATGATCAGGCCCGAGCCGGAGCGGTGGGCCATGCCGATCGCGTAGGCGAGGGCGCGCTCGCTGGACGTCGAGCCGTCGAAGCCGACGACGACGCCGTGCTTGAAGGCGGGATCGCAGGTGGGGCGTGCTTCTTCCGCCGCCAGGGGGTCGGCGGCCGTCGGATCGGCTACCGGCCGCCTCTTGCGGTCCGCGGGTTCGAAGAATTCGTGACCGGCCATGGGTGTCTCGGCGTTCGGGTCCTCGTGGGTGTGGGACGACAGTGTGCTGCGGAGCTGTGTCCGGGAATCATCTTCCCAACCCCATACCCCCAAGGGTACGGCGGCACGCCTCCTTATCCCAGGCCCCGCACCGGCTGCGCGGGGTTCCAGGGAGCATGCACGAGCGGACGCCCGTAACGCAATGGTTGCTGCCCCGTACAGGCGGTTCGCACAGGGTTCACCCAGGCGTCCGCCACAGGGTTTACCCAGAGTACGGGCCACTCCGGCCCCGGATCCATATCCCGGCGGTGAAGGATCCGCGTTCCGGCAGTGACCGAGCGGTCGAACACGCGTTGAACCCGGGTAAGTCATCCCCACAGGAGCACGCAGTGCCCGGACACCAGACGGCCTCCCGGTCCACCCCCGGATCCCCGCGCCCCACCGAGCGCCCCGCCACCGACACGGCGGGCGACCTCATCCGCTGGGCGGCCTTCAGTTGTGTCCTCGTACCCGTGGTCCTCGTCGCGTACGGCACCTCGCTCGGCGGGGCGGCCGGCACGGCCCTGGGACTGGCGGCCGTGACCGGAGTCTGCCGGGTCCTGCTGCGCCAGTCGGAGCGGGGCGCGGCGCGCACGCCGGTCCGCGAGGGAGCGCCACGACGAGGCCGGCGCGCCCGGGTCGGCCGGGTCGGCTCGGGGGCGCGCAGGGGCGGTCGGCACTCGGGGCGGAACACGCCGGTCGACTGACCGGTTTCCGCGCACGCCCCCGCATCTTTTCAGCCAACTTCTGGTTCCTGTGCATCTGTTGCTCGAACACCCCTGGACCCCCCGTTCGACCTGCGCTGAAAGGGGCTCGTGGGGCGCGCGCACCCTACGTGGATTGGCCACTGCGACGAGGCGCACTTCCCTGTAGGGCCCACGAGTGCAACGCTTCGTGATCGAATGCTTCACGCCAAGTTGCCAAGTCGACAATGTGCCGGTTGCCGAACCGGCCACGCCGGCAGCACGGGACGCAGTAGATTCGATCTTGACTGTCTTACGGCGGGGGACTCGTGCAGGACCAAGGGGAAACGTGCAGGAGCGACACAACCGAGGAGCCGCGACCACTGAGGGGGGCTTAGCAGTATGAGCCACGACTCCGCTGCCGCGCCGGAAGCCGCGGCCCGGAAACTTTCCGGGCGACGCCGCAAGGAGATCGTTGCGGTGCTGCTGTTCAGCGGCGGCCCCATCTTCGAGAGTTCCATACCACTTTCGGTGTTCGGGATCGACCGCCAGGACGCCGGAGTGCCGCGCTACCGGCTGCTGGTGAGCGCCGGGGAAGAAGGTCCACTGCGGACCACGGGGGGCCTGGAACTGACCGCGCCGAACGGGCTGGAGGCGATCTCACGGGCGGGCACCGTGGTCGTCCCGGCCTGGCGTTCGATCACCTCGCCGCCGCCCGAGGAGGCGCTCGACGCGCTGCGCCGGGCGCACGAGGAGGGCGCCCGTATCGTCGGGCTGTGCACCGGCGCCTTCGTGCTGGCCGCCGCCGGGCTGCTGGACGGCCGGCCGGCCACCACCCACTGGATGTACGCGCCGACGCTGGCCAAGCGCTACCCGTCGGTGCACGTCGACCCGCGCGAGCTGTTCGTGGACGACGGGGACGTCCTCACCAGCGCGGGCACGGCCGCGGGCAT